>NZ_KB892161.1:0-287585 GCF_000373685.1 Streptomyces sp. PsTaAH-124 | reverse complement strand
GAAGTGAGAGCGCAGCAGCGCCCGTAGACCCTCGTCATCGAATGCCACCGGGTGATCACCATAGACGTACTCGGTGATGGCACGGATGCCGTCCAGTAGCAAAGCTGCCAAGCCGATGCGCATCAATTCGATGTCGGGGCCGCTCGCGACTCCGCCCATGAGACTGAACGCGATGATCCGGCGGCCCAAGGCGCTACGGACTGCGCGCCACCACCCGAGGTGGAAACCCCAGACGCTTCCGCATCACCAACCCACCCGGATCACGGCGCCCGACGCGGCTACGTCCCGCCGGCTTCAGGAGGTGCAAGTGTGCCCCGCCGGGCTCAGTGCGGGGGTGTACAGGACGGCGTCGAACGCGGTAGCGGTGTCGACAAGCAGGGCGTCGGGGCGAGCCGCCGGTGACTTGTCGGCCCTGGTCGACTGCCACGGCCGCAGGTCCAACACCACCGACCCAGCAGATCCAGTGAGCAGGGCGAGGGCGTCGGCGGCCAGTTCGCCGAGAAGGGCCGCGCACCGGCCGTCGAGCCGCGGCGGAGCGCCGGCCCGGTCCGACCCGGCGTCCTCAACTGTCCGCCCCGGGCGCCGAGACCGCGCCCGTGACGGCACAGGACATCAGGCCGAGGCAACCTCGCACCACCACCAGCTGCTGGGCGGCCCAGCGGGGCCGCCCAGTGCTTTGACTGGGAAGGTTTGCCGGGGCGGCGAGTGTCGGATGACGTGGCTGCACGCTCGGCCAGGCTTTGTCGTACCCCCGGTGTAGCGTCCAGGCCGGAGTCAGGCTCATGCTCTACGGTTGACGGAGGCGCGCGGATGACGAGTACGGAAGTTGCAGACGCAGATGGCGAGCACCCTGGAACGCCTCGCCGAACTGTGCGCCGTCCAGTGAACGCCGAACTCGATGCCCTCAAGGGCGCTCTGGACCATCAGCGCGAGCACGTTCTCGGGATCCTCGAAGGGCTCTCGGAGAAAGATCTGCGGCGGCCGGTGCTGCCCAGCGGCTGGAGCTGCCTGGCTTTGGTGCGCCACCTCACCCTGGATGTCGAACGCTTCTGGTTCCCCGGGGTGATCGCGGGTGAGCCAGATGTGGCCGCCCAGCTCGCGGCGGGCGCGGAGGCGCACTGGTACGTACCCGAAGGGATGGGCACCGAGGAGGTCTTCGCCGACTACCGGGCGGCCATCGCGCGGGCGGACGCCGTGCTCGCCGCTGCCACGCCCGAGCAGGAGCCCGCCGCCTGGCCCGTGGAGATCTGGCCGGCTTGGCGGCTGCCTGACGTGCGGCACATCCTGATCCACGTGCTCACCGAAGTTGCCTGCCATAGCGGTCACTTGGACGCGACGCGTGAACTGATCGACGGCACCACCTGGCTCGGTGGCAACCCCTACGCCGGCTAGTTCTGTGACCGGGTGAGGTTCGCCGGGTTCTTCAGGCCGCGGTGGCGAGGGGGCGTCTGCTCCAGCGGACGTCTTTCTCGCTGCGGATGCGGGCGCGTTCGCGGCGCTGGGCGGCGAGGACGTCGGGATGCCGGGCGTTGGCGTTGCGCCAGCGCAGGTAGGCGTGCAGAGCGCGGGTCTGCGCGGTGTGGTTGCGGTGGTTGGGTGTTGGCGACGGTGAACTGCCGCAACGGCCCGAAGTGCGCCTCGATCGGGCTGGCCCAGGACGCGTAGGTCGGGGTGAAGCACAGCTCGACCCGGTGCTTCTTCGCCCAGCGCCGGATCTTCTCGCCCTTGTGGGCGGACAGG
Source organism: Streptomyces sp. PsTaAH-124 (assembly GCF_000373685.1). Classification (NCBI taxonomy): domain Bacteria; kingdom Bacillati; phylum Actinomycetota; class Actinomycetes; order Kitasatosporales; family Streptomycetaceae; genus Streptomyces; species Streptomyces sp. PsTaAH-124. Next base: position 285,845 of record NZ_KB892161.1, on the reverse strand, counting down.
TTGTCCAGGATCACGTAGACCGGGGCGCCGTCCGGGCGGGCCTCGCGGATCGACCTCAGCGCGGCCAGAGTGTTCGCGGCGCCCTTCTTCCTGCGGTTGACGCCCCACAGGGTGTCGTCGCCGACCGAGTAGCAGCCGTGGAAGTAGCGCACCCCGTGAGTGCGGTGGTAGGTCGCGGGATGCCGCTCGGGCCGGCCCTGAGCGGCCCAACACGACCCGACGGTGGGCCGGATCCCGAGCGGCCCGAACTCGTCGAACGCGAACACCCGGTCCGGGAAGCGCTCCAGCACCTGCTCGATCCGGTCCAGCTTGGCCTCGCGCTCCGGGTCGGGTGACTCCTTCCATGTCTTGGTCCGCTGGAAGGTAACCCCGCGGCGTGCGAGCAGGCACCGTAACGCCTCTCGTCCGATCCTGATCACACGGCCGTGCACTATCCGCAGGAAGGCGGCGAGCTTCCTGATCGACCAGCGGGTGAAGGGCCGGCCGAGCTTGGTCGGGCGGGTAGTAGCCGTCGCCACGACGAAGTCCTCGTCGTCATCGCTGAGCAGGCGGGGACGGCCTCCCGCCCACCGAAGGTCCAGGCAGGCCAGGCCGATCTCGTTGAACCGATGGATCACGTCGCGGACGATGTCCTCGTCGGCCTGCACCAGCTTTGCGATCACAGGCACCCGGTTCCCGCCGGCCGAAGCGAGCAGCATCATCGCCCACCAGTAGCGCACCGAGCTGGTACTGCCCCGACGCACGATCTGCTGCAACTTCTGCCCCTCCTGGTCAGTGATTCGAGCAGAAACGAGCGGCGTGCGGTCAGTGCTCTTTCATCACGAGATGCAGCAGCGTCACCACACCGACACCCACCATGAGGGCGGTGCCAAAAGCCGGATGCTCGAAGGCGACATACACAGCGCCGCAGCCACCGCTCATCCGAAGGCCCTCCCTGCGTCTGCTCCGTCATCGCTGTCACAGGGGATAAACGACTGGGAGATGGACAGGATCCCCAACTCGATTACAGGCTATTGCGATCGTGTGGTATAAGAGGTCATCTTATTTGGTGAGTGGGCTGTGGGTTCGGCTGGTGCCGGACAAGCTGTGGGAACTGTTCCAGAAGGTCGTGCCGGAGGTGCCATCGCGGCCTCAGGGTGACGGCCGACGTCGGCACGGCGACCGCGAGGTTCTGGCAGCGATCGTGTTCGTGGCGACGTCGGGCTGCATGTGGCAGCAGTTGCCGAAGTCGTCGTTCGGGTCCGAATCCTGTCGACCGGGGTAAGTACGGCTCGAAGATCCACCTGATCACCGAGCGGACCGGTCTGCCCGTGTCTGTCGGCATCTCCGGTGCCAACGTCCACGACAGCCAGGCGCTGATCCCGCTGGTGAAGGGCATACCTCCGATCCGATCCCCGCGAGGTTCCCGTCGACGCAAGCCCGGCACACTGCACGCCGGCCGCTCGTGCCGCACGTTCCGGACAGGGCCTTGCCTCAGGAATGGTGTATCTACGTTCCTCCGCCGGGGGCGATCAGCCCCGACTCATAGGCGAAGACGACGGCCTGAACGCGGTCACGCAGGTCCAGTTTCGACAGGATGCGGCCGACATGGCTTTTGACCGTGGTCGGGCTGAGGAACAGCCGGGAGGCGAGTTCGGCGTTGCTGAGTCCCGTCGCGAGCAGGCGGAGCACTTCGAGTTCACGCGGGGTCAGGCCGGACAGATCGCGGTGCGGGGCGATGGTCTGCGGTTCGTCGTGTGGGGCGAAGCGCTCGATCAACCGACGGGTGATCGTGGGCGCGAGGAGGGCGTCGCCCGTCTGTACCAGGCGCAGGGCGGAGACCAGGTGTTCGGGGGTCACGTCCTTGAGCAGGAAGCCGCTGGCGCCGGCAGTGATGGCGGCGTAGACGTAGTGGTCGAGGTCGTAGGTGGTGAGGATGACGACCCGCGTTCCGGTCGGGCCGGCGTCGTCGATGATGCGCCTGGTGGCCTCGATGCCGTCCATCTGCGGCATCCGGATGTCCATGAGGACGACGTCGGGCCGCGTGCGGCGGACGGCTGCGACGGCTTCGATGCCGTCGGCGGCCTCGGCCGTCACTTCGATGCCGTCCGCGGTAAGGATCATCTTGAAGCCGGTGCGTACGAGGGCTTGGTCGTCGGCGATGACGGCGCGCAGGGGTGTCCGGTCCACGGTCATCGCGTGCTCCGTGGGATGAGGGCTGTCACACGGTAGCCGCCTGACGGCGTCGGTCCGGCCGTCAGCTCACCGTTGTAGACGGCCAGCCGTTCGCGCAGCCCCAGGTGGCCGCGGCCGTTGCTCTGCACCGGCGGAGCATCCTCGACGCCACCGGTGTCGGCTATCTCGATCTCCAGGCAGGTATCGGTGTGAGCGATCGTGACGGTTGCCTGGGCACCGCGTGCGTGTTTGATCGTATTGGTCAGCGCCTCCTGTACGACGCGGTATGCGGCGAGGTCCACGCCGGGTGACAGATCCGACGGAAGCGACACTCCGACGCTCACGGGCGTACCGGCGGCGCGTATCCGGTCGACGAGCGCGTCGAGCTGCGCGAGCCCAGGTTGGGGTTCCAGGCTGTCGGGCCTTTCGTGGTCCGGGGCAGCCAGCAGGCCCATGACGTGGCGGAGTTCGGTCATGGCGGCCCTGCCGCCCGCCTCGACGGCCAGCAGTGCCTCTTTCGACTGCTCGGGCGCCGTGTCCATCACTTTGCGGGCCGCGCCCGCCTGGATCACCATCACACTCACATTGTGGGTCACGACGTCGTGCAGTTCGGCGGCGATGCGGGCCCGCTCCTCCTCGACGGCGCGACGCATGGCCTCCTCCTGAGCGGTCTGCAGTTCTGTCAGCCGGTCCCGGCTGGAGGCGAGGCGCAGTTGGAGGAAGCGGACGAGGCTGGCCAGCATCCCTGCCACCAGGAGCACGAAGCCCGGGCTGGACCATCCGGGGACCACGGGGCCCGCATCGCGGAAAGCGAGACCGGACAGCGCGGCGGCCACCACCAGGACGGCGATCGCCACTGTCCGGTATCGGCTGTGCACAATGGCGCTGTAGGCGCCGACGACACAGGCCGATACGGTGATCCAGGTCGCGGAACTGCCGATGGCCAGTGCCGCGCCCAGGACCACCACGAACACCGTGAGCGGATAACGGCGCCGGACCGCCAGTGGTAGCGCCGACAGCACGACCAGGACCCACGGCACAGGGGAGTGTCCTTCCGCCACGGGCAACTGGGCGGGGCCGGGTGGCGAGGGCGGGGCCGGGACACCTGTCCCGATATCCACCGCAGGCGGGTTGACGTCGGCCGGTCCCTGACCGGGGTAGCGCACCGCCACGATCAGGGCGACGACGGTCAGTACAACGGCCAGCACCACATCGGCACGTACCGCTCGCCTCGACAGCGGGGCCGGCTTCGCCTCCGGGCGCAGCGTGTCGATGAGTTGTCGATGCCGGCTGCGCCGGTCTTCCGTGATCATCAGTGCATTGTGCTGGGCTCGCCGCCCGGTCCGCATCCACCTGCCCGAGGGGGCATGCCCTTCCCCGGGCCTCCTTCTCACGGATGACCGAGGGACTTCTCACGGATGACTCCTCGGCAGGATCCTCCGTGGGGAGGGTGTGGTGTCGGTTCCGTGGCCGACGCGCGCCGGACGCGGTCTGTCTAAGTTCTCAGGGCCAGCACTGGCATGTGTCTCCCGTGACCGTGAGGACGGACAACCGTATGCATCAAGTGATCGAACTGAAGGGTGTGTCGAAGCGCTACGGCAGCTCTGGCGCGCCGGCGCTCGGACCGCTCACGCTCAGCGTCGCCAAGGGGGAGGCGCTTGCCGTGACGGGTCCTTCCGGGAGCGGCAAGTCCACGCTGCTGAACCTCGTCGCCGGCCTGGACCGGCCGACCGATGGCGCCGTGACCGTGGCCGGGCGACGGATCGACCGGTTGAGCGAGTACGCCCTCGCGAGGTTCCGCCGCGAGTACATCGGCATGGCGTTCCAGTTCTTCAATCTTCTCGACGACCTCACCGTCACCGACAACATCCGGCTCCCGGCCCAGCTGTCCGGGACCGGTCGGCGTGAGGCTGCGGCCCGCGCGGGTGAGCTCATGGAGATGCTGGGCATCCACAAGCATGCCCGCGTCTACCCGGGCCGGCTGTCCGGGGGCGAACGCCAGCGGGTCGCGGTGGCCCGTGCGTTGGTCAACCGGCCTGCACTGCTGCTCGCCGACGAGCCCACCGGTGCGCTCGACACGGCCTCGGCTCATGGCGTCCGCGATCTGCTGGTGGATCTGCACCGCGCCGGGCAGACCATCGTGCTGGTGACACATGACCTGACGCTGGCGCAGGAGTGCGCGAGCCGCACGATCCACCTGGTCGACGGTCATGTGGCTCTCGACACGTGTGTGCGGGCCGTCCGGTGAGCCTGTTCGGTACCGGTGCGCTCGGCCGGGTCGTGCGTTCCGGGTTGGGCCGGCGGCGGGCGCAGACGGTGGTGATCGCCGTGGCCGCGATGATGGCCGTGGCCTCGGCCGTGGTCGCCGGGGCGCTGATGGTCGCCGCGTCCGCACCCTTCGACCGTGCGTTCGAGAAACAGCGGGGTGCGCACATCACCGCCCAGTACGATCCGGCCAAGGTGAGCCCGGGAGAGCTGGCGCAGACCGGAAAGCTGACCGGCGTCACCGCGAGCGCGGGACCGTACCCGGCCACAGAGTTCCGCCCAGTGGACCCGACGGGCTTTCGCCTGCCGACGTTGACCCTGGTCGGGCGGTCCGGTCCGGACGCCGACGTGGACCACGTGGAACTGAAATCGGGCCGGTGGGCGCAGAAGCCGGGAGAGATCGTGCTCAGCGCGGCCTTGGAGAGTCCCCTGGTCGCGATCGGCTCCGCCCTCAGGGCGTCGGGCGCCGCTGATACCCCCGCCCTCTCGGTCGTCGGCTTCGCGGTGTCGGCCAGCAGGTCCGCCGACGCCTGGGCGACCCCGGCGCAGGTCGACGCGCTGGCGGCGCCGGGCAACTCCGTCAGGAGTCAGATGCTGTACCGCTTCGACTCCGCGGGCACGCAGGAGCAGATCCTCGCCGGCCGGGCGAAGATCGCCGCCTTCGTGGGACCCGGGGCGCTGCTGGGTACGCAGTCCTGGCTGGACACCAGGCGCGCCGCGGATCAGGGTGCGGCCGCGACCGTCCCGTTCGTGATGGCTTTCGGTGTGCTCGGCATCGTGATGTCGGTGATCATCGTCAGCAGTGTGATCAGCGGGGCGGTCGGCACCAGTCTGCGCAGGATCGGCATCCTCAAGGCCATCGGCTTCACACCGTTCCAGGTCGTCCGAGCCTACGTGGCCCAGGCACTGATCCCGGCCGGGGCCGGCATCGCCGGGGGCGTCGTGCTGGGCAACCTGCTGGTGGTGCCGCTGCTCGCGGACACGGCGTCGGTGTACGGCACCGCCTCGCTCTCGGTGGCCTGGTGGGTGGATGCCGCAGTGCCGGCCGTCGCACTGCTCGTCGTGGGGCTCGCAGCGCTGATTCCGGCACTGCGCGGCGGACGACTGGATACGGTCGGGGCCCTCGCGGCCGGCCGGGCGCCGCGCACGGGACGTGGGCAGTGGGCGCACCGGGCGACGGGACGACTGCCGCTGCCGCGGCCGGTGACCTACGGCCTCGCAGCCCCCTTCACGCATCCGGTCCGTGCCCTGGCGGTGCTGCTCGCGGTGGCATTCGGCACGACCGCGGTGACCTTCGCGGTGGGACTGACCGCGTCCCTGAGCGCGGTAGGCGGCTCGCAGGATCCCGAGAGCCGCGCCGCGGTCACGGTCACGACGGCCAGGCTGAACGAGGTCACTCCTCCGCCGCCGCCTGGGGCGGGGGGCCGTGCGGCGATCCCGTCTCCCGTCGGCAGCGGCGCGTCCGGGCCGAAGGCTGGAGACCCGGAGAGGGTCCGGGCCGCCCTCGCGTCCGAGGCGGGGCTGGAGTCGTACTACGGCAAGCTCCCCACCGAGGTCACCGTGGCCGGGGTCTCCGGCTCCGTCCGGGCCGGCCTGTACGAGGGCGATTCGAGCCCCGGCGGCTACGAACTGCTCTCCGGGCACTGGATCACCGGCAAGGGACAGGTCGTCGTGCCCACGCGCTTCCTGCAAAGGACCAGCACCAAGGTCGGTGACACGCTGCGGGTGACCTACGAGAAGGACAGCGCCGACCTGCGGATCGTGGGCGAGTCCTTCGACACCTCCGGCAGCGAGCCGCAGATCCACGCGTACATGGCCGACTTCCCGTCGGCCAGGCCCAGCACGTTCCTCGTCCGGGTGAAGCCGGGCGTCCCGGCCGAGGAGTTCGCCCACAAGCTCGCGGTGGTCCTGCGGCCGCTGGGCGGGGACGCCACGGCCGCCCCGCCCGCTGATCACAAGGGCATCATCCTCATCATGGACGCCATGGCAGTGCTCCTCACCCTCATACTGGTCTGCGTCGCCGGCCTCGGCATACTCAACTCCGTCGTCCTCGACACCCGCGAACGCATCCACGACCTGGCCGTCTGCAAGGCGATCGGCATGTCGCCGCGGCAGACCGTGAGCCTTGTGCTCGCCCCGGTGACGGCAATCGGCGTGCTCGGCGGGCTGCTGGGCGTGCCCGCGGGGCACCTGCTGCACCGTGTCGTCATGCCGGTGATGGGGCGTGCCATAGGCACCCGTCTGCCGTCACCGGTCCTCGACGTGTATGAGCCTGTTCAGCTGCTCGTGTTGGGGCTGGGCGGGGTCGTGATCGCGGTACTGGGCGCGCTGGTCCCGGCCGGCTGGGCGGCCAGGGCGCGTACGGCCACGGCGCTGCGCACCGAGTAGCGTCCGGCGGAGCACAAGCCGCTGGGCCGATCCGGTCTCCCGGCCTCGGTGGAGTCCGGGTTTCTGCGGGCGATGCGCCTACTGGTCGTCCGGCGCACCGGGAGCCTTCCATCTGCGTCGTCCTGTTCGGCATGGTGGTCGGCGCGGGCACGACACGCGTCTACCCATGGCTCTGGGAGGCGGACCCGGGGGGGGACAACGGCGTTCGAATTGTCTGCATGTTTCGGCAGCACTGGATGCGGCACAGTGACTCGGGCAGCCTGGCGCAGCACCGCGATGCGGCTTCACCCGGCGCTCTCCGAGCCGATGTGGACGAGCAGCGGTGCGGTGCCGTCCTCTGCGGCGATCTGGCGGGCGAGTTCGGCCGCGCGGCGACGATGCGACGGCTCGGACAGGCAGGTCGTGATCGCGTCGCTGAGGGAATTGGCGGTGAGTTCCTGGAACGGCACGGGCCGTGGGGCAACTCCCAGCGCGTAGAGGCGAGATGCCCAGAACGGCTGGTCGGCCATGACGGGAACGGGCACTGCGGGCACGCCGGCCCGCAGTCCGGCTGCGGTGGTACCTGCCCCCGCATGGTGGACGACAGCGGCGGTGCGAGGAAACAGCCAGTCGTGCGGGATGTCGCCGATGGCCAGGACGTCGGCGCCGCAGCCGTTCAAATCGGCCCACCCCGTCTGGACCACCGCACGCACGCCTGTCCGCTTCACCGCCGCTGCCACCAGCTCACTGAGCCGTTCCCCCTGCCCCGCCGCCATACTGCCGAATCCGATGAACACCGGGGGCGGACCGGCCTGGAGGAAGTCGACCAGTTCGGCCGGGGGGTGCCAGCCGTCCGGGCGTGCGGGCCACCAGTAGCCCGCCACTTCGGCCCACGACGGCCAGTCTTCGGGGCGCGGCACTACCAGCGGGCTGAAGCCGTGGAAGACCGGCCGGACGTCCACCGGCGCCGGGGACGCGCCCGCGGGCAGGCCGAGACGAGCACGCAGGCGGGTCACGGCGCCCGCGAAGACCCCTTCCGCGCGCTTCAGCACATCCCGGCCGGCGGCGAGGTTGCCCTCCGGCCCCAGCTCATCGATGCTCCGTGCGTTGGGCAGCGGGAACTGTCCGGTGGCGAAGGACGGTGCGAGATAGGTACCGATGACGGGGACGCCGAATGCTTCGCCGGCCGTCCGGCTGAGCGGTGCCGGTCCGAAAGCAGTGAGCAGTAGATCGGCTCTGCCGGCCACGGCCTCCGCCACCCCATCGGCGAGCCCGTCCGCGTACGCCTTCGTCAACGCCTGAGCCTCCTTCCGTGACGCCGCCCGGGCCAAGTCCCGGATCAGCCCCTGCGGGTCTCCCGGCACAGGCCGGTGGTCGAGACCACACCCGCCGACGAGTGCGGCGAAGGACGGGTGAGCGGCCACGGCGACCTGATGGCCCGCATCCAGCAGACGCCGCCCCAGTCCCGTGAAGGGCGCGACGTCTCCGCGTGAACCGGCGGTGACGATCACAATTCGCATGGAGCGATTCTCCTCGGCGAGCGCCGTCCGGCCACCGCCGCCGGCCACCTGGCTACCGCGATCAAGAGTCGATGTGTGCTGTCGTTACAGCAACCACCCCTTCTATGACGCGAGGCGGGCACCCGCACCCGAGGTGGGCTCCCGCACCCCCCGGCGCGGCGAGCCCCCCCCCGGCGCGGCGAGCGCCGCGCCGGGGCGGCATCCTCCTCGCCCCCTCACCACGGCCCAGCCGTCGAGTTTCGAGGTCCGCACGTGGGTGCGCTGGGCGGCTTTCCGGCCCTGACGCGCCGGGGTGGGGTGTGGGGAGCGTCTGGCGATGTACTACCAGGCGGGCCGGCTCACGGCTGCCAGCAGGGCTCGACCGGGTCGGTTTCGCTGATGATGTGCTTGTCCGGCACCCAGCCGATCTTGCCGTGCGGTGAATCCGCCACCACGTACAGCCACCGGGTGGGATGGGGGCCGGTCTCACCGTTGGGGGCGCCGCCGTCATCCCGGCAGACGAACCAACTGGTGCTGGTGTTCAGCGTTCCGACCTGGTTGAGGTAATTGGGACCTCCGTACACCGCGGTCGGCGCGGTGTTGCGGCAGTAGTACGCCTCGTGGGGTATGACCTCCAGGTCCACCTTCATCCCGGCGTCCCAGCAGGCGCCCGCGGCTCGCGGCCCCGCCGTGTCGACGGCCACGTGATCCGTGGCCCCACCCGGCCGCGCGGCCGGGCCAGTCGTCGTGGCGTGCGCGGTGACGGGGCCGGCCAGGCCCAGGCCGGTCAACGCCGCGACGGCGAGCGCGGTGCCCGTGACGCGTTTCGATAACGACATCGCTTCCCCCAGTGAGGTGACGCCGCGTTCCTGTCGCGGACAGCGCGTGGACTGCCCGCGGTTCCGGCGCGGCGATGAGTGGTCTGGACCCATCCTGTCCGAGCGCATCGTGCAGGGTAAAGAGAAGACCGATGCCGACCGAGGGGGGATTGATACCGTGATGGATATGGATACCTCGGCAGAGGGCGGCTTAGCCGACGGCGGGAAGGGCTCGGCAGCCGGCTCCTTCCGTGAGCCGAGCGTGCATCAGTTGCGTCTGTTCGTCGTGCTGGCGGAGGAGTTGCACTTCGGGAATGCCGCACGGCGTATGTTCATCAGCCAGCCTGCGTTGAGCCGCCAGATCCGTGCTCTGGAACGGCGTCTCGGCGTGGGCCTGGTGGCGCGTTCGAGTCGCCGGGTGGAACTCACACCGGCGGGTCAGGTGCTGCTGCCGGAAGCCCGGACAGCGGTGGAGTCAGTGGATCGTGTACGCCGCGTCGCGCAGACTCAGGTCCGGCACACCCAGGGCCGGCTGGCGATCGGCTCCATCGGAGCGGAGGCCCAACAGCCTTACACACGAGCCATTCTGGCGGAACTCCGTGCGCGGAACCCCGATCTCAGGCTCGACGTGTGCAGTCTCGACATCGCACACCATGTCCTGGCGCTGACCGAGGGTGAGGTCGACGTGGTCTTCCTCGTCTCCCCCATGCCGCCGGGCATCGAGACCCTGACGCTCGCCACCGAGCCACGTGTGGCCTGCCTGCCGTCCGATGACCCGCTCGCCGGCCGGGCCAGCGTCACCGTGGCCGAACTGGCAGGGCGCCCGGTCGTCGACGTCCCGCCCGAATGCCCCCGGACGTGGTGGGACTTCTGGGCCGTCGACCCACGCCCGGACGGCACACCCGTGCGCTACGGGCCAGTTGTTCACGATGTCGAGGCGCTGTTCCTGGCCGTCGCCCACGGCGAAGCCATCGCCTTCCTGCCCGCCGCCGCACGGAACTTCTTCCCCCGCCCCGGTGTGCGCTACGTAGAGGTGTCGGATGTACCACCCAGCACCGCCGCCCTGGCCTGGACGGCCAGGAACCGCACGACACCCACGGTCAAGGCCATCCGCCGCGCTGCCCGCACAGTACTGCGAAGGACGCCGACGCCGGGCTCGGGCCGCTGACTCCACGCAGCACGGTGCTCCGCTGCGGCGTCCGTGCGTTCAGCGGGCCGGGCTACCGCCGCTCAGGGTGCAGCCGGACCCTGGGCGAGGTCGACGCTGGCGGGCGGTCCGGGGGCCGGGGCGGAACTGCCCCCCGCCGGAGCCCGGACCGCCTCGACGACACGACCGACGAGGTCCGCCCACGGACGCGGGGCGAGCACCGGAAAGACCGCACGCACCAGACCCCCGGGCCTCGCCAGACCGGGGAGCACGTAGTCACCTTCCACGACCACCGGCGTGTCGGTGTCCACATGGTTGGCCACCACCGCCTCGACCGCGGGCGCCAGCGCCCCGGCGACCGCAAACTGCCGCTCGACCACCGGCTCGGGCGCCCGACAGGCGGCCTCGGGGTGAGTGCGCCGGAAATGGACCAGCCCGGCTCTCTTTCTCCAAGTTCGCCCCGGCCGGGACAGAACGGCGGCCGGGCCAGCCCGACGGCAGCTGGGACATGTCGGGAGCCGCGTCGGGGTGGGACCGAGCCTTCCGCGGATGCCCGGTCGGTGAGGGAAGAGGGGTGAGGGGGGCGAAGAGAGGAGAAGAAACTTAGGTTAGGCTCACCTTATGAAAACCTGGACTGGCCGGATCCTTCCCGCCGTGGTGGCTGCCCTCTGCCTGGCAGCGGCAGGCTGTTCGAGCGACAGCAAGACGCCCTCGCACGCCTCTTCCGACGGGAAGACGACCACCGGCGACTCCTCGGCCTTCCCCGTCACCATCGACTCCGCCGTCGGCAAGGCCACCATCCCCGCCCGCCCCGAGCGCGTGGTCACGATCGGCTGGGGCAGCCAGGACGCGGCACTGGCCCTGGGCGTCACCCCCGTCGGCATGCAGGACATGAGCGGGGACACCGGGGACAAGACCGGGATCCTGCCGTGGGACGCGCCGAAACTGCACGGTGCCGAGCCGACGCTGCTGAAGTACGCCACCGGCGAGGTGCCGTACGAGCAGATCGCCGCGCTGCGCCCGGACGTCATCCTCGCGGTCGACTCCGGCCTCACCGGGGCCCAGTACCAGCAGCTCAGCCGCATCGCCCCGACGGTGGGCTACCCCGGCAAGCCGTGGCTGACCTCCTGGCAGGACCAACTGCGGCTGGTCGGCAAGGCGCTGGGAATGTCCACCGAGGCCGCCGCGCTGGAGAAGTCGACGGACAAGCTGATCGCCGACGCCAAGGCCCGGCATCCGGAGTTCACCGGCAAGACCGTCGCCTTCGGCTCCGGCACGACCACCAGCAGCTACAACCTCTACCTCTCCTCCGACACCCGGGTGCAATTGCTGCACCAGCTGGGCTTCACCGTCTCCCCGAGCCTGCCGTCGAGCGCCAAGTCCTTCGCCGCCCAGCTGAGCCTGGAGAAACTCGACTCGATCGACTCCGACGTCCTGGTCTCCTGGTACCTCAGCAAGCCCGTACAACAGCAGTTGGAGGCCAATACGCTGTTCCGGCGGATGCCCGCCGTCGAACGCGGCGGGTACGTGCCCCTCACCGACCCCGCGATGGTCTACGCGACCAGCGCCGTGTCGGTACTGAGCCTGCCGTGGATGCTCGACCGCTACCTGCCGCTGCTGAGCACAGCGGCCAAGGGAAAGACCTCGTGACCACAGGGCGCCGACGGCCGGGGCGGACAGCCGAGGACACCGGGCCGGACCCGGCCGGCGCCCCGCCGCCGCTCGACGGCCGGTGCGCGGCACTCCTCGGCGAACTGGCCGCCGACGCCCGTGTCCTCGGCTGGTCGGAAGGCGTCCACCTGCGCACCGAGTACCTCACCGCCCGCAACGCGGTCGTCCGCCACCTCGTCGAGCGGCACGCGGTCCGGGCCATCGCCGCCGAGACCAACTTCGCGCTGTCCCGGCCCACCGACGCGTACATCCGCGGCCTGGGCCCGGACGAGCCCACCCCCGCCGCCGTCACCGGCATGTGGTCCTGGAGCAGGACACCCCTGCCGGACAACCGCGCGCTGCTGCGCTGGCTGCGACGGCACAACACCACTCTCGACCCCGCCCGGCACGTACGGTTCTACGGACTGGAGATGTACGGCACAGCCCCCGAGGAACCGGGCGAAGCACCGCGGCACACCGTGCTCGACGACCCCGCCGACCGTCCGCACGCCGCCCACCTCCACCGCCTCCTGCTGGAGCACCGCGCCGCCGGTGGCGACCACCGCGACCTCGCCGTCCGCGACGCCGCCCAGTACCTGACGCTCCAGGAGGTCGCACGCCGCCACCCGGACGGCCGGATCCTCCTCTTCGAACAGGTGGAACACCTCGACCGGCGCGTGACCGGCTCGCTCGGCGCACACCTCGCCCGACGGGAACTCGGCCGCTTCCGCGCGGTCGGCGCCGTGTGGCGCGACGGCGACCCGACCGTACGGTACCCACTGGGCCGCTACCGGGAGCTGAGCCGCAGGCTGCACGACCTGACGAGGGCCGGATCGTCTGGCGTCGTCGGCGTCCCCGCCCCCGCCCCGCTCACCGGATCTGCCGGGTCTGTGGTGTTCGACCTGAGACCGTGGCAGCCGGCCACGGCCGACAAGTCACCGGCGGCGCACCCCGACGCGCCGCTCGTCGACACCGCCACCGCGTTCGACGCCGTCCTCTACACCCCCACGCTGAGCCCGGCCGGACACATCCGCTGAGCCCGGCGGGATGCAGCCCCGCCGGATGCCGTGCTGCGAGTGGTGGGCCGGCGGCCGCGCCGGCTTCCACGTCCTCCGCCACGGCGTCGCACAGCCGGTCACGGCCACCAACCCGCTCTTCACCGCCGTCGCCCTCGACGCACTGCCCAGGATCCCCGGCACCGGACGGCAGCACCTCAGTGTGCGGCAGCCGAGCGCGCCGCGGCCCTTGGCGGCGAGTTCGTTCTGCGGGGCGAAATAGGTGGCGGCGGGGTCGCCGGAGGCGAGCGTGTTCTTGGGCCAGCTCTCCAGGCACGAGCCGCTCTCGATTACCGCGCGGTGGAAGAGTCCCGCGGCGTCGGGAGAGGTGAGCCGCGCGCACACGCTCGCGCCGCCGGAGGACTCGCCCATGAGCGTGACATTGCCGGGATCGCCGCCGAACCCGCGACCGGCCGGGGGCCGGCCGCTCCTACGGCGGGGGTGGTGACGTTGAGGTAGAGGCAGTCCTCCGCGGAGTCGGGCACCTCGCACCGAGTTCCCCGAGAGCGCGAGGTCCGGCGACGGCATGCGCGTCGTCACCACGGACCAGCCCCCGGCACGCCGGTACGTCCGCGAGCGTCGAGTACGCCCGCACGGACGGCCACCCCTTGCGCGCGCATGTTCTGGCCCCTTCCGGAGGCGACTCCTCAGACGGCCGCACCACGGCGCCCACGCGCCTCACGGAGGGTGACCAGCGCGTCAGCGACGAGCCGCCGAACATCCGCTGCCTCATGGACTGCCACGGACCCATCGGCGTCTCCCGGACGAACGAGGCGCCCTCCCGTCATGAACCACATCGGGCCCGGCAGACCCGAGGGCATGCTGATCGGCGTCGTCAGCGCACCGGAGCATCCCGAACGGGGGGCACCGGCCATGGAGACGAAGTTCGTGAAGTTCGTGAAGCCCACCCCCGGACTCAGGCCCCTGCTCGTCGCGGGCGGTTGCCGTGCATGGCGGCAAGGACCGGCTCGTTCCCTCCGGCCGGCGTGTACTGCTGTACAACGCGCTCGCAGGGCCCGCGCTGACCCTGGGCGTCCGGCCGGGCCGGGCGGCGTGCCCGCGGCCGGGCCGGGCCCGTAGCTCGAAGCGGCCTGCGTGTCCCGGGCCGGTCCATCAGCTCGGTGTCGCAGGGCCGGCGGCTCGGCGGCCCGGTCCGCCGGAGGACGCCTCGGAAAGGCCCGCCCAGGAGTGGAGTTGTCTGCGCGAGGACACGGAGAGCTTGCGCATGGCGTTGGCCACATGGTGTTCCACGGTCCGCGGGGAAAGGTGGAGGGTGCTGGCTATCTCTCTGTTGGTCAGGCCCTGTCCCGCGAGGTGCGCGACCTCGTGTTCACGCGGCGAGAGGCAGTCGCGGTAGGCGGGCCGGCCCGGACGTGCGCTCGGCACGGTGACGAGAGGGCGGACGCGCGCCCGGACCCGGGACGCGTCCCAGGCAGCTCCGAGTCCGGCCAAGTGGCCTGCCGAGTCGGTCAGTTGCTGGATCGCCGCTCGGTCCGAGGCGTCCACCGCCAGAGCGCAGGCGGCAGCGGCCTCAGTGGCGAGGATCGCGGAGTAGGGCCGGGGCACAGCCGCGTACAGGTCGGCGCAGGCCCGGTAGTCGTCGGCCGCTCCGACGAGGTCGTCCCGGGCCTCGGCCAGTGCGGCACGGCACCAGCGCTGCGCGGCTGCCACCAGGGAAGAGTGCGGCGGGGTCACACCGACGGTGAACTCCGTCGCCATCTGCTGGGCGACGGAGACCCGGCCTGCGCGCACGGCCGCGGTCACGGCCCAGGGCGCCACCTCCGCCGCCCACGCCCAGATGGCCTTTCCGCGCAGCCGGGACCAGGCCGCCGCGGCCTCGGCGCAGGCCGCGACATGGTCTTCCCGGGCCAGTGCCAGCCTGATGCGGACGGTGGAGGCGACCATCGACAGCGGGACCAGCTGCCGACCGGCTCCCCCGCATCGGTCCAGCCATTGCTCCGCCTCCGGCCAGGCGCCGCGCGCCAGGGCCAGCGAGGCCAGTACGGCGTACGCCTCGTCGCAGAGGAGCGGGACGTCGGCGCTCTCGGCGGCCAGGTGCTCGGCGAGGGCCGCCAGACCTGCCCAGTCACCGGTGAACCAGCGCAGCAACAGTGTGCTGCTGCGGATGGTGTGGCCGGTGAGATGCCCCGCCTGGCGGCGGTCGGCCAGTGCCTGTGCGCTGTCGAGCAGGTCGCGGGCGTCGTCGTAGCGCCCGAGCCACACCGATGCGTCGGCCGCGTTGCACAGTCCCCGCACCCGGTGCCGTGCTTGTTCGGGGAGCTCGTCCTCGGGAGGTGCGGCGTCGAGTGTGCGGCGTACGGCGGCGTCCTGGAGGGTGAGCAGCAGGGAGACGCGGTTGGCGGCGACGGCGGCTCGTGTCACCGGGTCGGACGTCACGGCCGCCGCCGCGTCGGCCTGCTCCAGCCAGTGGCGGTGCTCGGTGAGGGAGATGCCGGGCCAGTGGGGCATCGACATACCCGATGTCACACGTGCGACCAGTTCCGTGTCGCCCGGCAGGGAGTGGACGATCTGCTCCAGGCGCAGCCAGTCGTCGCGGTCGAGCGGGGCCGGTGTGCACAGGAACAATCCGCGCAGGACGCTCGCGTGGCCGCGGATCTGCGGCGGAAGGGCCTTCGCGTCGGCAAGGGTGTCCAACAGGGTTCTGGCGGCGTCGGGGGGCAGGGCCGCGGCGATGTGCCGCAGCTGGCCGACGGCCAGCCTGGACCGATCGGCCGGTGTCATGGCGTTGTCCGCAAGGGTCTGACCGAGCAGGAGCGCCGCCTCCTTCGGGCGCCCGTCACGCAGGTGCGCCGTCAAGGCGCGTTCCACCGCCCTGCACCGGCCGCGCTGCCGTCCGGCCGCCCGCAGGTGTGCCGCCACGGACGGCCAGGGTGTGTCCTGGCGCTGCCTCAGGACGTGGGCGGCGCGGGCGTGCAGGTCACGCCGGAGGGGCCCGGGGAGGGCAGCGGCCACCGCGTGGGCCGCGAGGGGGATGCCGAAACCGTAGCGGTCCGGTCCCTGCTCGTCGATCGCGGACACCGAGAGGGCGGCGAGCAGCGCCACGCGCCCGGTGGCCGGTTCCAGACCCGACACCGCCACCAGTTCCGCCTCCGAGGCGGGCTCGGCGAGGACGGCTGCCGCGCGTATCAGGGGACGGTGCTCGGCGGCCACGGCCTGTGTCCGGGACAGGGTCGCCTCCGCCAGCCGGACCGGAGGACCGAGCCGCGCCGTGTCCTCGACCGTCAGCGGACCTGACTGCCGTGTCGAGGACGCGAGCTGGACGAGTGTCTCCACCACCACCTGCGCGATGCCGCCGGTGAGTTCGCACAGCCGGTCCGCCGCTTCCTGCTCGCACGGCAGGCTCAGCAGGTCGTCGGCCAGCCTCCCTGTCGCCTCCTTGTCCAGCGGCCCGACCCGGCACCGTGCGAGCAGGACCCGGGACGGACAGTCGAGCGGTTCGCCCAGCAGCCCTCCTGGTACGGGGAGTTCATCGGGGCGGCAGGTCATCACCAGGACCGCGCCGATCGGCAGGTCCCGCACCAGACGGCGCAGAGCGGCCATGGTGGCGGGATCGGCGGCGTGGACGTCCTCGACCACCGCGAGCGTGGGACCCCGGGCATCGGTGACGCTCCGTACCCATCGTGCCCGGACACCGTCGTCCACAGGCCGGGCGCAGGACAGGCACGACAACTCCGCCCCGGCCGGTCGCGCCGTCCCCAGCCGACGCACCAAGTGTGACTTGCCCACCCCGGGGGCGCCTTCCACCACCAGGACGAGCGATGACCGAGCCGAGGGCCGCAGGACTCGGTGCAGCAGGTCAGCGCATGCCTCCTCCTCCACCAACGGCACCGTCACGGTCTGTCGTCTTCCGTCCACGCAGCCGCCGCAGGGGTCGTCACCTGTCTGTGAACCGGCAGTCCTCTCATACCTGTGCTCTCTCCCCTGTCAGCCCATCGGGCAGTTCAATCATGGACATGTCATACATCTCCGGAGGTGTGCTGCGCCACCGGTACGGCGGACCGGCTCGCCTCCCGTGCTCTCCTCGCCGGTGCCGACGCCCGCGTTCCGGAAGTCGAGGAGCGCCGTACCGGGCCTTCGCCGCGGATCCTTCCGGTGCGGATCCTTCCGGTGCGGTGGATCCTCGTGCTTCACCGGTCTCCGGTCCGGACCCACCGGTGTTCCGAGCCGGTGCAGGAATTCTCTGGGCATCCGTATTTCGCCCCTCCGCATTGAACGGGCGTACGCCGGCGCAGCAGCCTGTTGGCCGCCGGGAGAACCGCTCCGCGCTGGCCCCTGCCGACCGTACCGTCCATCCCCCCGCCTGGCGCCTCCGCTCCGCTCGTGCGCCAAGTAAGGAACCGCATCATGAAGTCACTCGAAGCCGTGCCCACGATCGTGGCCTGCGCCGTCGTCGCACTGTCGGCGGGTACGGGCACCGCGAGCGCGTACGACGGCGCTCGAACCGCGGACTCCGCCGTCACGACGAGCCGTTCGGCGGCCCCCGCCGTCGCCGGGCTGTGCACGTCAGGTGCGCTCTCCGGCCAGGGTGTGGCAGGCGCGCGCTCTCCCGGCGAGGTGACGCGTCGGCTCGGCCCGCTGACGCGGCAACACCGGGCGGCGCGCGGCTACGTGGCCGGCAAGGGCGCCCAGGCCGCTCCCGGCGGCTCCCGGACAGACGGCAAGCCGATGGCGGCGACCATCCACCCCGCACAGGGCACCGCGTTCAAGCAGCTTCAGGGCAGCGACGGCGCCTGCGCCACACAGTCCGTCTCCACCCAGGTACGTGTCAGAGACGCCGGTACCACCATCTACACCCCGACCATGTACCCGGCGGGCGGCTCGTGCATCGAGCTGGTCACCGTCTACAACCAGGGCGAGGCATCGGTGTCCGCCTGGGACTGGTGCCGCAGCGTCACCTTCAAGGCGTCGGTGCCCATCGACAGCGCCTTTCTGAACACCTACAGCGACGGCCGCACCAGCGCCTACACCGGACGGGTCGTCAAGACGTCCGCGGCGACCAACACCTGGGCCGCCGACCTGTACAACTACCGGACCGGCGGCTGGGACCGGCTGTACACCCAGTCGGGCACCACGCAGGCCCGTTACGACGGCTGGGACATCTACGAGCTCTACTCCACGGTCGGGTCCTCGGGCCGGTCCGGCTCCTGTGACGCCATGTCGGGCATCACCTTCGAATCCGCGAACATATCGGTGCGCACCAACGGTGTCTGGGCGGCGGCCTCCCCGGCCAACTCCGACACCGGGTACGACGCACCGAACAGCGCCTTCTACTGCCCCACCCGCACCTACCGCATGGTGAACGCCTACGACCACTGGCTGGCCGTCGGCTGACGGGCTGTCCCCGGCTGTCCCGCGCCGCCATGTGGTCCCGCGGTGCCGGGACGGCGGCCGCGATGCGCGCGGTCGCCGCCGAGTGCGGTCGGGTTGCCGACGATCCGGGTCAGGGGGCAGTGCAGGGTCCGCTGCGGCAGGCTAGAGGACGGCTGCCGAGCAGAGGGCAGCAAGGGGGCAGGGATGCAGTAGCGGCCGCCAGTTGCATGCGGGGGCGGACGGGGTGCCGGGAACGGCCACGTCGACCCGTTAGGGTTCGCTTGGCTGGAGAAGCGGTACCTGGCGATCACCCGCCCGCGAAGCAGCTCGGCCGGAGCGAGGGAAACGGTATGGATGTCCGGCAGTTGGAGTACTTCCTGGCTGTCGTCGACCGGGGCGGCTTCAACCGGGCCGCGTCGGCCCTGTATGTGTCGCAGCCGTCGTTGTCGCAGGCCGTGCGCGCGCTGGAGCGTGATCTGGGGGCGGAGCTGTTCCACCGGATCGGTCGCCGGGCGGTACTGACGGAGGCGGGCAAGGCGCTCATCGAACCCGCTCGTGGCGCTGTCCGGAGCCTGGACATCGCTCGGGCAAGTGTTGCCTCGGTGCGCGAGCTGAAGGAGGGACGGCTGGATGTGGCGTCGATGCCGTCCCAGGCGGTGGAGCCGCTCACCACGTTGATCCGGTCGTTCCGGCAGCGGCATCCGGGCGTGACTCCGGCGGTCAAGGCCGTCTTCACCGCCCGGGACGTCATCGATGCGGTGCGCACGGGCGCGGTGGAGCTGGGGCTGCTGGCCTCCGCGAGTGAGGTGCCGGACAAGGAAGTACGCGCTCATGTGCTGGATGAGCAGCGGTTCGTCCTGGTGGCCCCGCCCGGTGGTCCGTTCGGTGGCCGGCGCACGGTGCGGTGCGAGGAACTGGCGGGGCAGCGGCTGATCGTGGGACAGCCCGGTACCGGTATGCGGGCCTACGTCGACTCCCTGCGTGACCACGGCATCGAGTTCAGCGTGGCGGTCGAGACGGAGCACCGGGTGGCGCTGCTGCCGCTGGTGCTGGCGGGCGTCGGGCTTGCCGTCGTCACGGAGTCCTGGCGGGGCATCGCGCAGGAGACGGGGGCCGAGGTGCTGGACATCGAGCCCGCGACCGCGCTGCGGGTGTCACTGGTCAGCCGCCGGGGTGTGCTGTCGCCGGCCGCCGCCGAGTTCTGGAGCATGACCGTCACCGCCGACGGCGACTGATAGGTGGTGCTTATAAGGCAGATTCGGTTTGTGTCTTGGACGCGGTCACCGGGTCGTTGCTGCAATCGACCGTATGACGAACCACCGCATCGCCCTGATCCCCGGTGACGGCATCGGCGCCGAAGTGCTGCCTCCCGCACAGCGGGTCCTCGGCGCCCTCGGCCGCCGGCACGGCTTCACCCTCTCCTACACCTCCTACGACGACTGGTCGTGCGAGCGGTACCTGCGCGAGGGCGCGATGATGCCCGAGGACGGGCTCGACCGGCTCCGTGACAAGGACGCCATCCTGCTGGGCGCGGTGGGCTGTCCCGGGGTGCCGGACCACGTGTCGCTGTGGGGGCTGCTCATCCCGATCCGGCGCAGTTTCCGCCAGTACGTCAACCTCCGCCCGATCCGGGTCTTCGAGGGCATCGACAGCCCGGTGCGCGGCGCGGTGGCCGGTGAGGTCGATCTCGTCGTGGTCCGGGAGAACGTGGAGGGCGAGTACAGCGAGGTCGGCGGTCGGCTGAACCGGGGTTTCGACGACGAGATGGCCGTGCAGGAGGCCGTGTTCACCCGGGCCGGGGTCACCCGTGTCCTGGACTACGCCTTCGGCCTGGCCGCCCGCCGCCGTGGCCGGCTGACGTCCGCGACGAAGTCCAACGGCATCGTGCACACCATGCCGTTCTGGGACCAGCTCGTCGCCGAGCGGGCCGAGCACTTCGATGAGGTGTCCTGGGACCAGGAGCACATCGACGCCCTGGCGGCCAAGTTCGTGCTCGAACCGGCCCGGTTCGACGTCGTCGTCGGCTCCAATCTCTTCGGGGACATCCTCAGCGACCTGGCCGCCGCGGTCGCGGGGTCGATCGGTATCGCCCCGGCCGCCAATCTCAACCCCGAGCGGGAGTTCCCCTCGATGTTCGAGCCGGTGCACGGCTCCGCGCCCGACATCGCCGGGCAGGGTATCGCCAACCCGCTCGGCGCGATCTGGGCGGCGGGCATGATGCTCGACCACCTCGGTCACCCGGACGCCGCCAAGGACATCACCGACGCGATCGCCGCCGTCCTGGCCAAGACGGACGTCCGCACCCGGGACCTCGGCGGCACCGCCACCACCGCCGAGTTCACCGACAAGCTCCTCGAACTGCTCTGACCCGCCCGCCCGGTGCGACGAGCGGACCGCACGGCGGACGTCCGCGAAGGCCGCTGCCGCGCAGCAGCCGCCGGGGCCGCGTGGACGACGCCGCTCCCTCCCGCGCGGGCTCCCGGCCCGCCCCTTCTTCCCCTTGGCCGCACGCCGCACCGGTCCACCCGCGCCGAAGGCCGGTCCACACCCCGGTTGCGCCCCGGTCGCGCCCCGTTCCTCGACGAGGAGAAACGCCATGGCAGCACCCGCGACCTGCACGTCAGAGCCCGCCGAGGCAGCACACAAGCCCTGGTACCGGCAGTTGTACTGCTGGGTGCTGACCGCCATCGTCACCGGCGTCCTCACGGGCTGGCTGTGGCCCGGCGTCGGCACCGCCCTGGAACCGGTCGGCACCACCTTCGTCGCCGCGATCAAGATGCTGATCACGCCGATCGTCTTCCTGACCGTCGTGGCGGGCATAGGCAGCGTCGACAGCCTCGGCCGGGTCGGCCGCGTCGGCCTCAAATCCCTGCTCTACTTCCAGGTCGGCACCCTCGTCGCCCTGCTCGTCGGCCTCGTCGCCGTCAACGTCTTCCAGCCCGGCGCCGGCGTCCACGCCCACCCCGGCGACCTCCACCTGGAAGGAGACGCGAGCCAGTACGTCAAGGACGGCCAGAACCAGGACTGGTGGCACTTCCTCACCGACCTCGTGCCCAGCAGCGCCGTCGGCGCCTTCGCCGAGGGCGACATCCTCCAGGTCATCTTCTTCTCGGTCCTCTTCGGCGTCGCCCTCAAAGCCGTCGGGCCCGTCGGAGAGCCCCTCGTCGACGGCGTCCAGCGCCTCAGTTCCGTGATTTTCAAGATCCTGCACTACGTGATGCTGGCCGCCCCCGTAGGCGCCTTCGGGGCCATGGCCTACACCATCGGCAAGTACGGCATCTCCACCCTGACCAGCCTCGGCCGGCTCATCGGCCTGTTCTACGGCACCTCCGCGTTCTTCGTGATCGTGGTCCTCGGCGCGGTGACCGCCGCCCTGCGGCTGAACATCTTCCGGCTGCTGCGCTATCTGCGCGAGGAGTTCTTCCTCGTCCTGGGCACCTCGTCCTCCGAGAGCGCGCTGCCGCGGCTGATGGTCAAGCTCGAAGGACTCGGCATCCGCCGCGACATCGTCGGCCTCACCGTCCCCACCGGCTACTCCTTCAATCTCGACGGCAGCTCCATCTACCTCTCCCTCGCCGCCGTCTACATCGCCCAGGCCACCGACACCCCCCTCAGCATCGGCCAGCAGCTCAGCCTGCTCGCCGTCATGATCCTCGCCTCCAAGGGGTCCGGCGGGATCACGGGGGCCGGCTTCATCGCCCTGGCCGCCACCCTCTCCACCGTCGGCACCGTCCCCGCCGCCGGCATCATGCTCATCTTCGGGATCGACAAGTTCATGTCCGAATGCCGCGCCCTGACCAACCTCGCCGGCAACGCGGTCGCCACTCTCGTCGTCGCCCGCTGGGAGAAAGCACTCGACACCGCACACGTGGTGACGGTCCTGCGGACCGGAGAGCCCGACCCGCTGCCCGAGCCGTCACCGCAGCCGGCCGTGAACCCGTCGACCGGCCTGCCCGCTCAGCAACCCTCGAACGTCTGACCACAGACGTCCCGGGCCTCATGTCGCGCCAGGCCCGGGCAGGCGGACGCCCGACGCGTACGCCGCCTCGGTGCCCGGCCCGCACTCGGCCGGGCACCTGGGCTCGGTCTGCTCCAGCCCGGACGAAGCCGACGGTGTCCGGATCGCAGCAAGAGCGGAGCGATCCCGAGGATCTCCCGCGCCTACAGGTCGGTGAACCGGCGGTACACGAAGGTCGCCGCCGGGCCGCGGTGTGCCGGGGTCCTGCCGAGCAGGGGCGGGGCCAAGTCGTTCTCCACCAGGGGCTCGTGCAGGTCGGTGACGACGCGCGCGGGGGTGTTGGACAGCACGGGAGCTGCGAGGTCAGCCGCCTGGGGGAGATCTGCGCTCCCCTGGTGTCCGCAGCGGGGAGGCCGCGTTCCGGGGTTCCGCCGGGGCCTGGCGGTGTTCTTCGGCGGCCTCGACGATGAGGCGCGCGGCGTGTGCCGGAAGGGCCAGGTTCCTTTGCAGCCATGCGGCACTGGTCTCCGGGGTCTGGGCGGTGGCCAGGATCCATGCTGCGTACATGCGTTCGATAGGTGGCCCGTTCGGTGCGTCTGAGACGGCCCGTGCCGCCTCCTCCGGAAAACCGTCCAGGGCGTGGGAAGCGAACCAGGTCGTGCCGACCGGACCGGCAGGCCGGGCCGGTGGGTTCCGTCCGCCCCGTCGCGCGAGGGACTGCCGCAGCACGGTGCCCACGGACAGGGTGACAAGGGCGGCGGTCAGCACGAGGGCAGCCACCCATGCGTGACCGGTCCCGGGGTGCTGTGTCCAGAAGGGAAGCAGCCACTCCGTCATGCGTCCGCTGGGGAGGACGTGGGGATTCGCTCGCATCTGAAGCCTTTCGTCGCCCTGGACGGGCGGCTCTGCCGGCCGGACCGGAGTCCTCGGGCACGCGCAGTCGCTGAAAGGGGCCGCCCGTACGCCGGGCGCTTGCCGCGTGCCTGTCCCGTTCGGATGACAGGCCGTATCAGGGCTACTGCCTCCATGGTCTCACCTTCCGCGGCTGTCCTGCGGGGCAGAGTCCGGCCCCGCAGGACAGCGTGGGCGGGGCGGTGCTCGCCATCGAGACCTCATCCCGGCCGGCCGGACGATCCTCACCAGTTTCTTGTGTTCATCGTCCGGGCGGGCCGCGGGTGACGGCCCGGTCGGGCGGCCGGGGGCGGTCGCTTCGTGGCGGGGGTGTTGTCGTCGGTCTCCGGGCAGGTCACCGCGTATGCAGCGGACTGAGCGGTCCGTGCCGGGTACCTCCTGCCCGAGCGGGCGGCGCGGGCGGTCCGGCACCACCGGGAAGAGGTCTTTCATATGTTCCGGACGGACCATGGACGTATGGCCTCGTGACGTCCCGCAGGCGGCGGGCCCACGTGCCGCCGAGATCGGCAGGGCAGAGTGATGACCGGCAGTCCGTCCGCGCCACGGCAACCCGCCCACCAGCGGCAGCTGCCCGGCGTTCCCCTCTCGTCGCTGGTCAGGCGACCTGTGGCGGACCGTGGTGGGCAGGTACTCGGCCGTCTGGCCGATGTGATCGTGAGGTTGCGCGGCGCGGACTACCCGTGGGTGACGGGGGTGGTGGTCGGTGTGGGCCGCCGACCGCTGTTCGTCCCGGTCGAGCAGGTGTCAGCCCTGGACAGCGAGGGCCGGGTGCGGCTGGCCAGCGCCCGGCTGGATCTCCGCCCCTTCGAACGCCGGGCGGGCGAGGTGCTCCTGCGCGCCGATGTGCTGGGGCACCGGCTGATCGACGTCGCCGAAGCCCGCCTGGTGCGGGCCTCCGACGTGGAGCTGATCTGGCGCGACGGGAAGTGGCTGGTGTCGTGTGTGGACACTCGTCGGCCCCATCGGCTGCCGGGGCTCCCCCGGGGGCACTCGGCGGTGCACGGGCTCCGGGACTGGCAGGACTGGAAGGAGTTCGAGCCGCTGATCGGGCACAGCCGCAGCGCTCTCGCCCGCCGTCCCACGGCCCGCATCCGTCGCCTGCGGCCGGCGAAGATCGCCGACCTCCTGGAGGACGCCTCCCGGGACGAGGAGCGCGAGATCCTCGGTGACGTCCGGCAGGATCCGGAGCTGGAGGCGGACGTCTTCGAGGAACTGGAGGAGGACCGGGCGTCCCGGCTGCTGGATGCCCGGACGGACGAGGAGATCGCCGCCGTCCTGACCCGGATGCGCGCGGACGACGCCGCGGACGCCATCGACGATCTTCGCCAGCGCCGCCGCCGTCCGGTGCTGGACCTGCTGCCAGCCGGGCAGCGGGCGAAGGTGCTGACCTTGATGGGCTACAGCCCCGACAGTGCGGGAGGTCTGATGGGCATGGACTTCCTGGCCCTTTCGGCGGACGCGACGGTGCGCGAGGCCGTGGCCGCTGTCCGGGACGCGCGCCGGCTCCAGCCGCAGGCGCTGACCACCGTCCACACCGTCGACGGCGCGGGGCGCCTGCTCGCCCTCGCCTCTCTCGTCGCCCTCCTTCAGACGCGGGGCGCCGTCCGGCTCGGGGAAGTGAGCGAGACGGACCCCGTGCGGGTCGGTCCGGACACCGATCTGGTGGACGTCACGCTGCTGATGGCCGACTACAACCTCCTCACCCTGCCGGTCGTCGACGAGGAGGGAGTCCTGCTCGGCGTCATCACCATCGACGACGTTCTGGAAGCGACGCTGCCGGAGGACTGGCGGCGCCGGGAGGTCGCGCCGCCCCCGGACGCTCACCGCACGGAAGGACCCGAGAGCAACGCCGTCTCCTGATGCCGCAGGGAGTCCTCACCATGAACGAGCCCCAGCCGCCCCGCCGCCAGCCTGCCCCTCCCGTCCCTCCGGCCTCTCCCGTTCCTCCCGCTGCGCCTTCCGTTCCTCCCGCTGCGCCTCCCGCGCCTGCCGACCGACGCGGCCCGCCCGGTGCGGAGGGACACGCTCCCGCGCCGGACACCGGGCCCGGAACCCCGCCTTCCGGTCACGGCCGCCCCGGCCCCGGCCCCGCCGAGCGCGGTGCGCCGCCGCGCCGCCGCAGGCCCGGCGAGGACGCCGCTCCGACGACGCCTCCGCCCGAACCCCGGCCTGCGGCCGCTCCCCGGTCGCCCCCGGCCGCGGTGCTGGACACGGCCCACCTCGGCGACATCGAGGGTGCCCTGGGGCACATCCGGTTGCAGGAGGCGGACATCGGCCGGGGCCTGAAGCGGCGGCTGCTGACCTTCCTGGCGATCGTCGGCCCCGGTCTGATCGTGATGGTCGGTGACAATGACGCCGGGGGCATCTCCACGTACGCCCAGGCGGGCCAGAACTACGGCTACAGCCTGTTGTGGGTGCTGCTGCTGCTCATCCCCGTTCTCATCGTCAACCAGGAGATGGTGGTACGGCTCGGCGCCGTGACCGGTGTCGGGCACGCCCGGCTGATCAACGAGAGGTTCGGCAGGTTCTGGGGCTGGTTCAGTGTCGGCGACCTGTTCGTGCTGAACTTCCTGACGATCGTCACCGAGTTCATCGGCGTCTCGCTCGCCCTCGGCTACTTCGGCATCAGCAAGTACGTCGCCGTACCCCTGGACGCTCTCGCACTCGTCGCGATCACCGCCACCGGCAGCTTCCGGCGCTGGGAACGCGCGATGTTCGCCTTCATCGCCGTCAGTGTCCTGCTGGTGCCGCTGACGTTGTTGTCGCACCCACGCTACGGCGCGGCCGCCCACCACCTTCTCGTCCCGGGCGTCCAGGGCGGCGTGACGTCCGGGGCGGTACTGCTGATCATCGCGATCGTCGGCACCACCGTCGCCCCCTGGCAGCTCTTCTTCCAGCAGTCCAACATCATCGACAAGCGCATCACCCCCCGGTTCATCGCCCATGAGCGGGCCGACACCATGCTGGGCTCCCTGGTCGTGGTCGGCGGTGCCGTCGCGATCGTGCTCGTGGCCGACTACGCCGTGCGGGGCACGAGCGCCGCCGGGCACTTCTCGGACGCACTGGGAATCGCCGACGCGCTCGGCGGGCACAGCCGCGTCCTCGGGGCACTGTTCGCCCTCGTGCTGCTGGACGCCTCGGTCATCGGCGCCGCTGCCGTCACCCTGGCCACCAGCTACGCCTTCGGCGACGTGTTCCATCTGCGCCACTCCCTGCACCGCAGCTTCGGCGACGCCAAGGCCTTCTACTCCACCTACGCCGCGATGGTCCTGGGCGCCGCCGCGATCGTGCTCGTCCCCCACGCTCCCCTGGGGCTGATCACCACCACGGTGCAGGCGCTGGCCGGACTGCTGCTGCCCTCCGCCAGCGTCTTCCTGCTCCTGCTGTGCAACGACCGGGCGGTCCTCGGCCCATGGACCAATCCACACTGGCTCAACCTCCTGGCCGCAGTGATCATCGCGGTACTCCTCATGCTGTCCGAGGTCCTCGTCGCGACCACCCTGTTCCCCTCGCTGAACACCGCTCTGGTCGCGGTCTGGCTGGCCGGGGTCCTGGTCGTCGGGCTCATCGCCGCCGGAGTGTGGTTGCGGCTCGGTCGTGGCCGACGGCCGCCGGCCACCCGCCGGACCCCGGAGGTACCGCGTCGTGAACGTGAGAGCTGGCGCATGCCGCCTCTCGCCCTGCTGAAACCGGTCACCTGGTCGCCCGGCATGAGACTGGGGATGAGCCTCCTGCGCGGCTACCTGGTCGTCGCCGCGCTGCTGTTGCTGGTCAAGGCCGTCCAGCTCGGCTGAGCAGACGGACCGGGACCGGACCGGGACCGGACCGGCGTACGCATCGCCCCGGGCCAGGGACCTGGCTGCCCAGCCGGGCAGGACGATCGCCGTGCCGGGCCGTCCTCAGGTCCGGCCGGCGCCCGGCGGTGGCGGTGGCAGAGGCGGGAGCGGCTCGTCGTAGAGCCAGGCGTGCAGGAGCGGTCCGGTGGTGTGGGGGGCGTGGCGGGCGGCGTGGGCGACGAAGGCGCGGGTGTCGGCGCTGCGCCCGCGGTGGGCGTGGTGCCAGGAGCGCAGCAGGGTGAAGAAGCACTCGTCGCCCATGGTCAGGCGCAGGGCGTGCAGGGTGCAGGCGCCGCGGGTGTAGACGCGGTCGTCGAAGATGCGGTCCCGGCCGGGGTCGCCGAGCCGGAGGTTCTGCGGCCGGCTGTGCAGCGCGGCCCACTCGCGCCGGGCGATCGCGTCGGCCGGGTCCTCGCCGATGTGCTCGGACCACAGCCACTCGCAGTAGGTGGCGAAGCCCTCGTTCAGCCAGATGTCGCGCCAGTCGCGCAGGCTCACGCTGTTGCCGAACCACTGGTGTGCCAGCTCGTGCGCGACGAGTGTCTCCCAGGTGCGGCCGCCGTCGATGTGGTTGCGTCCGAAGACGGGAAGGGTCTGGTTCTCCACGGGTTCGTCGAGGTCGGCGTCCACGACGACGGCGCCGTACGTCTCGAAGGGGTAGGGGCCGAACCAGCCGGTGAACGCCTCGATCATGGCGGGCTGGCGGCCGAGGTCGTGGCGGGCGCGGTGGGAGAGGTGGGCGGGATAGGCGTCGCGTCCGGTGACGGTCCGGCCGGTCGCGCTGTCGCGGGCCCGCCAGGTGTCGTGGGCGAAGCGGCCGGTGTAGAGGGCGGCGAGGTAGGGAGCCATGGGACCGCTGTGGTGATACGTCCAGCATTCGGTGGCGCCGTCCGCACGGTGTTCCGCCAGTGTGCCGTTGGCGAGCGCGTGGTGGCCCCGGGGCACGGTGATCCGGAAGACGAACTCGGCCTTGTCGTCCGGGCGGTCGTTGCAGGGGAACCAGGAGGGGGCGCCGAGCGGCTGGGCGGCCACCAGCGTTCCGCCGTGTGCGTCGCCGGTGCGGTCCCAGCCGATCGCGCCGAACGGGCTGCGTACGGGACCGGGCCGGCCGCCGTAGGCGATGTCCAGGGTGAAGGGGGCGCCTGCGGCGAAGGGGTGCGGGGTGGGCAGGAGCAGCTTGCTCCGCCTCGTCCTGGCGCGGACCCCGATGCCGTCCACGCGGGCGCTGCGCACCGTGAGCCGTGCGAGGTCGAGTTCGACCTCGCGCAGCGGCCGGGCGGCCACGGCCCGGATGAGCGCCCGGCCCTCCAGGACGCCGGCCGCCGGGTCGTAGGCCAGGCGCAGCTCGTAGGAGGTGGTGTGGTGGCCGTACGAGCCGTGGCCGGGGAAGTACCGCTCGGCGGCGGGCTGCGAGAGGCGGTCGGCGGCGGTCGCCGCGAGCGGGCCGAGGGCGGCGCCGCGGATCAGGGCCCGCCGGGTGCACCGGGTCATGCCGCCTCCTCCGTCGGGAGGACGCCGTCGGCGCGGGGCGGGGTCGCACCGGCGATGGGGTTGCCGGCCCAGCGGGTGCCGCCGGGCACGGTTTCACCGCGCATCACGAGCGAGGACGCGGCGATCGAGGCCCCGGTGCCGATCGTGGTGCCGGGCAGAGCGATGCTGTGCGGGCCGAGGGACGCTCCGTCGGCTACGCGCACCGTGTCCATCCGCATGATCCGGTCGTGGAAGAGGTGGGTCTGTAGGACGCACCCGCGGTTGATGCTGACCCCGTCGCCGAGGCTGATCAGATCGGTCTCGGGCAGCCAGTACGTCTCGCACCACACCCCGCGCCCCACGCGGGCGCCCAGGCTGCGCAGCCACCAGTTGAGCGCGGGGGTGCCGAGGTGGGCTCCGGCTCCCCATGGCACGGCCAGCACCTCCACGAAGGTGTCGAAGAGCTCGTTGCGCCACACGAACGACGACCACAGGGGGCGTTCACCGGGCTGGAACCGGCCCACGAGCAGCCACTTGGCGAGGGTGGTCAGCAGACAGGCCGTCAGGCCGGCGGCCAGCAGGAGCGGAGCTCCGGCGAGCGCCGCCAGCGGCGGTCCGCCCGCGACCAGTGCGTCCTGCTCACCCAGCAGCACGCACTCGGCGAGCAGCGTGCCGAGGACGACGGGCAGCAGGCGGCAGGTCTCCACGGCCGCGCGGGCGGCCACCAGCCGCCGGGACGGGGCGAACGTCCGTGCCGGGTCGGAGTGTTCGGCGACCCGGGGCAGCGGCATCGCCGGGCGGCCGATCCACGACGTGCCCGCCCGGCCGTGGGCCGGTGCGTCGGACAGTACGCCGATCAGCGCGCGGTCGGGGACCTCGCGGCCGGGCCCGACGATGCCGGAGTTCCCGACGAACGCGCGCGTCCCGATGCGCACAGGTCCCAACCACATCCAGCCGCCGTGCAGTTCGTACGGCGCGACGAGCGTGTCGTCGGCGAGGAACGCGCCGTCCCGCACGTCCAGCAGGGACGGCAGGGGCAGCACGGTCGAGATCTCGGTACCGCGTCCGACGCGCGCGCCGAGCAGGCGCAGCCAGTACGGAGTGGCGAGGCTCGCGTAGAGGGGGAACAGGCCGGCCCGGGACTCGTCCAGAAGCCGGGTGACCAGCCAGGCCCTCCAGGCCACGGCCCCGTCCGCGCGGTGCGGGCCGGGGGTGATGGCGCGGCTCAGCAGACGCACGGCCAGGGCCGTGATCAGCATGCCGCACACCATGGTCGTGACCGCGAGGACAGGTGCGGCGACGAGCAGGCGCAGCGCCGCCTCGGACAGGGCCGGTGTGTGGCGCACCAGGAGGTAGGTCGCGAACAGGGCGGGTGTGGAGGCCAGCAGCGACAGCAGGGGCAGTCCGGCGAGGGACAGCGCGTAGGCCAGGTGGCGGCGGCCGCGCCGCCCCTGGGGCGGCGCGGGCCGTCCGCGGTCCGCCCCGCGCCCGGCCGCCTCGGCGGGCCGGGCGGGGGAACCGGTCCACACCTGTCCGTCGGGGACATGTGTGTCCAGGCAGCTTCCGGCGGTGAGTTCGGCGCCGTCCCCGACCGCGGCGCCCGGCAGCAGCATGCTGCGATGCCCCACCCGTGCGTCGGCGCCGACGCTGACGCGTCCGATGTGCAGGGTGTCACCGTCGAGCCACCAGCCCGAGAGGTCGGTCTCCGGCTCGACGCTGCATCCGTCGCCCAGGTCGGCCAGGCCGGTCACGGGCGGCATGGCGTGCAGCCGGACGTCCCGGCCCGTCGTGCATCCCAGGACCCGGGCGTACCGGGCGGCCCAGGGGGTGCCGAGCAGGGACGGCACGCCGAAGGCCGCCACGGCGCGCTCGGCGCTCCACAGCCGCAGATGGACGGTTCCGCCGCGCGGGTGGGGGCCGGTGGTGACCGAGCGGGTCAGCATGCGGGCGAGGGCCGCTCCGATCAGGCAGCGCGCCGGTGTGCTGAACAGCACCAGCCAGCCGAGGAGGACCAGCCACCACGAGGTGTGCGGGGTCCACGCGTGCGGGGCGAACCAGCCGAGGACGTCGTCGGCCGCCGCCAGTCCGACCAGCGCGCGCAGTCCGGCGACACCGTAGGCGGCCGTCTGGACGCAGAACTGGATCACCGAGGTACGCCTCGGGACCGGGCGGGCGGGCCGTACGGCGGCCGTGGTGGTGGCCAGGGAGTCGAGGTGGTCGGCCAGGTGCCGGAGCACGGGGTGCCGGTAGACGTCGGCGACGGAGAGGCCCGGGTGCCGCTCCCTGAGCATGGACGTCATCCGGGCCGCCGTGAGGCTGGTCCCGCCCAGGGCTGTGAAGTCGCTGTCCGGGCCGGGCCGCCGGCCGAGCAGTTGCTCCCAGAGGTCGGCCAGCCGTGCGGCCGTCCCGTGCAGGTCGTGCTCCGGGCGGCCGGTGCCGCACTCGTCCCCGTCGAGGGGCACGGGCCAGGGCAGGGCCGGGCGGTCGATCTTCCCGGAGGGACGGACGGGCAGGTCGGTGACCTCTGCCAGTACCGGTACGAGCGCCGCGGGCAGCCGCTCCGCCAGCAGTGCCCTGGCCCCGGCCGCGTCGAAGACCGGCCCTGCCCCGGCGGGCGGTGCGGGGACGACGTAGCCGACGAGCAGGTCCGTGCCGCCCGCGGTCGTCCTGACGGTCGCGGCCGCCGCCCCCACCGCGGGCAGGGCGAGCAGGGCCGCGTCGATCTCCCCCAGTTCGACCCGGCGGCCGCCGAGTTTGACCTGGTCGTCGGCGCGTCCGACGAACACCAGACCTTCGGGGTCGGCACGTACGAGGTCGCCCGAGTGGTAGGCGCGCGGTGCGCCCAGGGCGGGGCAGGGCCGGAACCGTTCGGCGTCCTTGACCGGGTCGAGGTAGCGCCCTGTGCCCGCGCCCGCGATGACGAGTTCGCCCTCCTGCCCGTACGCGACCGGTTCGCCGGCCGCGTCGACGACGGCCAGCCGCCAGCCCCGCAGGGGCAGTCCGATCCGTACGGTGCGGCGTGGGGCGAGGAGTGCGGCGCAGGCCACGACGGTGGTCTCGGTGGGGCCGTACGTGTTCCACATCTCGCGGTCCGGCGCGGCGAACCGGTCGACGAGGCCGGGCGGGCACGCCTCACCGCCCAGGATCAGCAACCGGACGCGCCGCAGCGCCTGTTCGGGCCACATGGCCAGCAGCGTCGGCACGGTGGAAACGGCGGTGATGCGCCGTGCGTCGAGCCAGGGGCCCAACTCGTGGCCCGCGCGCACCAGGGCGCGTTCGGCGGGGACGAGGCAGGCGCCGGAGCGCCAGGCCAGCCACATCTCCTCGCAGGAGGCGTCGAAGGCGACCGACAGTCCCGCCAGGACGCGGTCGCCCGGTCCCAGCGGACGTTCCCGCAGGAACAGGTCCGCCTCGGCGTCGACGAAGGCGGCGGCGGACCGGTGGGTGACGGCGACCCCTTTGGGCGCGCCGGTCGAGCCGGAGGTGAAGATGATCCACGCGTCGTCCTCGGGTGCGGGTGCGCGCAGTTCGCCCGCCGCCGCGCCGGTGGGCGACGGCAGACCGGCAGGCTGCGGGCCGGGGGTCAGGACGGCGCACACCCCCGCCTCGCGGAAGACGGTGGCGGCCCGCTCGTCGGGGTCGTCGGCGTCGACCGGTACATAGGCCGCGCCGCAGCTCAGCACGGCGAGGATCGACAGATACAGCTCCGCCGTGCCCGACGGCAGCCGGACGCCCACTCTGTCGCCGGGTCCGATGCCCCGGCGGGCCAGGCGCCGGGCGCGCTCGCGGACCTCGGCGCACATGTCGCCGTAGGAGAGTGTGTCGCCGCCGGTGTCCAGGGCGGGCGCCTCTGGATGCGTGCGGGCGGTGGTGTGCAGGACGTCGATCAGCGTGCGTGGGGACGGCGCGTCCGCGGTGCGGAAGAGAGCCCGGTCACCGGACGACATGTGCGGTCGGCCGAGCGGCTCGAATACAGGCGAAGACAATGCGGTGCCTCTGTCCGTGGTGCCGGGTGGGCGTCATGCCCTTGTCGGCCTTTCAGATGCCGGGAGATGCCAGGTGGTGCACCAATGAACGGCAAGTCATTCCGCACCGGCCCATGGGAAGGAATTGAGGAACCGTAGATGATGCGTTCTTCCGTGTTCGACCGAAAGGAAATAGCGAAGGGGGTTTCGGTGATCCGGAAAGAAAGCGGCGAGAAAAAGGGGCGGAAACAGTTCTGTTCAGGTAAGGAATTGTCGGCGGTTCCCGGTTTCGAGCCCGTGCCGCTGCCGTGCGAGGCCGGGCGACGTGGACCGGTGTGCCGCAGCCGGGCGGGGCCTTCGCTTCACGGGGGTTCCGTCGGCAGCAGGACGACCAGCCGGGCGCCGGGCCGGTTGTCCTCGACGCGGGTGCTGCCGTGGTGGGCCATGACGGCGTCCCGGACGATGGCGAGGCCGAGGCCGCTGCCGCCGGTGTCCCGGGCACGGGCGTCGTCGAGGCGGGTGAAGCGTCCGAAGACGCGTTCCCGGTCGGCCTCGGGGATGCCGGGGCCGTCGTCGGCGACGACCAGTCGCGCGGTTCCGTCGTCCGTGCGCAGGCTGACGTCGACCCGTGTGGCGGCGTGCCGCAGCGCGTTGTCCAGCAGGTTGCGTACGACACGGGAGAGGGCGTCCGCATCGCCCGTCACCCGTGCCGCGCCGACGGCGTGCTGGTCGACCAGGAGCCGGGTGCGCCGCCGGACGTCGCGCACCTCGGCGAAGACGATCTCGTCGAGGTCGACGGGCCGGGCCCGCAGCCGGGGGCGGGCGTCCAGTTGCGCGAGTCCGAGCAGGTCGTCCACGAGCCGGGTGAGCCGTTCGGTCTCGTGCAGCAGACCGGTGGCGAGGTGCTGCGCGTCGGTCGAGCCGGGATGGCGGGCGGCGATCTCCAGGCGGGTGCGCACCGTGGTGAGGGGGCTGCGCAGTTCGTGGGCGGCGTCCGCGACGAACCGGCGCTGGCGCCGTGTCGCGGTGTCGAGGCGGGCGAGCAGGTCGTTGAAGGTCGCCGCGAGCCGGCCGAGCGCGTCACCGGCGGACGGTACGTCGACGCGGCGGCTCAGATCGGAGGCGCTGATCTCGGCGGTCTGAGCGCGCATGGCGTCCACCGGCCGCAGCGCGCGCCCGGTGAGCAGCCACACCACGCCGGTGAGCAGCGCGACAATCGCGGGCACACCGGTGGCCAGGCCCACGACGAGCTGGTCGAGACTGTGGTCCACGCCCTCGGTGGGCACGGCCACGTACACGGTGAGCGGGGTGTGCCGCGTGCCCGCGGGGACGCCGACGGCGCGCCAGGTGCCGCCCTCGCCCACCGGGACGTCATGGACGGTACGGGCGTGCGGGGTGTCGGACCGGCTCGCGGGGAAGGTGAACGCCCGTGGCTTCCCCCGCAGGTTGGGCGAGCTGGAGCGCACGGCCCCCTTGCCGTCGACGACCTGTACGGCGACCTCTCCGTGGTCGGTCGCCGGTACCTCGGCGGTGATGCGGTCGCTGATCTGGTCGGACGCCACCAATTGAGCGCGTTCGAGCGCGGTCTGGTCGAGACCGCCGATCAGGCTGGCGTGGAGCCAGGCGACGAGCAGCACGGCGGCTGAGACCAGTCCGGCGGCGATGCCCACGGCCGCGGCGGCGGTCAGGCGCAGCCGCAGCGAACGGCGGGCCCACCAGGACCGGACGCCGGGGACCACCTCTCACCTCGCGCCGCCGCGCAGCCGGTAGCCGGCGCCGCGGACGGTCTCGATGGTCCGGCGGTCGAACGGAACGTCGATCTTGCGCCGGAGGTAGCCGACATACACCTCGACGATGTTGGTGTCGCCGTCGAAGTGCTCCTCCCAGACATGGGAGAGGATGTCCGTCTTGCTGATGACCTCGTCCTTGTGTCTGACGAGGTATTCCAGGAGCGTGAACTCCCGTGCCGTCAGGTCGATGTCCCGGTGACCGCGGCGGCAGCGGCGGCGTGCGGGATCGAGGGTGAGGTCGTCGACGGTGAGCACGGCGGGCCGGGCCGGTGCTCCTCGGCGCAGCAGGGCTCTGAGGCGGGCGACGAGCACCACGTAGGAGAACGGCTTGCTGAGGTAGTCGTCGGCGCCGAGGTCGAGGGCGTCCGCCTCGTCGTATTCCCCGTCCTTCGCGGTGAGCACCAGCACCGGCGTCCATATCCTGGCCGACCGCAGGCGCTTCAGCACCTCGTACCCCGACAGCGAGGGCAGCATGATGTCCAGGACGATGACGTCGTACCGCTCGTACTGTGCCCGCCACAGACCGTTGACCCCGTCGTACGCGACGTTCGCGACGAAGCCCTCCGCGGCGAGCCCTTCGGCGATGGCCCCGGCGAGCGGGCGCTCGTCCTCGATGATCAGCATCCGCATGGCGGCCTCTCCGCTCCACGATAACGCCGGACGGCGACGGCCGTTTCCGGAGAGGACACCCAGGACGGCTGGAGCGGTCCTCGTGTGCGCGGGTCACCCGCGCAGCGCCGAGTCCACCAGGTCGACGGCCAGGTCCCGGGTGTGCTGGACCGGCAGGCCGTGGTCGAGATACCAGTCGTCCGTGGCCTCCGGGTGGGGGCCGGTGACCGCTACGCGGCCCGCTCCGAACCTGGTCACGAGGGCGGCCGGGGCGCCGTTGTCGTAGACGGCGAGGACGGTGGCGTCGGCGTGCTCGTCGAGGGCGAACAGGGGGCCGTCCTGGAAGTAGAGGGTGCGGGGACGGCCCCGCCAGGTCACCGGGACCAGGGCGTCCCTGTCGTGGCGGACGGTCGCGCCCGGTGAGGAGATGTACCGGTCGGTGTCCCCGGGCAGCAGCCCGAAGCCCGGTGTGGCCCCTGCGAGATAGCCGCCGAGGCAGAACCCCAGGTAGCGGCCGCCGCCCCGGACGAAGGCACGTATGTCGCGGCGGTGCCGCCGCAGCTTCCGGTAGGCGGAGGTGAGTTCCCCGCCGCCGGGCTGGGCGTACAGCAGGGCCTGCGACAGGGACTCCGCCGAGAGCGGGAGCGTCTCGCGGGGGCCGGTGAACCGGACGGCCAGGTCCCACGGCCCGGCGTCGAGCATCTCGGCCACCGTCTCGGAACATCCGGGCAGCAGGGCGGCGGGGCCGCGGTAGACGAGGGCGAGGCGACGGTCCGGGGTGGCGGTGCGGGGGGCGGTACCGCGCGCCGTCATCCGGGGCCTCCGCGTCCTCCGGGACCTTCGGGGTCTCCGGGACCTCCGGGGTCTCCGCGTCCTTCGGGGTCTCCGCCGCGTACGTCCGCGGATCCCTCCGCGCCCGCTTCCGCGGGAAGCCCGCGCCAGGACGTTCCCGGTGCGAGCCGCTCGCCCTTCATCACCAGCGAGAGCGCGCCGAGCCGGGCGCCTGCGCCCACGACCGTGTCGTAGAGCACGATCGTGCGGGTGCCGACGCTCGCGCCCGGACCGACGCGCACCGTGGACATCTTCATCACCCGGTCTTCGAACAGATGCGTCTGGAGGGAGACGTTCATGCCGACGTCGGCGTCGTCCCCCACCTCGACCAGGTCGAACTCGGTCAGGAAGGTGGTGCCGATCCAGGTGCGCCGGCCGATGCGGGCGCCGAGCGCGCGCAGCACCGGTGGCAGGAACGGCGTCCCCACCAGGGTGCCGACGCCCCCCGGGACCGCCGCCGCCTCGAACAGACCGGTGACGAACTCCGTACGGCGCACGAACAGGCTCCACAGGGGCTCCACGCGCGGCCGGTACCGGCCGGCGACGACCCACTTGGCCGCGACGCAGAACCCCAGGACGGCCAGCGCCGAGCCCGCGGCCAGCAGCGGGGAGACGAGCAGCGGCGCCACCAGCCCGGTGCCGCGGCGGGCCGTCCAGGTCAGGGCGAGCAGGTACAGGAAGGCACCGGTGGCGAGTACCGAGGCAGGCACGGTGGCCCGGAAGAACTCGATCACCAGACGGACGAGCACGGCCTCGCGGGTGGGCCGGAACGTCAGCTTCTCGGGGTACGTCCCGCTGTCCTGGCGTACCGGCAGCCGCAGCGCGGGCGAGCCGAGCCAGGTGCTGTCGGCCGGGACCCGCTCGTCGGCCGGTACCGTGCCGACGCCGACGAGGCTGCCCGGACCGAGCCGGGTTCCGGCGGGCACGAGGGCCGCGTTGCCCACGAACGCGCGCCCGCCGACCTCGGTGGGGGCGAACGCCACGCGGTCGGCGGCGAAGGTGGCGACGCCGATGCCCGCCATGTCGGCGACGAACGAACCGTCGCCGAGGGTGAGCAGGTCCGGATCGATGTGCGACGCCGTGGAGACCTCGGCGCCGCGGCCGGTCCGGGCGCCGAGCAGCCGCAGCCACGGCACCGTGTAGAGCGTGGCGTACAGCGAGTTGGTGAGGAGCAGGCTGTGTTCGAGCAACTTGTCCGCGATCCATTTGCGCACGCCGAGCGCCGACCGCACCGGGTGGATGCCCGGCGGTGTCCTCGGCAGGACCAGCCGCTTGCCGAGGGCGACGACCAGGCAGGTCGTGACGACGAGGAGCGGACCGGACACCGCGGTGGCCACCAGTGCCCCGACGATGCCCGCGCGCGGCCAGGCCCACCAGAACAGCGCGACGCCCGGCAGGGCGGCGGCGACCACGGCGGTCTCCAGCAGGGCCAGTCCGAGCAGGACGGCGGCCACGTGCCCGGGCCGCCAGTGGTCCGGTTCACGGGGGTCGGCGCCGGGCGCGCTGCGCGTGCCGTCCGGGCCGACGCGGGTGCGCAGCATCGTCTCGACGAGCGGCGAGAGCGCCGCGACGGGACGGGCCGGGGATCCGGCGCGGCGCGCGCCGGCGGGGAGCGGATCGTACGGGCCCGTCACGGACTGCTCGCCGAGCGCGGCCCCGGGACCGAGGCGGGCACCGGGTTCGAGGACGGCGTTGGCACCGACGTACGCGCCCGCGCCCACGGTGATCGGGGCCACGGTGACGCGCCCGTCGGATACCTGCCACGGCCGCAGCGTCGCACCGTAGCCGATCGCGGCGTCGTGCTCGATGCGCAGCAGTGCGGGCAGGCCGACGAGGCTGGTGGCGATGGTGGTGCGGCGGCCGATACGCGCGCCGAGAAGCCTCAGATAGGGGCCCATCAACGCGGATCCGCTGAGCACCCGCAGCGGGCTGATCCCGAGGACCAGCACGTCCAGCGCCCACAGCCGCAGGAAGGTGGCCCCCCACAGCGGGTAGCGGCCGGGGCGGATGCCCGCCGCCAGCGGTCGGGCCAGGACGACGGGGAGGAGCCAGCGTACGGCCAGGTAGCCGGCCAGTACGGCGATCGTCGGCACGACGGCCCCCGCGGCCGAGGTCTGCCCGTGACGCAGGGCGTAGGAGAGCGCCACCGGGCCGGTGAGCAGGAGCAGCAGGCCGTAGAAGGCCATGGCCTGGACCAGTCCGGCGCGGGCGATCCTGGCACTGCTGTGCCGCAGGGGTGCGGGGCGCGGGGTTCCGGGCCGACGACCGCCGTCCGTGGCGGCGCGGGTGCGCAGACGTGCGGCGAGGGTGCGCACGGTGGGGTTCTCGTAGAGGTCGCGGAGAGTGGGGGCGGCTGTGCCATCGCGGCCGCCGTCGGGGTCGGGGTCGGGGTGGCATCGGCCTTCGCCGCCGCCGTCGCCGTCGCGCAGGAGCGAGACGGCGCGCGCCGCGAGCAGGGAATGACCACCGAGTCCGGTGAAGAAGTCCGCGTCGGCGGAGAGTTGGCCGGGAGCGATGCCGAGCACCCGCGCCCAGGCGTCACGTACCCTGCGTTCCGTCTCGTCCCTGGGCGCAGTCACGCGGCCCGTGCGGGCGGCGAGCCGGTGGCCGGTCGGCGCGGGCAGCCGCGCGCGGTCGGTCTTGCCGCTCGGCATGACCGGCAGACGGTCGAGGAAGTCCAGCGTCACGGGCACCATGTAGGCGGGCAGCGAGCGGCGCAGGCGCTCGTGCAGCCGGGCGGTGAGGGTGTCGTCGTCCTCGGAGCGGCACACGGCCGCGTCGTCGGGGCCGGGTGCGGGCGGGGTGCCGGAGGCCGGACGGGATGTGCCGGTGCCGTCATCGGCGCGCACCACGTACGCGGCGAGGACGTGGTCGCGGGCCTCGTCGGCATCGTCGTGCTCGTCGGCGCCGGTGCGGCGGGCGCCGGGCGGGGTGGTGAGGACGGTGGCGGCCTGGGCCACGGCGGGGTCCTCCAGCAGCACGTTGTCGATCTCGTCCAGGGACACCCGGTAGCCGCGGATCTTCACTTCCGCGTCCGCCCGGCCGAGGTATTCGATCTCGCCCTCACCGGTCGCCCTGCCGAGGTCTCCGGTCCGGTAGAGCCGGCCGCCGTGGGCCGCGGGGGAATGCTCGATGAAGCGGTCGGCGGTGAGATCGGGGCGGCCCACGTAGCCGCGGGCCAGGCCGGGTCCGCCGAGGCAGATCTCGCCGACCGCGCCGTGCGGCACGCGCCGTCCCCGCTCGTCGAGGAGGACGGCGCGGTACGTCGGCAGGGGCCGGCCGATGGTCACCGGCCGGTCCGGGAGCAGTTCCTGCCAGGTCGCCGTGACGGTGGCCTCGGTCGGCCCGTAGGTATTGAGGACACGCCGGCCGGGACGGCTCCAGCGCCGGACGAGTGAGGCGGGGCAGGCTTCGCCGCCCACGACGAGGGTGCGGACCCGCGGCAGGTCACGCGGGACGGTCTCCAGCAGCGTCGGCACGCAGTACAGGACGGTCACCTCGCGCTCCTCCAGGAAGCCGGCGAGTTCGACGCCGAGGTGGGCCGGGCCCGCCGGTCCGGCGACGAGCGCGGCTCCTGCCGTCCAGGTGGGCCAGATCTCCTCCAGGGAGAAGTCGAAGGAGAGGGACATACCCTGGTACACACGGTCCTGGGGCCGGACGCCGTAGACGGGGCCGACGACACGCAGGAAGTTGCAGATGCTCGACCGGGCGATCTCCACGCCCTTGGGCCTCCCGCTCGATCCCGAGGTGTACATGATGTACGCGAGGGGGTCGCCCGTACCGCTCGGGTCCTCGTCCGCCGTCCGGCGGACGGCCGGCAGCGTGGCGAGTTCCGCGGCGCAGGTGTCGGTGCGGACGACCCGGCGCGCCCCACCTGCCGCTCCGCGGTCCGTGCGGGCCGCGAGGGCGGACGTGGTCAGCAGTACGGCGGCGTCCACGTCGCTCAGGATGAAGGCGACCCGGTCCGGCGGCGCCGCCGGGTCGATCGGCACGAACGCCGCGCCCGTCTTGCACACACCCAGCAGCCACACGTACAGGTCCACGGAGCGGGGCAGCAGGATGGCGGCGCGGCTTCCCGGACCGATTCCGGCGGTGCGCAGGTAGTGGGCCGCCCGGTCGGCTCGGGCGTCGAGGTCGGCATAGGACAGCCGCCGCGTCCCGCATACGAGGGCGAGGGCCGCCGGGGTGCGGTCGCGTGCGGCCTCGAAGAAGCGGTTCAGTCCGCCGGTGATGCCTACGGGACTCGCGCTGTCCGGAGCGCCGGGACCGGGGGCCGGAACGACGGGCGTGGTGGTGACGGGCGTGGTGGTGGTGACGGGCGTGGTGGTGGTACGGGGAGCCATGGGCTTCCTTTCCCTCTGTCCGGGTTCCTCTGTCCGGGCTCCTCTGATCGGGACGTACTTGCTCGGGACGTACTGCTCGGCCGTCCGCCCCTCGGCGGGGCTTCCTGTGACTCCTCCAGCCTGGGCGGAGCTTGCTGAGAAGACGCTGAGAAGGGGGTGCCCTGGGCGGAAACGCGGCCGCCGCGGATTCCTCGGGTTCGCCGTGGCGGCCGGAGGCCGGCGCTCGAAGCCGGAGCCCACCGCTCCGACCGGTACGGACGGGACCTACATGGCCGCCGCCAGTTCGCGGACGAGGCTGGCGCTGACCTGGGGCACCTCGCCGTACTCCGGGTCGTCGCTGTCGACGGGGAGCTGGTGGAGCACCGCGGCGATGCGTGGCGGGAGGCGGACGCCGAGGCCCTCGTGGCAGCGGGCGATCATGTCGGCGCGTATCGCGTGGGGCAGGAGTGTGCCGGAGGTGTCCAGGACTTTCTGGACGCGTTCGCGTCGGCGGGTGTCGGCGAGGGTGTCTGCCTGTCGGCGCCAGGTCTCGGCGTCCAGGACCTCGCCCAGGGCGCGGTGCAGGAGGCTGAGGAGGGAGGCGGCGGTGTGGTTGCCGCTGCCGGCCGCGAACTGGAGCCAGAACTGGCTTCCGTCGCGGTGGCCGGAGATGTACAGGAGCGCTCCGAGGACGAGGGCCCCTTCGGGGTGGATGCGCCGGCTGTTGGCGAGCAGTGCCAGGGAGGCCGCGGCGGTGGGCATGGCCAGGATCAGGGCTGCGGCCAGGTCCAGTTCGTGGGCTGCTTGCTCCTGGTCGGAGGGGAGTGGGCTGGGCGCCGCCAGGAGCCGGGTCCAGCCGCTGTCCCGGTCTTCGGCGGACAGGGACCGCGGCAAGCGGTCCGCCTCGGCGTTGTGCTGGACCTCGGGGTCGGCGGGCTGGTACGTGTCGTGCAGGAGTTGCTGCCGTTCCGTGGTCACCGCTGTCCTCGCTGGTCTCGCTGGTCTCGCAGTGCTCGGGCGAGGCGGGCGAGGGCCTGGGACGCGGTGGAGCGGATGTTCGCCTCGGTGGTGTCCAGGTACTCGGCGATGACGCTGTCGGGGAGTTCGAGCAGATAGCGCAGGACCACGACGTCATGGCGGCGTTCCGACAGCCCCTTGATCGCGTCGTACAGGGCTTCGTGGACTCCCTGGGCCTCGGCGCGGTCCTCGGCGAGCTGGGCTGCCTTGCGGACGACCGCCACCCAGTCCGGCACCTGCACCTGCTCGTCGGCCGTCATCGCCCTCTCCGCCAGGGCGGCGCCGATCTCCTCCTTGACGAACGCCCAGGCGCGGAACGCCGGGACCGGTTCACGGAGCACGCGCGGCCACTGCCGCCGCAGGCGGCCCTTCATCCTGTCCACCGCGGCCTGTGCCGCGCTCTCGTCACGCAGGCGTGCTCGGGCGACCCCGAGCCAGGCCCGCTCGTGCGTCTCGCAGAACGCGTCGTACGTCAGCCGAAGGGCTGGTCGGACCGCCGCCCAGTCGCTCCCCGTCACGTGCCCATCCCCTCCCGGCGCCTCTTCTTCATGGTGGCGCCCGGCGCAGGCCGCCCGCAGCCGTTCAGGGATTCCCGGGCGGTGCGAGCGGCGGTCGGTGAGGGGAACTGGAGTCCCCCACAGGCACATTGGAGCGCATCAGCACGCCTGGTGTTCAGGCGTCACTCGCAGCGATCGTTATTGATCGGAAAATCAGGCAACTTGTATGATCCGATCAACACGACGCCTGTCTGGACGGTACTATCCGGTCATCGCGAGTCGCCGTTCCGGCCGGTGCGGCACCGGAGAGCGATATTCCGTCTGACGCGGTGGGCATAGTGACTGAGGCCGCGCCAGCCGGCCCGCGATCCGCCTGGGCGTGCCCCGGGACGCGAGTGCGGACCCTCGCGCGGTCGCGGGATCGGAGCAGTCCAGGAC
This sequence comes from Streptomyces sp. PsTaAH-124, assembly GCF_000373685.1. Taxonomy (NCBI): domain Bacteria; kingdom Bacillati; phylum Actinomycetota; class Actinomycetes; order Kitasatosporales; family Streptomycetaceae; genus Streptomyces; species Streptomyces sp. PsTaAH-124. The sequence continues at coordinate 243,914 of NZ_KB892161.1, read as the reverse complement.
CCAGGGGGAGCGCATGGCCGCAGGAACCGCCCATGAGGACGCCGACGGGGATCCGGAGGTCAACCTGGACTTCCATGTGCCGCACTCGGCGCGGATGTACGACTACTTCCTGGGCGGGACGACCAACTTCCCGGCTGACCGGGAGGCCGCGGGGCGCGCGCTCGCGGTCTTCCCGTACGCGCGGACGGCCGCTCGCGCCAACCGCGGCTTCATGCGGCGCTCGGTCCGTCACCTGGCCGAGTCGGGGATCCGGCAGTTCATCGACATCGGGACCGGGATCCCCACATCGCCCAACCTCCACGAGGTCGCCCAGCAGATCGACCCCCGGGCGCGGGTGGTGTACGCGGACAACGACCCGATCGTCCTCATCCATGCCGAAGCTCTGCTGAAAGGAGCCCCCGAGGGCGTCACGGCCTATGTGCAGGCCGACGTGACCCAGCCGGAGGCCATCCTCGAAGCCGCCCGCAACCACCTGGACTTCTCCCAGCCGATCGCACTCAGCCTGAACGCCGTGCTGCACTTCGTACCCGAAGGCGCACACAAGATCACCGACGTGTTCAAATCCGCTCTGCCGAGCGGCAGCGCGCTGGCCGTCAGCCATCTCACGGCGGAGTTCGCCCCCGAGGAGACCTCCCGTCTCACCCAGGTCTACACGGCCGCCGGAACCCCCACGCGAGCCCGCGACCGCAACGAGTTCGCGCGCTTCTTCGACGGCTGGAACCTCGTCGATCCCGGCATCGTCCCCACCCCCCGGTGGCGCCCCGACGACAGCAGCGCCGACGAACCCGTCACCGACGCCGAAGCGTCCTGCTACGCAGCCGTGGCCATCCGCCCCTGACCCCCACAGCCGCCGGTGCGGGTCCGGGGAGCCCCGCCGTTTCACCTATCGGGGTGTGTCCGCCTGCTCGGCCTTCCGACGCCGCTTGTTCTTGCGACGCAACTCGTTCCTCGCGGCGTATGCCTCAAGCACGCTCCGGACGTACTCCTCCGCCGTCGCTGTATGCGGCGGCGGAGCATTCGTTGTCCACGCGTGGAAGAAGGAGTCCATGTGCTCTTGCAGTTGTCGCAGACGGGGTGTCCCGTCGGCGACGACCACGTGGACAGAGTCCTCGGCGCACGTGAGCAGCAACGGGCGCGCTGACCCGTCGAAGGCGTCCACGATGTCGTCGACGAAGGCCGGCTCGACGTCGTGGGCGAGGTCTTCCGCGGTGAAGCAGACGTACACCCACTGGTCGTCATCCACGATGATCAGCGGACTGCGCGGGACGTCCGTGCCGCTGACGGAGTGCGGCGCTTCTCCCACTCGCGAGTCTTGCCCACCCGGTATTCCTCGCACCTGCCGCAGGGGAGTCCGGGTTCGGCGAACTCGTACCCGTAGATGAATCCGGTGCCCCCAAGCCGCGAAGTTGACATCAATACTACAGATGCCCGGTGAGGCGACGGAGAGCCGAGGAAGGGGGCAGGGTCGGGCCGTGCGTCACGGGGCCCGCGCCACGGATCACTGGGTGCTCGCGGCGGGCCGGACGACGATCTCGTTCACATCGGTGCCGGGCGGCTGGCCGACGGCGTAGGCGATGGCCTCCGCGATGGCGGAGGCGGGCAGTGCCACGGCACGGTAGGTCTTCATCGCGGCCCTCGCCTCCGGATCGCTGATGCCGTCGGCGAGTTCGGACTCGGTCACGCCCGGCGAGACCAGGGTGACCCGGATGCTGCCGTCGGACTCCTGGCGCAGTCCCTCCGAGATCGCCCGGACGGCGAACTTGGTGGCGCAGTAGACGGCCGCCGTGGGCGAGACCTCGTACGCTCCGACGGAGGCGATGTTCACGAAGTGGCCGCCGCCCTGGGAGCGCATCGCGGGCAGGGCGGCGGCGATGCCGTGGAGCACCCCGCGTACGTTCACGTCGATCATGCGGTCCCACTCGTCGGTCCTGAGAGCCTCCAGCGGCGACAGGGGCATCACTCCGGCGTTGTTGACGACGACGTCGATCCGGCCGTACTCGTCCAGCGCCGCGTCGACGAACGCCTGTGTGGCGGACGCGTCGGTCACGTCCAGGGTGCGGAAGGCGGCGGTGCCGCCCTCCTCCGTGATCTGCGCCGCCAGCCGCCGCAGGCGGTCGGTACGGCGCGCGCCGAGGAACACCCGGTGCCCGTCCGCCGCCAGACGGCGCGCGGTCGCGTCTCCGATACCGCTGCTCGCCCCGGTGACTGCCACGGTCTTGCTGCCCCGCCTCATGCTGTTCCCTCCCGGCCGAACGGGGCGGCCCTGCACGAGTGCCGCGCTCCGTGTGTCGCCGACGGAGACATCCGCCGTCGGTCGCTTCCCCGAGTCTGGGCAGCGACCGACACGGCGACCAGGACACGCTGTGGCTGGGTGCGGCGCACCCGGTCACACGGTGGGTCTGCGGCGGGTGACTGTCACCCGCGTACGCCTGCACGGCCCGTACAGCGGCCGGTCCTGTCGGGCGGCCCCCGCGCCCGGCGCGGAGGCCGCCATGAGCCGACGGCGCCTGCGGGAGGCGCCGGCCCGGGGAGTGCGGGCGGCTACGGAGTCAGTAGAGCACCCAGAGGGAGATACGCCCGTTGTTGTCGACGCAGGTGGCGTCCTGGTAGTGCTTCTTCGCCTCGGGGATGTCCGCCTGGCACGCCGCCATGTCGGGGTACATCTCGGGTCCACCCGCGATGTCGTGCCAACTGGCGGCGGAGGCGGAACCAGCCGTCAGCGGAATCGCGACCGCGGCGGCAACGGCAGCAAGCCCGTAGGTCATTCGCTTGCGCCACGACTTCATGCATCTCTCCTCGTGTGAAGGCCGGACCCGGGTCGGGTCCCTTCGTGTCAGCTCAACCGGTGCCCGAGGAACCACCGGGCAGTCCTCACTTCACAGCACCGGCACCAGATCTCCCACCGGCACCAGGTCTCCCACAGGCACCGTCGGGCGGCGAGCGGGGGGCGCCCTTCGGGGCCACGGCGGTGTCGCCCGGACGCAGGTGCCGGCCGCTGTGCGGTCGGCGAGCCGGTGGAAGCGCGCGGCCTGCGCAAGGAGTCCGCGGGCGTGTGGCCTGTTCAGGTTTCGACACGCGCCCCTCAGCCCGGCATATCCCGCCTCGCAGGGGATATCAGGGAGTATGCCGAGAGCCCCCGGGGGCTCTCGACGTCGCCACACCAGAACGGAAGGAACACTCTCGTGGGCATCATCGCCTGGATCCTGATCGGCCTCATCGCGGGCGCCATCGCCAAGGCACTGACCCCTGGCAAGGACCCGGGCGGCTGCCTGGTGACGATCCTGATCGGCATCGTGGGCGGACTGCTCGGCGGCTGGCTGGGCAAGGTCATCTTCGGCGTCCACTCGATCAACGGCTTCTTCAGCCTCTCCACCTGGATCGCCGCGATCGTCGGTTCCGTGATCGTGCTGCTGGTCTACCGCCTGGTGACAGGCCGCTCGCGCTGACATCCGGTGCGATGACGAGGCAGGCGACGCCCACCGGCGTCGCCTGCCTCGTGTCGCGGGTCGACGGCCGGTGCGGCGCGGCGGGTTCGGTCGGCCGCTGCGCAACCCGGTCGGGCCGCCTCGCGACGCCGTCCCGGCCCCCGGCGGCCCGGCGGCCCGGCACACGCCGACCGGAGACGACCAGGGCAGGAAGTAGAATCGGACGGGCCGGGCGACGGCAGGCCATGACGCCTGACCGCGGGGATCGGTCAGTCACTGCCTGGGACAGCCGGTCCCGATGCGCAGGGAAAGCGGGATGGCGTGGACAGACTTACCGCCGTCGAGCATGCGCTGCGCGCGGCGATGCCGAACGCCCTGCTCGACATCGTCACGGTGGCTCTCATGGAGCACTACGGTGCCGTACGCGTCGAGTTGCGGCTGGCCGACTACAGCATGAGGTCGTTGCAGGCGGTCGAGACGGTGCCGTTCTCGACGGAGCCGGTCCTGATCCACAACAGCCCCCAGGGGCGGGCCTTCGGGGCCCAGGAACCTCACGTCGTCGCCGATCCCGACGGGCACGCGGTGACCGTGCACTTCCCGGTGACCATCCGGGGTGACCGCATGGGGGTGCTGTCCGTCACCCTGCCGGAGGACCGCTTCGTCCAGACACTGATCCCGGAGATGCAGCACATCTGCGACGTCCTGGGTCATGAGATCCTCGTCGCGGAGCGCGACACCGACCAGTACGTGCTGGCCAGGCGGGCCGCGCGCCTCACGCTGGCCGCCGAGATGCAGTGGCAGCTGCTGCCGGGGCGGGCCTGCTCCCGGCCCGAGTTCTCTCTCGGGGGCCACCTCGAACCCGCGTACTCGATCTTCGGGGACAACTTCGACTGGTCCGCCTCCGCCGACCATCTCACGCTGACCGTGACCAACGGCATGGGCGAGGGCATCCAGGCCGCTCTCCTGACCAACCTCGCCGTCAACGCCATGCGCAACGCCCGGCGTGCCGGACTCGGCCTGGCCGATCAGGCCTGCCTCGCCGACCAGGCCGTTTACGCGCAGTATCACGGTACGGCCCACGTGTCGGTCCTGCTGCTGCGCTTCGATCTCGCGACCGGCGAGGTCCAGGCCGTGGATGCGGGGTCCCCCCGGCTCTGGCGGCTGAGGGGCAATCATGTGGACGCCATGTCGCTCGACGCCCAGTTGCCTCTCGGCATGTTCGAGGACACGCCCTACGAGTGCGAGTACTTCCAGGTACGGCCCGGCGACCGCCTTCTCATCGGCAGCGACGGTGTGTACGACACCCCGTCCTCCGCGGGTGAGAAGTACGGAGAGCGGGCCCTCGCGCGGGCGCTGACCGCCACCCGGCTGCTTCCCCCGCCCCAGGTGCCCGGAGCGGTGCTGCGCGAACTCGCGGCCTACCGGGGAGAGACGCCGCTGGACGACGACGCGCTGGTCGTCTGCCTCGACTGGAACGGGCGGCCCTGAACCCGGGATGCGCGGAGCGGCGGCGAGCGTGACGCGTCGGGCCCGGTGATCCGGGCGGCCACCGCCGGATCCGGACCCGTGCGCCCACCGCCGCGGCCGACGCTCCGAGCAGGGTCCGCGGGTCGGCCGCGACGCACGGGCGGGCGGTCTCAGCCGGGGTGACACGCCCGGCGCCTCAGGCTGTCCTGCCGGTCCGGTCGGTGCGGCGGACCGGCGCGATGTCCTCCGCCGAGTCACGGAAGGCCGACAGTCCCTTGAGCAGGGCCACCCGGGACGAGCGGGGCATGGCCTCGATCACGGATCGCAGCACCTCTTCACGCTGTGCCCTGAGCTCGCGCAGATACGTCTCGCCCCGCTTGGTCAGGTGGAGCGTCAGCTCTCTTCGGCTGACGGGGCTCGGGGTCCGCTCGACGAAGCCGAGCGCCTGGAGCCGGTCGCACAGACGGCTGACGGACGGCGCGGAGGAGCCGAGCAGTTCGCCCAGCGTGCGCAGGTTGATGCCGTCCTGCCGCTCAAGGCTGTAGAGCACCCGCAGTTGCGAGGAAGACACCGGAGTGACCTGGACGGCGTCGCGGCCGCGCTCCCACAGCACTTCGAGGAGCTCGATGATCTCACAGGCCGCTTCGGCCGCTTCCCTGGACGGAGGCGAGGGGGAGGTGGCTTGTGGGTTCATGGCGTGGAGCACTCCGTTGGGATGGTCATCCCCGTCTCACGGGTCGAACCGGCTGGACTCGCCCCGCTTCCAGGGTCTGGTGTTGCGTCCCGCCCTCTGCTCCCGCAGCCTGACAGCCGCACACTCGTGGCCGCAACATCCGGAGCACAGGTGAACCATATCCTCCCACGGGCACCGTCCCACCGGTGACTGCGCGCCCCGGCCGGGCACTTCACGCGCTCGTCCGGCTGTCCGGCGTGGTGACCACAAAGACCGGTGCCCGTGGTCCCGCGCGAGCCGCTAGGTGCCCGAGTCCCCTGTCTCGATCGCCGGTTCCGGGTCGGCGGGCAGGTGGGCCGGGGAAGCGCCCGTGAGGTACTCGTAGGTGCCCGTGATCCGAAGGAGACGCTCCAGTCGCGGACCCGTCCGGTCCAGTTGGAAGCCGAGGCCGGCCTCGTGGGCGTCGCGGTGGAGCTGCAACAGGACGGCCAGGCCGGCGGAGTCGGCCGTGGCCACCTCCCGGCAGTCCAGCCGCAGTCCGCGTACGCCGTCACAGCCGCGCAGGGCTTCCCGGATCTCGTCGAGTACGTCGTCTCCGGTCTCGTGGTCCAGGTCGCCGACGAGAGCCAGGCACAGTGTGTCCGGGGCGGTGGAGGGCAGGATCCGGAGGAAAGCTGCGTCAGGGGTGGTGGGCACGGGTCGATTCCAACGTCCGGGGTCAGCAGTGGGCGGCCAGCTCGGCGCGCGCGGTGCCGAGGAGGCCGCGGGCGCGAGGAAAGTCGTGGAGTTGTTCGGTGAGCAGTTCGAGGCCCGGCAGCAGGGAGCGGGCCGGGACACCGCGGGCGGTGAGCACGTCGGCGGTCCAGGCAAGGAAGCCGGTGAAGATGTCGGCGTCGTCCACATAGAGGGCGGCGGCCAGGAAGTCGACGATGTGGGCGAGGTCCTCGGCCGTGCGTTCGCGTTGCTCGTCGTCGTAGTCGCGCATCGCGGGGAACCGCTGTTCCAGGCGGTGGAGGGTCTCACGTACGAGGCTGCGCGCGGAGCGGGTGACCATGGTGTATTCCTGGTCCGCCAGGTGCGGCAGGTCGTCGACGGCCTGGTGCGGCGGCCGGGGCCCGGTCAGGGGTCCGGCAGCGAGCCGGTCGGCGGCGGTTCGGGCTTCGGGCGCCCAGGCGTCGGCGCCGAGGCGGTGGGCGCGGCGGCCGTCGGTGCCGAAGGCGAGACCGCCGACCATGACCGGCGTGCCGACGGCCTGCACGGCGGTGATCGCCGCGTGTGCCAGGGGCAGGCGGGTGGGCAGGGCGGCCGACAGGCACACGGCGGTCGCCCCGCTGCGGTGGATCTGGCTGACCAGGTGCGCGGTGGGCACCTGGGCCCCGAGGTAGCTGACCTGCCAGCCGCGCAGGCGCAGCGTCTCGGCGAGCAGACGCGCGGGGAGCGCGTGCCACTCCTTGTCCACGCAGGCGACGGTCAGCGTGCCGCGCGGGGTGGCCGGGCGCGGCATGGGCAGGGCGGCGATGACGCGGTCGTTGATGGCGGTGGCGGCGTGCTCGTCGGCGACGCTCATCCGGTTGGCGGCCCATTCGGTGCCCACCTTGTGCTGGACGGCGCCGATGACGTCCAGCAGAACCGTCTCCGCCGCCAGCCCGGCCTCCAGGCAGTTGTGGATCACATCGACGGCCGAGTACTCGTCCGCCGCCCGGACGGCCGTCCAGAGCTTGTCCGTCCATTCCACGGCCCGCTCGTCACGGTCGGGGGAGGCGAGGCGGGCTCCGACGCGGTGGCGGACGCTCTCCCCGTCGCGGCCGGGGCGGGAGGTGGTCGTCATGTGGTGTACCTGCCTCGCGTCGTTCCGTCCACGGCGCTGAGGTGCGCTCCGCGGGGTGCGGTGATGGCCAGGACGGCGATGTCGTCGTGGCGCCCGTCCCCGATCCACTCGTCGGCGAGCATCTGGACACGCTCGACGACCGCTGCGGCGGGGATGCCGGCGCATTCGGCCAGGGCTCGCTTCAGGCGCTGTTCACCGAACATGGTGCCGCCGAGAGGCCCTCCCCTGGCCTCGGTGACACCGTCGGTGTACAGCAGGCAGGTCTCGCCCGGGGCGAGCCGTACATGGGCGGTGCGGGAGCTGATCGTCGGCATGGCTCCGATCAGAGTGCCCCCGGTGTCGGCTTCCTCCACCCGGCCGTCCCGTCGCACGATCAGCGGCGCGGGGTGGCCTGCCGACGTCAGCCGCAACAGCACGTCGCGGTCCTCGCGGCGTACGGAGGCGAGCACGAGTGTGGCGAAGCGCACCCGTTCGCTGCCGCGCATGGCGTTGTTGAGCCGCCGCAGCATCCGCGCGTGGTCGTCGGCCATCGGCAGCAGGGCGTGCAGCGTGTTGCGGATCTTGCCCGTGAGGACGGCGGCCTCCAGGCCCTTGCCCGCCACGTCTCCCAGGACGGCGAGGGTCTCGGGGCACTCCTCGCCGGGCGGGTGGACGTCGTAGAAGTCACCGCCGATCCGGTCGGTGTCCACGCTGGCCCGGTAACCTCCGGCGAATTCAACGCCCTCCACGTGCCGCGGTGTGGGCGGGAGGAGAGCGCGTACGAGGGTGTCCGCGACGGCGTTCTGCTCCGCGTACAGCCGCGCGGCCGACATCGCCGCACCCGCACGGGCGGCGAACAGCCCGGCGAACGCCTCCTCCGACTCGGTGAAGGCGGCCTCCTCCGCCCGGCGCAGCAGGATCAGCGCACCCGCCGGTACTCCGTGTCCGGGAAGGGGGGTGATGGCCAGTGACCCGACTGGAGCGAGGCCCTCAGGGATGAGCCAGTCCGGGGCGGTGGCGGGATCTATCCAGCGTGAGGGCACCGGCGGGAAACCGCGCAGCGCCTCGGCGAGTCCCGGTACGTCCTCGGGTTTGCTGGACACGGTGACCTGGGTGAGGCGCCCCTGCTGGTCGCAGACGACCACCGGCAGCTTGCGCGCTCTGCTCGGGGCGATGACGAGTGCGGCGTCGGCCAGATGTGCGGCGGCCAGTCTCGCGGTGACCTCCATGCACCGGTCCAGGTTCAGCGAAGCCAGCAGCGCGCTGGAGGCTTCCGCCAGGAAGCGGGTGCGCTCCCGCTCCGTGGCGAGTTCCGCCGCCACCGCCCGGTGGGCGGTCTCGTCCACCAGCCACCACGCCGTCCCGCCGTCGGCGAGGCTGGTCCTCTGCGCCGAGAAGTAGCGGTCGCCCACCTCGCCGCCGACGTCGCCGGGTTCCGCGGCGTGCTGTGCGGAGGCGAGCCAGGGCGGCGAGGACAGCGGCTCATGGACGCGCGTGGCGGGAAACAGGGCTGAGGCGGCGTCGTTGAGCTCCACGACCCGCCCCGCGCGATCCACGACCACCACCGGGTAAGGGGCAGTTGCCGGACTCACCGCGCCGACGGTGTTCATACCGGTACTCTCCGGGAGAGCAGTCATGGAACAGGGCCCTCCACGTGGCCCTTCACCTCACATCACGCGTGTGCATCACTTGCCGGACGACAACTATTCCGCAATCCTGGCATCCGGGCAACCCGCCCCTGCGCCCGGGTGGGTACCCACGAGCGTCCGTCGCATTCCCCGGGACCGGCTTCACTCCGGGGCTGCCTTGGAGCCAGGACGGAGGTGCTGGCAGAGTGCAGAGCATGAGCGACGAACAGCTGGTCACAGTCAGGGCAACCGAGCGGGCGTTCGTGGTGGCAGCCTCCGGAGAGATCGACGTCGACACGGTCAACGAGCTCCATGAGGCCATGGCTCAGGCGTGGCGGGCGAATGTCGCGGTGACGGTGGTGGACCTGTCGGAGACCGAGTTCGCCGACTCAAGTCTCCTCAACCTGCTCCTGGAAGCCCACCAGAGATACGCGGCCGAGGGGCGGCTGCTGGCTGTGGCGGGCCCCTTCCATCCGAACGTGACACGCCTGTTCAAGGTCACCGGCACCGCGGACTACCTGCCGCTCGCCGCGACCATGGACCTGGCTGTCCAGCGGGCGGAGTCTCGCCCCTGAGCCACGCGGTCCGGCGGCGTCGGCCCGGCCGGTTCCCAGTGGTCCCCTCCCCCATACCCGCGCGGCACGGTTCGGGTGCCGGTGACGGCCTCGGTGTCCGGGGTGTCCGGGGTGTCCGGCCCGCCGAACTGACGCGACTCGGTCTCAGACGGTGCGTCGGCCGTCGTCCTTCCCGGGTGCGGCGCCGGACCGGAACAGGCGGAGGGCCGGGCAGTGGTGAGCGGCGTGGAGCAGGAAGGCGACCTCGGCGGTCACGGCCGTCGCGCCGTCGCCCGCCGGGCCGGTGCGGGGCGCGGCGGGTGGGGCGAAGCGGGGTTGCTGGGCGCAGCCTCCGCCGAGCAGGCAGGCGGGCCGGTCGGCCTCGTCGCTGTCGGGCGGGTCGGCCGGTCGGCGCTGCGGGCAGTCGAGGGCGGCCGGTCCGGCGCGGTCCCGGAGCACCAGCACCGCGTCCCGGGTCTCGATCACCTTGCGGTAGGCGAGGAAGCGCCAGTGGGAGGGCGGGGCCAGCAGTTCGGCGCAGCGGGAGGGGTAGCGGTCGAGCACCACCTGGGGCGATGCCCGGACCAGTTCGTGCCAGAGCGGCCACAACCGCCACAGGGCACGGGCGTCGGCGGCGGCCCGGCGGGCCGCGCCGAGCAGGGGGACGAGCAGTGCGGCACCGCGCAGCACCGCGTGCAGCCCGATGACCAGCCGCAGCGCCGCGCCTTCGCCGGGCAGCGACGCGGGGGTCAGGACCGCGGCGAGGCGCCCGGCCCAGTAGATGCCCGCGCAGACCGCTCCGGCGCCGAAGAGTCCGAGGCTCAGGCCGAGTCCCCGGTCGGCCGTCCGGCGGCCGTGGCGGAGGCAGAGCGTCGCGCAGGCGGCGTTGGCCGCGAGGTGGATGCCGCCCAGGACCAGCCAGTAGAGCGCCGAGTGGGTGACCCGGAGCACGCCGTCCACCAGCGTGGGCCCGCGGGAGCGTTCGGCGAGCACCAGTGCCGACAGCACCGCGAGGGCGATCGGGGCGCCGGCCCGTACCGCGGCGCGCAGCCGGGGCTTGTCCGCCGCCCGCGCCACGAAGAGCAGAACGGCACCGGCCGAGAGGACTCCGGCGGCGTTCCTGACCAGGGGCAGGGCCCAGGGCGCGCCGTACGGGCCGGAGGTGTGCCGGACGAGCGGCAGGTCGAGCACCATGGCGACGGCGGCCAGGGCCACGCCGCCCCACAGCAGGCGCTGGCGGGGGCGGCGGACGGCGCCCGGCAGGCTGGAGAGGACCGCGGCGACCAGGAATCCGGTGGTCAGCGGCTGGTACCAGAGGAGCCAGACGGGCAGGTGCGCCCTCATGTCAGGGCCACATTCCGGTGGCTTCCCGCAGCCGGTCCAGCACCTCGTCCGGGCGGCGGGCGGGGGCCTCGCCGTCGAGCCGGAGCATGGTGGCGAGGGTCTCGGCCTCGCGCTCCTGCGGGGTGGAGTAGTCGGCGCGGGGCATCAGCCGGCGGACGAGTCGCCGGTCCAGGTCGGGCAGCAGCCGCTCGGCGGCCGCTCCGCCGGGGACGATGCGGTGGTGGTCCAGGAGGATGTGGGCCAGTTCGTGGAGCACGATGTGTTCCTGGTGGAGCCGTCCGGTGCGCTGCTCGTAGAAGATGTGGTCGGCGGCCTCGGTGCCGAGCCACAGCCCGCAGGTACCCGCCGCCGCCGCGGCGGCCGGGAGCGGGTGGAGGTGCAGGGGCCGGCCGCGCCGCTCGGCGACCTGCTCACAGAGCTCCGGCACGGAGAAGGGCCGGGGCAGCCGGAGTCCGGCCATGGCGGCCTCGCACCGGCGGCGGCGTAATCGGGTGTCGCACATGGACATCTGCTCTCCTGCGAGGCGGGGCCGGGGCGGCGGGGAACGCGCGCGTGACGGAGCCCGGCGAGGGCGGCGACGGGCCGGGCGGAGGGCCGTCGGGCGCGGAGTGCGGCCACGGGCCGCCGCGGGGCCCGGGGGGGTGTGTGATGGTGGGCTACGCCCCGGGACCTCCCTGCTCCGGGGGTGGCCCGGCGGAGTCGTCGACCGGGAGGTTCTGCACTTTCCGTGCCTCGTTGACCATGGTCAGCAGGGCGTCCAGGGTGGCGGGTGACAGTCCGTCGGCGCGCAGCGCGAGGTTGCGCACCCGGGTGTCCCGCAGGGCGGCGGCGAGCTGGAGCTGTGTGTCGACGCGGGCGGCCACCTCGTCGTCCACGAAGTAGCCGGCCGGTACGCCGAAGTAGTCCGCCAGCACGCTGACCTGATCGAGCGTCACATTGCGCTTGCGCCCGGTGGCGAGCTCCCAGAGGTAGGTGCCGGAGATGGCCCGGCCGGTCTTCTCGGAGATCTCCCGGGCCAGCCGCGCGTAGCCGGGGCGCTTGCGCTCACCGGCGTAGCAGACGGTGATCAGCCGGACCAGCCGTTCGCCGAACCCGCCGGGCACCGGCCGGTCCGGCGCCGGTCTCGCCGTGTCGTGCTCGCTGCTCATCCAGCACCCCTGTCCGAGTCTTCGGCGGCCCGGGTGTGTCGGGCGGTCCGGGCGGCCGAAGGGGTCCGGGCCCGGAACGCCGGGCCGGGCGCCCTGGTCCAGTCAAACAGCCGTCCGTGTCGGCTGACAACAGGCAACTGCCAGCGGAACTTGGCCACTTCGCGGGCGAGCGATCGAACCCGGCCACCGGGGGCCGGGCGGGTGCCGGACGTGCACCGGGCCACCGGAACGACTTCCACCGGTCAGGACGCGTACCGGGCCCGGTCGTCCGGCGTACGCCATAGCGGACGCCGAGAGGCCGGATGCGCGGAGAACCGGTCATCCGCCGGGCTCGGCTTGACATGCCCACCAATCGCTGGCGTACGGTTACGGGACTCGACAACCGCTACAGCGGACACACCGGCCACTCCTCGCGGTCGGCGGCACCGGCCGGACTCCGGTCGGGCGCACCACGGTCGCGTCCCGTGTCCCCTCCGGTCCCGTCCCGCTCCGTCCCCCGTTCCGCCGCTCTCCCGCGCGATCCGTCCCGGTCTCCCACCGGCTTCCCGTCCCTCGCCTCCGGCACGCCCCCGACCGGCCGTCCCCCGGCCCTCCCGGCCGGATCCCCCAGGTGTTCCACCCCGGGCGCACGTGTTCCACTCCGGGCGCATGTGTTCCGCCCCGGGCGCGTCCCTCGGGCCCGCGCCCGCCGCGGGTCCGTCCCATCGCCCCGCGGACGGCACCCGGCGGCCCGGCCCGGTGTTCCGGCGTTCCTCCCGGCGTCACCCCGATCCCCGGCACGTTCCCCGGCCGTACGGCCGGAGGACCCCATCGGAGGTTCTTGATGACCGACGCACAGCCATGGCCGGCCTGGCCGGTGCACACTCCCGACACCGAACGGCGGCTGCTCGACGTGGTGCGGTCCGGCCGCTGGGCGGTCAGCGGCGCGTTCACCGGCCGGCCGTCGTACGAGCAGGAGTTCGCCGACGCCTTCGCCCGGTTCATCGGCGTCCCGTACGCGGTGCCCGTGTGCAACGGGTCGGCGGCGCTGACCGTCGCGCTGGAGGCGCTGGGGGTGCGGGCCGGTGACGAGGTGCTGGTACCGGGCCTGACCTGGGTGGCGTGTGCCTCGGCGGTGCTCCGGGTGGGAGCCGTACCGGTCCTGGTGGACATCTCCCCGCGGACGCTGTGCCTGTCGGTGGAGGCAGCGGCGGCGGCGATCACCCCGCGCACCCGGGCCGTGATGGCGGTCCATCTGCACGGTTCCGCCGTCGACATGGACGCGCTCACCGAGCTGGCGCGCCGCCACGGTCTCGCTGTGCTGGAGGACTGCTCGCACGTCCACGGCGCCGCCTGGCGGGACCGGCGGCTCGGGTCGCTGGGCGACGCGGCGGCCTTCAGTCTCCAGCAGACCAAGCTGCTCACCGGTGGCGAGGGCGGGGTGGCCACCACGTCCGATCCGGCCGTCCACGAACTGCTCTACCGCAAGCGGGCGGACGGCCGCGAGCCCCGGCCGGACGCGCCCGTCGGCGAGCTGCAACTGGCCGAACACCCTGGCGTGCAGGGCTACAACTACTGCATGAGCGAGTTCGGCGCGGCCGTGGCGCTGGACGGTCTGGGCAGGCTGGCCGAGGAGAACGCCCGTCGCCGTCTGTCGATGCGGCGGCTGGAGGAACTGCTCGCCGGCTTCGACGGGGCGGCACCGCTCTCCCGGCCGGAGGCGGTCACCGAGGACGCCGCCTACCAGGTCTGCGTCCGGCTGGACCCGGACGTGTTCGGTCCGGCCGCCAAGCACACCGTGGCCGCGGCCCTGTCCCGGGAGCTGGGTGTGCACGTGGAACCGATCGACTCGGCGCTGAACCGCAACGACCTGTACCAGCCGCTGGCTTCGGTGTGGGCCACCGGCGACCGGCGGCGCGAGCTGGATCCGGCGCGGTTCCGGTTGCCGGTGGCGGAGGCGGCCGGGGAGAACGCGGTGGTCCTGCCGCACCGGATGTTCCTCGCGGAGCCCGAGCGGATGGGCGAGATCGTCGCGGCGCTGGAGAAGGCGAGAGCCGCATCGTGACGGCTCCGGCCGAGGCCGACGGTCCTGGGCCGTCCGGTCCGGACGGCGGGACCCGGGGCGGGCCGTCCGGATACGGCCGGACCGTCCGGACCCCCAGCCCCGCTGGTCCTTCCGACCCCTCTGGTCCCTCCGGCCCCGCTGGTTCCTCCGGTCCGGTCCGGCCGGCCCCGGCCCCGTCCGGCTCGTGCGGCCCGGCCGAAGGCGGCGGGCCCGTACCGCGGCCCGTACCCCGGCCCGTGCCCCGTCCTGACGAGCCCGTGCCCCGTCCTGACGAGCCCGTACCCCGTCCTGACGAGAGAGAGGTTCGGCGATGAGTCTCCGCACCGAGGCCGAGTCCCCGGCGCGCCCCGTGGCGTCGACCGCTCAGGGGACGCTCTTCCACGGCGACGCCACGGACTTCCTCCGTGCGCTGCCCGAGCGGAGTGTGCGTCTGGTGGTCACCTCCCCCTGGTTCACCGGGCCCTGTGAACCGTCGTCGCAGGACCCGACCAGCCCCGCCTTCGGCCTGGTTCTGGCTCTCCCGGTCGCCGGACGCGCCGGCCGACACCCGCCGGGTGCGCGGCTTCCAGAGCCGGCTGACCCACCCGTTCGGCAACCTCCTCGCACTGGGCGACTCCTGGGCGGACCAGCCCTGTCCGGAGGCTGCCGGGGAGCGCCGGTCCCGCGCCGGCCTGGACCGCTTCCCGGTCGCCGCCCCGCTCTACTTCATCCGCCTGCTCACCGAGGAGGGCGAGCACGTCGTGGACCCCTTCGCGGGGATCGGCTCCACCGCTCTGGCGGCCGAGAAGTCCCGCCGCAGGTGGTCCTGCAACGACATCTCGGCAGCGGCGATCAGCATCGCGAAGCAGCGCATCGACACCTTCCGGAAGTGATGGCGATGGACTTACAGGCACGTGAACCAGCGGCCGCGGCGGACGCCGCCGCGGCACCACCGCTTCCCCCGGGACTGCGGGAACGCTCCTTCGACATCGCGGGGAAGCGGGTCCGGGTCGTCCTGGGCGAGCACATCGGGGCGGAGATGGCCGCCGCGCTGGCCGAACTGGACGCCGACCGGTTCGTGGTGGTGACCGACGCCACGGTGGCGGAGCTGGCCGCCGGGGCGCTGGTGGAACGGCTGGAGCGCACCACCCCGACCCTGCTCCTCTCGCACCCGCCCGGTGAGGAGTTCAAGAACCTGGCCACCCTCTCCCGGTTCGTCGACCTGGCCCTGGACTTCGGGGTGACCCGGCGTTCGGTGGTGGTGGCGGTCGGCGGCGGTATCCCGGGGAACATCGCCGGTGTACTGGCCGGACTCCTCTTCCGGGGGCTGCGGCTGGTCCATGTGCCGACCACCGTGATCGCCGCCTGCGACTCGGTGCTCTCGGTCAAGCAGGCCGTGAACACCGGGCACGCCAAGAACACCGTCGGCCTCTACCACATCCCCGAGGCCGTCCTGGTCGATCTCGCCGTGGTGGCCACCGGCTCACCGCGCGACCTGCGGTCGGGGACGTGCGAGACGGTGAAGAACGCGCTCGCCATCGAGCCCGCGCAGATTCCCCGGCTGCGGCGCCTGCTGCGCCGGGAGGCCGACTACTCCCCCGCCGACCTGGGCGAGATCTTCGAGCTGAGCCTGGCCGTGAAGGGCCGGCTGCTGCGGGAGGACCCGTACGAGAAACACGCGGGCGTCCTGCTGGAGTACGGGCACACCGTCGGCCACGCCCTGGAGCTGGCCGGGGCCGGGCGCGGGCCCGGCGGCGCCGACATGGTCAAGCACGGTGAGGCGGTGGCCCTCGGCATGACCGCCGCCGCGGACGTCGCCCACCGGGCCGGGCTGCTGGACGCGGAGGGCCTCGCCGTCCACGAGGAGCTGGTCGACCGGATCGGGATCTGCCGCTGTCTGACGGTGGGCATCGCGCCCGAGACCGTGCTGCACCACATCGCGTACGACAACAAGCGCGGCTACCGGTCGTGCGACGGGTCCGAGGTGGCCATGGTGCTGCTGCGGGCGGTCGGGGCTCCGCTCAACGCCGAGCAGCGGTATCTGACCCCGGTGCCGCAGACCCTGGTGACCGCCGCCGTGCACGACCTGCTGCGCCGGGGCAAGGAGTGCACCGCCGGGCACGGTCCGTCATGACCGGCCTCACGTCCCGGCTGCCGGAGCCGGCCCTCGCGGCGTCGGCGGCCCACCCGCCGGACGGACCGGCCGTGGTGACGGTCCGCTCGCCGCTGCGCATCTCGCTGGCGGGCGGCGGCACCGATCTGCCGAGCTACTCCTCCCGGTACGGCGGGCTGGTCGTCGGCTGCGCCATCGACCGCTACGTGGGGGTGACGCTCTTCCCGCGTGACTTCCGGGGCCGGCTGCGGACCGCGGTCGACACCACCGTCGAGTGCGACCGCGCCGGGAGCCACCCCCATCCCATGGTCCGGGCCTGTCTGCTGCGGGCCGGGCTGGACGAGGGCTGCCAGCTCGCCTCCTTCAGCGACGCGCCCAGCGGCAGCGGGCTCGGTGGTTCGGCCGCCTTCGCCGTCTCGGTGCTGCACGCGGCGGCCCCCGGGGCGTCCGCGCGGACGCTCGCCGAGACGGCCGCCGCGGTGGAGATCGACGACCTCGGGCGGGCGGTGGGCAAGCAGGACCACTATCTGGCGGCGTACGGCGGCATACGGCTGCTGCGCTTCCACCGCTCCGGACGCGTCGACCCCCAGCCGCTGGAGCTGCCCGCGGCGGTACGGGCCGGCCTGGAGGCCCGGCTGCTGCTCTTCTACTCCGGCACCAGCCGGGACGCGGGTGCGGTGCTGGCCGAGCAGAACGAGCGCACCCGCAGCGGCAACGACGACGCGCTGCGGCGGCTGCACGCCATCCGGTCGATCGCCGACGAGATGGTGAGCGCGCTGGAGCGGCGCGACCTGTCGGCGATCGGACACCTGGTCAACGAGCACTGGTCGCTGAAGTCCGGACTCGGTTCGCGCATCAGCAGCCCGCGTCTCCAGGCGCTGCACGACCGGGCGCGGGAGGCGGGGGCGAGCGGGGCCAAGCTGCTCGGGTCGGGCGGCGGCGGCTTCCTGCTGCTGGTGTGCCCGCCGGAGCGGCATGCGGAGGTACGCCGGTCGATGGCCGCGGCGGGCCTGCGGGAGCTGCCGTTCCGGCTGGCCGAGGGCGGTACCCGGGCGATCCGGATGCCGCTGTGAGCGCCGCCGGAGCCCCGCGCCCGGCGGCGGAGCACGGGCCTGGGGCACCTGATGCGGGTGCGGGTGCGGTGGCCGGGCCCGCGGGGGCCGCGGCG
The DNA here is from genome assembly GCF_000373685.1 of Streptomyces sp. PsTaAH-124. NCBI lineage: Bacteria > Bacillati > Actinomycetota > Actinomycetes > Kitasatosporales > Streptomycetaceae > Streptomyces > Streptomyces sp. PsTaAH-124. The sequence goes on along the minus strand of NZ_KB892161.1, from coordinate 226,564 downwards.
GTGGCTCCCGGGCGGCGTACGCCTGTGGCGGTCACCGTGGTCACCCTCACCCGCACCCGGCCGGCGCTGCTGGCGCGGGCGCTGGCCAGCGCGCAGACCCAGTCCCCGCCCGGCGGCTTCGAGCACCTCGTGGTGGCGGACGACTGCGACGAGACCCACGCCCTGCTGCGCGGCCGCGAACTACCGGGGAACGTCCGCTGGTTGCTGGCCGGACGGGGGCCCGGCGAGGTCTCCGGTCCGGGCCGCTCCTCGCGGCTGCGCAACATGGCCGTCCGGATCAGCGAGAGTCCCTGGATCGCTTTCCTGGACGACGACAACGAGTGGGAGCCGGACCATCTGACGAGCCTGCTGGAGTGCGCCCGCCGGACCGGGCACCGCGCGGTCCACTCCCAGCTCAGGATGTTCCACCCGGACGGCACGCCCTACCTGGAGCAGCTCGACCCGTGGACGGCCGACGAGGAGGCCGCCCGCGCCGAGTACGCGCGGATGCGGGCCAGGGGCGTGGTGGCGCCCGGCACCTGCGTCCGCCGGGACCGGCTCGACCCCCTGGACACGCCGGACCCGGTGGTCTCGGTGGACACCGGCGAGTGGCTGCTCGCCCGGGAGCTGCTGCTGCGGCTGCCGTTCCGGGACGACTTCGACGCGGCCGACGAGGCCACCAGGACCGGCGAGGACGACAAGCTCGCCGCCGATCTGCGCAGCGCCCGGGAGCCGGTCTCCTGCACCGGCCTGCCCACACTCCGCTACTACCTGGGGGGCTACTCCAACAACTTCGCCTCCGCTTTCGACCCGACGTTCTCCTGGCAGGCATGAGGTACCTCCGATGAGTTATGAACTCGTCGACGGAAAGGTCGTCAGCCCCGAGGGCTGCGAGCTGAACGTCGCACACCACTGCAACCTCGGCTGCGCGTCGTGCAGTCATCTCTCGCCGGTCTTCCGCCGGTCGCTGATCGCGACGGAGACCGCCGCGCGCGATCTGTCCCTGCTGGCCCGCTCGTTCCGCGCCCGGTTCGTCAAGGTGCTGGGCGGCGAGCCGCTGCTCCATCCCGAACTGGTGCCGCTGCTCGGCCTGGTGCGCGACTCCGGGATCGCCCCGCACACCACGGTCTGCACCAACGGGCTGCTGCTGCCGAGGATGCGGGACGACTTCTGGGCGGCGGTGGACGAGGTGGAGATCTCGGTCTACCCCGACCGGGAGCTGCCGGAGGAGAAGATGGCCGGGGTGCGGGCGTACGCCGACAAGCACGGCGTCCGGCTCACCCTGGCGTACTACTCCCACTTCCGGTACTCGTACGCGGAGCGCGGCACCGAGGACGACGGGCTGGTCCGGCACATCTACGACACCTGTCAGATCGCCCATGTCTGGCGCTGTCACACGCTGTACGAGGGCCACTTCTTCAAGTGCCCGCAGTCGGTCTTCCTGCCGCAGGTGCTGGCGGCGGGGGCCGGGGACCCGATGGCGGACGGGCTGCGGCTCAGCGACGCACCGGACTTCCCCGGACGGCTGCTCGCCTACCTGCGCTCGCCGAAGCCGCTGCGGGCCTGCCGCAACTGCCTGGGCAGCGCCGGGATGCGCATGCCGCACCAGCAGCGCAACCGCCGCACCTTCCGGGAGCTCCAGGACCACAGCTCGGAGGAGCTGACCGACCGTCAGTTCCTGCGGCTGCTGGACGAACGGCCGGACGCCGACGACGGATGCGCCGTCGAGGACCGGGACGCGTGGCGGGAGCGGCTGGCCGAACAGCCGCCCGCGGCGGTGGCCGCGTCCGCGCACACCGGGGACGGCCGGTCCGCCCCGTCCGACGCGTCGGGCCGCCGTGTCCGGCCCGCCCGCCACGCCCAGGAAGAGAGGTTCTGATGCGCTGTCTGGTCACCGGCGGCTCAGGGTTCATCGGCCGCCATGTCGCCCGCCGTTTCCACGAGGACGGCCACGAGGTCCTGGTGCTGGACACCCGGTGGACGCCGGGCGATCCGTTTCCCGGGGAAGCCGCCAGCGTCACCGACGAGCACCGGCTGCGCGAGCTGTTCGCCGACTGGCGCCCCGACGTCGTGGCGCACCTGGCGGGCATGGCGGACGCCCGTGCGGTGCTGGACCGGCCGGTGGCGGCCATGGACGCCAATGTCACCGGCACCGCCGCGGTGCTCGCGGCCGCCGCGGCGTCCGGAGTGTCCCGGGTGGTGATCGCCGGAAGCTGCTGGGTCTACAACGCCATGCCGGTCAACGCCGTGGACGAGGACGAGCCCTTCCTCCCCACGGGTGCGGGCCACTTCTACACCACCACCATGATCGCCAAGGAGCTGCTCGCCCGGGACTTCGCCCGGCTGCACGGACTGGAGTCCACGGTGCTGCGCTACAGCCCCGTCTACGGTCCGGGCATGTGGCCGGGCCTGGTCGTCTCCGCGTTCCTCCGGGCGGCGGCGGCCGGCGGGCCGCTCACCGTCTTCGGGGACGGCGAGGAGCGGCGGGCCTTCCTGCACGTGCACGACCTGGCCGAGGCCTTCCTCCGGGCCACCGCGCCGGTCGCGGCCGGCCAGGTCTACAACCTGGAGGGCCCCGAGATCATCACCACCGGTGAACTGGCCCGCAAGGTGTCCGAGTTGTTCGGTGGCGTGCCGGTGGAACACCGCGAGGAGCCGACGCGCCGGGGCGAACTGGTCTACTCCCAGCGGTTCGTCTCCACCGACAAGGTCCGCAGGGACCTCGGCTGGACCCCGGGAATCGGGATCGACGAGGGGCTGCGCACCCAACTGGCCGCGATGCGCGAGGAGGTGGCGGCCGGATGAGCGCCCCGCGTGTGGTTCCGGTCCGGCCGGACTTCTCGGCCGGGGACGTCGAGGAGATCCTCGGCGCGATCCGCACCAGCCTGGAGACCGGCATGCTCGCCCAGGGCGAGCAGGTGGCGGCCTTCGAGCGGGAGACCGCCGCCGCCACCGGGGCGCGCCACGCGGTGGCGACCGGCACCGGCACCGGCGCCCTGGTCTGCGGGCTGCGGGCACTGGCGGCCCGGGGCGAGGGCGAGGTGCTGGTACCGGCCAACTCCTTCTACTCCTCGGCCGCCGCGCCGCTGCTCGCCGGGCTGCGCACCCGGCTGGTGGACGTGGAGCCGGACACCCTGGCGCCCTCCGTCCGGACGCTGCGGGAGGCCGTCACTCCCGGCACGGTGGGGGTACTCACGGTGCACCTGGGCGGTCTGATCAGCCCGGAGCTGCCGGAGGTGGCCGCCTGGTGCGCCGAGCGGGGGCTGTGGCTGTACGAGGACTGCGCGCACGCCCACGGCAGCCGGCTGGACGGCAGGCACGCCGGCCGCTTCGGGGTGGCGGGCGCCTTCTCGTACTTCGCCACCAAGGTCATCACGGCCGCCGAGGGCGGCATGGTCGTCACCGACGACGACGAACTGGCCGCCGCGGTACGGCTCCACCGCAATCTCGGCAAGCCCGAGGAGTGGCGCAGCCATCACACCGTGCTGGGGGAGAACGCCCGGATGAGCGAGCTGCACGCGGCCGTCGGCCGGGCCCAGCTCCGCCGGCTGGACGAGTTCCTCGCGGTGCGCGACCGGCTGGCCCGGCGGTACACGGCGGGGCTCGCGCACCTCCCGGGGCTGACCCCGGTGCTGCCCCGGCAGACGGCGGCGAGCTGGTACAAGTACGTCGTCCTGCTCGACCCCGGCACCGACCGGGCCGCGCTGCGCGCCGCGCTGGCCGAGGCGGGTGTGCGGCTGGGCGGCGAGATCTACGAGAAGCCGCTGGACGCCCAGCCGGTCTTCGCGTCCCTGCTGCCGCCCGGCCGCCATCCGGTGGCGGACGACCTGTGCGCCCGGCACATCTGTCTGCCGCTGCACACCCGGATGACGGAGGAGGACGTCGACCTGGTGCTCTCCGTGCTCCCGGACGCGCTGAAGGCGGCCACCGGCTGACGCCGGTCCCGTCCGGCCCCGCGCCACCGGGCCGGACGGGCACCCGGCGGTGCCGCAGGTGGCGTGCCCGGCGGGGCCACCGCCCGGCCGCCGGGCCACCGTCGCCCCGTATCCCGTATCCCGTACTCCGTACTCCGTACTCCGTACCCCGTACCCCGTGCCTCGTGCCTCGTCCGCCGATCCGATCGATCCCCCGCCTCGCCGGGCCGTCCGGCCGGGGCCCGACGCCTCCGAGAGGTGACTGACGTGCCCGCGCTCACCCATGAGCAGCTGTACATCTTCGACACCACCGGGTTCCTGGTGATTCCCGGGGTCTTCGGCTCCGGGGAGGTGGAGTCCTTCCGCTCCGAGCTGGAGCGGCTGGACACCGTGGACCCCGGCTTCCCGCGCACCCGCCGCTATCCGGATCTGCCGGCCGCCAGCCCGGTCTTCGCGCGACTGGCCCTGGACGACCGGCTGCTGGCCCCGGTGCGGGACGTGGTCAACCAGCCGCTGCGGCTGCTGGAGGGGTACGGACTGCGCCGTACCAAGGACAGCGTGCTCTATCTGCACGGCGGCAACGCGGAGCTGCTGGACCTCGGTGACCGGCAGGTGGGCCGGGACCTGTCGATCACCCACACGTACCACGACGGCAGGCTCTACTGCCCCTACGTCAAGGCCCTCGTCTACCTCAGCGACATCCGGTCACCGGAGGACGGCTCCTTCTGCTACGTGCAGGGCTCGCACAAGGCCAACTTCCCACTGCTGCGGGAGCGCGCCGAGCGGGGGGAGGACACCTCCCTGGTGGACTCCGGATTCCCCACCCTCACCGATGTGTTCGTCCGCTCCGGGGACGTCCTGCTGCTCAACGAGGCGCTGATGCACGGCACCCGGCGCAAGCTCACCGAGGGAGACCGGCTGCTGACCGCCTTCGGCTACGGTCCCACCTTCTTCACCCAATGGCGCGAACTGGACGGAGAGACGGCGGACCTCCGGGGCTCGGGCTACGTCGACCACGACGTGGAGGAGGACTTCGTCCCCTGAGTCTCCTCCCGGCTCCCGTCCGTCCCTTCCCAGCTCTCGTCCGTCCCTTCCCAGCTCTCGTCCGTCCCTTCCCGGCTTCCGTCCGCGCCCACCGAACCCACCAGAACAGGTCTGGGGAACACACCGATGACACAGGATTCCTTCGCCCCCGCCGTCCGCCCCGGACGGGACGTGTGGGACGAGTACCTCGCCACCGCGGGACCGCTGCTCGGCTCGATGGGCGCCCAGGTGCGGTCGCTCATCAGCGAACTCGACGCGGTGCGCCACGAGGGCTCGACCGTCTACCTGGCCGGCAACGGCGGCAGCGCGTCCGCCGCCTCGCACCTGGCCCAGGACCTGCTGAAGGGCGCCTACGACGGCGGCCGGCCGCTGCGGTCGGTCGCCCTCACCGACAACCTCTCCATGCTCACGGCGTACGCCAACGACTGCGGCTACGACCGGGTGTTCGTGGAGCCCCTGGCACATCTGGCCGCCCCCGCGGACCGGTTGCTGGTGATCAGCTGCTCCGGCACCAGCGCCAATGTGGTCGCCGCCGCCGAGTGGGCCCGCCGGGCGGGGCTGCGGGTCATCGCCGTCACCGCGGGCGACGGCGGGCGGCTGCGCGAGCTCGCCGACGTGGAGGTCAACGCGCCGACCAAGGACGTGGGGCTGGCGGAGGCGATGCACAGCCTCGTCTTCCACTTCGTCACCCAGTGTCTGCGGGACGGCACGGGCGAGCGGTGAACCGGCCGGACCGCGAAGGGACGGGACGGGACGCCCCCGGGTGTCCCCGTCCCACGAACGGCCCGGGTCAGCCCACGAGGAAAGGCAGGCACAGCCCATGCGCGCTGCGGTACTGAACGGACCGCGGGACATCACCGTGACGGAGGTGCCCGGACCCCGGCTGCCCGAGGGCTGGGCGCTGGTCCGGGTCGCCTACAACTCGATCTGCGGCAGCGACGTCTCGCTCTACAACAACGCCTGGCACGGCACCGCCTTCCCGGCCGTGCCGGGCCACGAGTGGAGCGGTGTGGTCGAGCAGGCGCCGCCCGGCCAGGTGGTGCCGGGCGACCGGGTGGTGGCCGATCTCACGCTGAGCTGCGGGCAGTGCCGTTGGTGCCGGCGCTCCCAGCCGGTGATGTGCCCGGGGCTGCGCGAGTTCGGCTTCACCGACCCGGGCGGCTGCGCCGAGTACGTCGCGGTCCCGGCCGCCAACCTGGTGCGGCTGCCGCCGGACGCCGACCTGCTGGCCGCCACCCAGGCGGAGCCGCTCGCGGTGGCCCTGCACGCGCTCTCCCGGGTGCGTCTCGCGCCCGGGGAGACCGTGGCGGTGCTGGGCTGCGGCGGGATCGGGCTGACCCTGCTCCAGGCCGCCCAGGCGGCCGGGGCGCAGGTGGTACTGGCGGTGGACCCGCTGCCCGGCCGGGCCAAGACGGCCGGGCTGCTCGGGGCCGGTGCCGCGCTCGGCACCCCCGAGGAGGTGGCCGACTGGATCGCGGACGCCGGGCCGGACGGGCTGCCCGACGTCGTGCTGGAGGCGAGCGGCGAGCCCGACGCGATCCGTACGGCCACGGCACTCGTCGCCCCGGGAGGGCGGGTGGCCCTGGTCGGCTACCGGGTGGGACGGCAGGTGGAACTGGAGTCGGCCCGCTGGCCGCTGAAACTCATGGAGACGGTCGGGACGATGGGGCCGGGCCGCTTCATGGGCACGGCCGCCGCACTGGTCGCCCGCGGTGTCCTGCGCACCGACCTGGTCGTCACCGACGTGCTGGACCTGGCGGCGGCGGACGAGGCGTTCCGGCTGGCCGACGCGCCGGGGCCGGACACGATCCGGGTCGCGGTGCGGGCGGACGGGGCCTAGCCGGTGGAGACGGTCCGCACCCGGGTGGACCCGCTGACCGGGGCCCGGGTGGTGGTGGCCGGGCACCGGCAGCGGCGCCCCCGCACCCGGTCCGAGGACTGCCCGTTCTGCCCCGGCGGTCTGGAGGCGCCCGAGCCCTACCGGGTGCGGCGCTTTCCCAACCGGTGGCCCGCCCTGGGCGAGGGGCGGTGCGAGGTGCTGCTGTACTCGCCGGAACACCGGGCCTCCTGGGCGACCATGGACCAGGCGCAGGCGGAGCGGGTGGTGGAGCTGTGGCGGGAGTGCGCCCGGGAGCTCGGGGCGCGTCCGGACGTCGGCTATGTGCTGCTCTTCGAGAACCGGGGGGCGGACGCCGGGGCGACCGTGGACCATCCGCACGGTCAGGCTTTCGGGCTCGCCGAGCCGCCGCCGACGGCGAGGGCGCAGCTGGACCGGGACGGCGGGGACTGCCCGCTGTGCGTGCCGCCGGCCGCCGGCCTGGTGGTGGCGCGGACCGGCGGCTGGACGGCCTGGGTGCCGGAGGCTCCGCTCTACCCGTACGCCCTCCGTCTTGCCCCGGCCCGCCATCTGCCGGACCTCGGGGCGTGCGGGCCGGCCGACCGGCGGGCGCTGGCCTCGCTGCTGGTCTCGGTGGCGGGCCGGGTGGAGCGCTTCTTCGGCGGCCCGGCACCGTACTTCCTCTGGGCGCACCAGCGCCCGGTGGACGGCGGTGACTGGCCGTCGGCCCATCTGTACCTGGAGATCAACGTGGTGTGGCGGGCGCCGGGAGTCCCGCGCTATGTCGCCGCCGGGGAACTGGGCAGCGGCATCTTCTTCACCCCGCAGGAGCCCGAGGTCACCGCGCGCCGGCTGCGGGAGGCGCGGTGAACGCGCCGCGCCCGGACCGGCGGGCTCCGGGCGCGGGCGCCCGGTCAGGCGGCCAGTTCCTCGAACTGGTCGACCAGCAGGGCGATCGGGTCCGGCGGCAGCTGCTCGCGGACCGCCTCGGCCGCCCGCCGACCGATCGCCGGCCATTCGGCGCGCCGCTGCCAGGCCCGCTCCAGGGCCTCGTCCAGGCAGGCGGCGACCGGCCCGGCGGCGACGAAGCCGGTCTCGCCGTCGGTGAGCAGTTCGGCGTTGCCCGCCACATCGCTCACGACGACCGGACGGCCGCAGAGCATCGCCTCGATGATCACGGTGGGCAGTCCCTCGGCGCGGGAGCAGAGCACCAGGGCGTGATGGGTGCGCCAGACGTCCTCGATGTCCTTGACGTACCCGGCGAACTCCACGTTGCGCAGGTCCAGCCGGTCCCGCAGGGCGCGGAGCACCTGCTCGTACTCGCCCGCGCCGTAGAGCGAGAGGGTGACGGGGCGCGCCCGCCACTTCGGCATCGCCAGCACGTCGAAGAGCACGTCGTGGCCCTTGCTGTTGGGGTCGAGCCGGGCCAGGCAGGCGAGCCGTACCGGGGTGTCACCGGCCGGCCAGGGCGGCGCGGCGGTGTAGTCGACCTTGAAGTGGCAGCGCACCACCCGGGCGTTGGGCAGGGCCTCGCCCACCTGGCGCTCGGTCAGCTCGCGGTTGCTCTCGGAGACGAAGAAGGAGGCGCGGGCCCCGTGGTAGCCGGCGGCCAGCCGCCGCGCCACGTCGTCGGTGCACCACTCGTACTCCGAGGCGGAGTTGGCGTAGGCGACGTAGGGGTAGCCGAGCCGGGCGCACTCCTCCAGCCAGCCGAGTCCCTCGTAGTTGTCGCCCTGGGACACCACCACGAAGTCCGGCCGCACCTGGTGCAGGGTGCTGGTCCGCCGCTCGGACCAGGGCAGTTCGGCGATGGGCCGGGCGTCGAACGGCGGCAGGTCCCAGCGCCGGTGGACGACGCAGCCGGCCTGTTCCAGGGCGGCGAGTTCGCCGGGCACCTCCTCCCAGCCCTTGACGCTGGCGTGGACCTCCGCGCCCCGCCGCAGCCACTCGGCGGCGGCGAGGGCCCAGTTGGTCTCGCTGGGGCCCCAGGGCGCCGACTCGTTGGCGGATACGAAGAGCACGCGCGGACGCGCGGATGCGGTGTCGCTCATGTGCGTGACCACCTCGGGAAAATGCGGCCGAACTGCCGCGACCAATTCCGGGACGGCATTCGGAAAGACCCGCGCCGAATTCCCGGAGAGACAGCATCGAAGGTAACAGTGATTCGGTTCACGAGGAAGTACGGAGAATGCCGAGAACACGAGGGGGAAAAAGTCAGGCCACATTTTTCCTCGACCGGGACGGAACAGTGAACGCCGCCCCGCCGCCGGGTCTTTATGTGACGCGTCCCGAGGAGTTGCGGCTGCTGCCGGGCGCCGCGGAGGCGGTACGGACACTGAACCGGCGTGGCCACCGGGTGGTGGTGGTGACCAATCAGCGGGGGGTGGCGCGGGGCCTGGTGACCCCGGTGGAGCTGGCCGCGGTCGAGCGGAGGCTGGCCGAATTGCTCGGGGCCGAGGGCGCGCACTGGGACGGTTACTACGTCTGTCCGCACGCGGCGGACTCCTGCCGGTGCCGCAAGCCGCGTCCGGGGCTGCTGGAGGCCGCCGCCCGGGACCTGCCCCGGCTCTCCCTGCCGGACGCGGTGATGATCGGCGACAGCGAGACGGATGTGGGAGCCGGCCGCGCGGCCGGCTGCCGCACGGTGCGGCTGGCGCCGCCGGGCACACCGTCGGCGGCGGACCGGGTGGTGGCGGATCTGGGGTCCGCCGTACGGATGCTGACGGAGGGAGAGTGACGATGCGGCTCCTGGTGACGGGCGGCGCGGGGTACATCGGCAGTGTGGTGGCGCGGCGGCTGCTGGACGAGGGCCACCGGGTGGTGGTCGTGGACGACCTGTCGAGCGGCTTCGCCGACGCCGTGCCGCAGGGCGCGGAGTTCGTGCGCGGCGACATGGCGGCGGCGGCCGGGATCCTGGCCGGACCCGGCCGCTTCGACGGGGTGGTGCATCTGGCGGCGCGCTCGCTGATCGACGACTCGGTGCGCCGGCCCGAGCGCTACTGGCACGGCAACACCCAGCAGTCGCTGGTGCTGCTGGACGGCATGCTGGCCGCCGGGGTGGGCCGGATCGTCTTCTCCTCCACGGCGGCGACGTACGGGCAGCCGGAGCGGGTGCCGATCCCGGAGGACGCCCCGACCCGGCCCACCAATCCGTACGGCGCCTCCAAGCTGGCGGTGGACGGGGCGCTGGCCGACTACGCGCGGGCGCACGGTCTCGCCGCGGTGAGCCTGCGCTACTTCAACGTCGCCGGGGCGGTCGGCCGCCACGGGGAGCGCCACGAGCCGGAGACGCACCTCCTGCCGCTCGCCCTGGCCGCGGCGCAGGGCCGGGGGCCGGAGCTGCGGCTGAACGGCGACGACTATCCGACCCGGGACGGCACCTGCGTACGGGACTTCATCCATGTCGCGGACGTCGCGGACGCGCATCTGGCGGCGCTGGCCGGGGCGGTGAGCGGCAGGCACCGGATCTACAACCTGGGCAACGGCCGGGGGTTCACCGTGCTGGAGGTGCTGGAGGCGGTGGCCCGGGTCACCGGGCGGCGGGTGCCGTTCCGCCGGGCGGAGCGCCGGCCGGGAGATCCGGCGACGCTGGTGGCCTCCGCCGAGCGGATCCACGCCGAGCTGGGGTGGAAGCCCGGCCGCCCCACCCTGGAGGAGATGATCGAGGATGCCAGGGCCTTCCACGCCCGCCGCCGCTGAGCGCCCGCCGCCGGTCCTGCCCCGCGGGCCGGACCGCTCCGGACTCCTGCGTTCGCGGGGGCTCGCGACCTCCGGGCGGGGGCCGCCCGGGGCCGGTGGCGGCGCCGGGCGGCCCCGGGCCGTCAGGCGGCGGGTGCGGTGTCCGGCGGTCCCCAGAGGAACTGTGCCAGTTCCTCCGGATCGGTGAAGCCGGAGAGATCCAGCGGGGTCTCCTCGAACACCTCGAAGTCATGCAGGAAGGTGAAGGCGAGCAGCTCGCGGGCGAAGTCCCCGGTCCGCTTCCACTGCGCCCCGTCGAGCAGCGCGGCCAGGATCCCGCGGTCGCCCCGGAAGGCGTTGAGATGCAGTTGCACCAGGCTGTAGCGGGGGTCGCCCGCGTAGACGTCGGTGAAGTCGACGATCCCGGAGACGGCGGTCGCCGCCAGGTCCACGAAGATGTTGGTCCCGTGCAGGTCGCCGTGGACGAACCGGGGTTCGCGCCCGGCCAGCAGCGTGTCCACGTCCGGCAGCCAGTCCTCCAGGCGGTCCAGGAGCCGGGGCGAGAGGTAGCCCCACTCGCGGTGGTCCTCGACGGTCGCCGCGCGCCGCTCCCGCAGCAGCTCCGGGAAGACCTCGGAGCCGGGGGTGAGCACGGTGTCCCCGGTCAGCGGCACCCTGTGCAGCCGGCCGAGCACCCGGCCGAGTTCGCGGGCCAGGGCGAGCAGAGCGCCCCGGTCGGCCGTGCCGTCCATCGCGGACCGCCAGGTGGTGCCGGTCATCCGGCTCATCACCAGATAGGGCCACGGCCAGGCCCCGGTGCCGGGTCGCAGCTCGCCGCGGCCGAGCAGGCGGGGCACCGGCACCGGGGCGTCCGCCAGCACCGCGTACGCCTCGGACTCCGACGCGAGGCTCTCCGGACCGCACCAGTGCTCGCCGAACAGCTTGATCACCGGGCCGGGTTCGCCGACCAGTACGGGGTTGGTGCTCTCGCCGGGCACCCGCAGCACGGGCGGCACCGGCAGCCCGAGCTCCTGAAGGGCCCGGCGGGCCAGCGGTTCCCAGAATTCCTGGTCGTTCCGCAGACTCGCGTAGGAATCATCCGAATCAATACGGTCGAGAAGTAACAGGGATTCTTGTGTCACAGCGGACCTCGATTCACAGCGCACGGGCCGGCGTAATTCCGCACGGCCGGTCGCGGCACGGCCTGTCCGCACCGCGGCTCGAAGAATTCGACGCCAGGCTAGCACGGACATTTTCCCGACCGCCGGTGAAGACCGGTCACACCATCTCCCCGAGGAGTGAATGGAATTGAGCGCGCCGCTCGCGGAACCGGCCGGGCCGCGTTCCTCCTGGACCGCCCTGCGGCGGGTCGGCCCCTATCTGCGCCCGGTCCGGCTGCCGGTGGGCGCCGCCGCCGCCGCGACGCTCGGCGCGCTGCTGTGCGGACTGGCCATTCCGCTGGTCACCCAGCGGATCGTGGACGGGCCGCTGAGCACCGGCGACGCGGGCGCGGCGGTCCGGCCGATCCTGCTGGTCGCAGTGCTCGGTACGGCCGAGGCGGCGCTGTTCTACGCCCGCCGCAAGCTGATCGCTCGTCCCACCGCGCTGGTGGAGTCGCGCATGCGGGCCGATCTGCTGGCCCATCTGCTCCGGCTGCCGGTCTCCTTCCACGACCGCTGGCCCTCGGGGCAGTTGCTCTCCCGGGCGGTGGGCGATCTGGTCGTGCTGCGGAAGTTCCTCGCGTTCGCCGCGCTGTTCCTGGTGGTCAACTCGGTGACCGTGCTGGCGGGTCTGGGGGTGCTGTTCCTGATCGACCCGTGGCTGGCCCTGGTGGGGCTGGCGAGCGCGGCGCCGCTGCTGCTGGTCTCCTACTTCTACGAGACCCGGTACAAGGTCGCCGCCCGCGCCACCCAGGACGAGGGCGGCCATCTCGCCACACTGGTCGAGGAGACCATGCTCGGCATCCGGGTCGTGCGCGCGTACGGGCAGGGCCGGGGCAGGCTGGCGCTCTTCCGCGCCCAGGCGGAGCGGCTGCGCACCGCGGAGCTGCGGGTGGTGCGCATCATGGCGGCCCTGTCCACCGCGCTGCTGGTCCTGCCGGAGCTGGGCATCGCGGGCCAACTGGGCCTCGGCGCGGCGGGGGTGGCCCACTCCACCCTGACGCTGGGCGATCTGGTGGCGGCCGTCACGGTCAGCACCTATCTGCGCTGGCCGACCGAGTGCATCGGCTGGGCCCTGGCCGAGACCAGCACGGCCGCCGCCGCCTGCGACCGCTACTGGGAGGTGCGCGACACCGCGCCGGGCCTGACCGACCCGGCGTGTCCGAAGCCGCTGGTGCGGCCGGCCCGAGGCGGTCTGCGGCTGGAGAACGTGGAGTTCCGCCACCCGGGAGCCGACCGGGCGGTGCTGCGGGACGTGTCCCTGGAGCTGCGGCCGGGCGAGACGGTGGCGCTGGTGGGCGCCACCGGGTCGGGCAAGACCACGCTGGCCGCGCTGGTGCCGCGGCTCGCCGATGTCACCGCCGGCCGGGTCACCGTGGACGGCGTGGACGTCCGGGAGCTGCGCCTGGCGGACCTGCGGTCCGTGGTGGGGTGTGCCTTCGACGACCCGCTGCTCTCCTCGCTGACGGTGCGCGAGAACGTGACCCTGGGCGCCCCGGAGGCGACCGACGAGGCCGTGTGGGAGGCGCTGCGGGTGGCGGGCGCCGCGGACTTCGTGGCCGCGCTCGGCCCGGACGCGCTCGCGGTGCGCATCGGCGAGCAGGGCATGTCGCTCTCCGGCGGACAGCGGCAGCGGATCGCCCTGGCCCGCGCGATCGTGGGCCGGCCCGCGCTGCTGGTGCTGGACGACCCGCTCTCGGCGCTCGACCTGCACACCGAGGCGGAGGTGGAGCAGGCGCTGCGCCGGGTGCTGCGCGGCTCCACCGCGCTGGTCGTGGCCCACCGGCCCAACACCGCGCGGATGGCCGACCGGGTGGTGCTGCTGGAGGACGGCCGGATCACCGCCTCGGGCACCCACCGGGAGCTGCTCGCCGCCTCGGCCGCCTACCGGACGCTGATGGCGGTGGAGCCGCGCCCGGCCGGGGACGCCCACGACGACGGGGCGGTGCTCCGGTGAGCGCGGACACCACCTCCCCGGCCGCCGGACCGGTGGCGGAGCGCCCGGCCGGGCCCGCCGGACCGCCGCCCGAGCGCCGGGAGGCCCGCCGGGTGCGGCGCGCGTCCCGGCAGTTGCTGTACGCGCTGCTCCGGCCCCACCGGTGGCCGTCCGGCGCGGCCCTGGCCGCCCTGGTGCTGGAGAACGCCTTCCAGCTGGCCGGCCCGCTGCTGGTGGCGCGCGCCATCGATCTCGGCATCCCCCGGGCGTCGGCGGGCGACTGGAACCCGCTGATCCGGTGCGTGGCCGGATTCACCGCCTGCGGGCTGCTGGCCGCCGGGACGCGCTACGCGTTCTTCCGGATCTCCGGTTCGGTGGGCCAGGCCGTGCTGCTGGAGCTGCGCACCCGGATCTTCGACCGGGCCCGGCACCTCCCGGTCGCCTTCCACGAGTCGTACACCTCGGGCGCCGTCATCTCCCGGCTCACCGCCGATGTGGACGCCGTGCGCGATCTGATCGAGGCCAGTCTGGACGGGCTGCTCACCTCGGTGCTGACGGTGACGGGCATCTCGGTGCTGCTGCTCTGGCTGGACGCGCCACTGGCGCTGGTCGTGCTGGCGTCCATCGTGCCGCTGGTCGCGATGACGCGCTGGTTCCGGCGCCGTTCCCGGATCGCGTACCGGCGCGCCCGCGACACGGTGGCGGAGATCATCGTGCGGTTCGGGGAGAGCATGAACGCCGTACGGGCCGTGCAGGCGTTCCGCGCCGAGCGGCGCAAGCACGCGGCGATGAACCGGCTCAACGACACGTTCCGGGACGCCCACACCGACGCCCTGGAGGTGGTCGCCCGGTACACCGCGGGGGTCCGGCTGACCGGCAACATCGCCCTGGCGGTGGTGCTGGCGCTGGGCGCCTGGCGGGTGTCGTCGGGCGCGCTGCCGCTGGGCGTGCTCGCCGCGTTCCTGCTCTATCTCCGGCGCTTCTACGATCCGTTGGACGAGCTGGCGACCTTCAACAACCTCTACGCCTCGGCGGCGGCGGCGCTGGAGAAGATCGCGGACTTCCTCGCCACCCCCTCCTCGGTGCCGGAGCCCGCCGCCCCGGTGCCGCTGCCGCGCGACCGGCCGGTGCGGGGGGCGCTCGCCTTCCGGGGGGTCGGTTTCCGCTACCGGCCGGACACCCCGCCGGTGCTGCGCGGTCTCGACCTGGACGTGCCGGCCGGACAGACCCTGGCGGTGGTCGGCGCGACCGGGGCCGGCAAGTCCACCGTCGCCAAGCTGGCGGCCCGGTTCTACGATCCGACCAGCGGCGCCGTGCTGCTGGACGGGGTGGACCTGCGCCGGCTCCCCGACCGCGCGCTGCGCCGCGAGATCACCCTGGTGACGCAGGAGAACTTCCTGTTCGACGGCAGCGTCATGGAGAACATCGCGCTGGCCCGTCCGGACGCGGGGCCGCAGGAGGTCCGGGCCGCCGCGCGGGCCGTCGGCGCCGACGCGTTCATCTCCGCGCTGCCCGAAGGCTATGACACCGAGGTACGCAAGCGGGGCAGCCGTCTGTCCGCGGGCCAGCGCCAGTTGGTCGCCCTCGCCAGGGCCTTCCTGGCGGATCCGGCGGTGCTGCTGCTGGACGAGGCGACCTCCAGCCTGGACATCCCCACCGAGCTGGCCGTCCGGCGCGCCATGGACGCGCTGCTGGCCGGCCGTACCTCCGTGATCATCGCGCACCGCCTCTCCACCGTCCTGGCGGCGGACCGGGTCCTGGTGCTGGCGGACGGTGCCGTGGTCGAGGACGGCCCGCCCGCCCGACTCGCCTCCGGCGACGGCCCCTTCGCCGCCCTCCACGCCCGCTGGATCCATGCGACGGGGTGACCGCGCCGGGGGCCTGAACCGGCCGGCCACCGGGCGGGGGCAGGCGGGGGAACGGCGCCGCGGAATCGGCCGGCGGGGAGTCGCGCGGACGCGGAACGCCCGCCGCCCGCCGTGAAGCAGGGCAAGACCTGCGGGCCGCGCCGGTCTGCGGATGGGCGGCGGCCAGCACGGTCGCCCGGATCACGGCCAGGGCCCAGCGCGGGTCGTCGAAGAACCGGCGGAACCGCGATCCCGGACCGAAGAGCGGTGCCTCCTCGGCGCCGTGGCCCTGCCGTGCGGAGCCCTTCTCGCCGACGGCGGTCTCGGAACCGGGGCTGCCCGAGGGGGCGGTGAGGCCCGGGGGGGGCGTCGGTCACGGCCGGAGTTCTCCGTTCGTGTCCGGTGTGATCCCGCCGAAGCGGAGGTCGCGCTGCTGATGGCTGCGCGGACACTCCACGAAGTGCGTCACACGGAAGTTGGGCCAGAGCGCCTGCGGGACGATCCACTCCGCGTGGGCGACCGGCCGGAGCAGGAAATCGGAGGTCCGCTCTCACCGGAGGTGCGGATGTCTCACCGGAGGTGCGGATGCCGCGCGCGAGCGGCAGTGGCGCCTGTTTGCGCACCACGTGCCGTGGGAGGCGCATGAGGAAGTCGACCTCGGTGCCGGACGTGCGCGGCAGCGATCTGCGCGCCGCCCAGCGACCGTTGCCGTCCCTCGCACAGGCGGCGTTCCGCGCATCGCGAGGGCCGAGTCGACCAGGTCGGCCGAGCCCGCCTCCGGGCGGTGCGACACCTGCGGGATCACCACCTCCAGATCCCCGTCGAACACTCCAGACGGCCTGCCGCCGTCTGGAGGCCGAGACAGGTCTCCGGCCGGGCCGGGACGAGCTCGGCGTACAGCTCGCCGGGGCCCGTGACGTGGTGGGCGAAGGCACCAGAGTCACCTTCGCCGACCGGCATCCAGGGATGAGGGATGACGGGGGTGGAGCTCACGCACTTCTTCGTGGTGCATGTCGCCCATGACAGACGTCTTGGCCGATGTCCCGACCTTGCCGGGACCGCCGTGCGCCCCGAGGGCAAAAACAAGCCGTTCGCGCACCGGTCATGACGGGGCGTCGGACCGTCCTCCCGTGCCGTCCGCGCCGCCGTCGTCCTGCGAGGGTCCGAGGTTCTGCACCTTGCGCGCCTCCTCGATGATGGTCAGCACCGCGTCCAGGGTGGCCGGTGACAGGCCCTCGGCGCGCAGCGCCAGGTTGCGGACCCGGGAGTCGCGGAGCGCGACGGCCAGCCGGAGCTGGGAGTTGACCCGTTCGGCGACGTCGTCGCTCAGGAAGTACTCGGGCGGGACACCGAAGTACTCGGCGAGCACGTCGAGTTGCTCCAGGGTGACGTTCCGCTTCTTGCCGGTGGCCAGCTCCCAGAGGTACGTACCGGAGATGGTCCCGCCCGTGGTCTCGCGAATCTCCTTGGCGAGCCGGGCGTATCCCGGGCGTTTGCGTTCGTCGGGGTACAGAGCGGCGATCAGCTCGTTGAGGCGCTGCCCGAACGCACGGAGCAGCGGACGGCCCTCCTGACCGCTTGCCGGTGTGTGGTCACTCATGCGCCCATCCTGCCTGCGGTGGTCCGGCGGGCGCCGCCGCCCCCAAGGGCGGTGACTCTACCGCGTCCACGTGCGCCCTTGTTCGCTGTTGACGCATGCACGTCCACTTGGCGTACGCTCACCACTCACTCTATCCGCTAGAGCTGATGACGCTGTCGGAACCGCGTGCGGTTCCGCGGATTCGGAGGTCCAGCACGATGAGAGCAACGGCAACGATCCCCCGTCTCCCCGGCCGCCGCCGGCCCGTCCTGGCGGCCGGCGCACTGGCCGTCGCCCTGGTGGCGGGCGCCGTCGTGTCCACGTCGGCCGATGCCGACTCCGGGCACCGCCCCGGCACGGCGAAGAACGTCATCCTGCTGATCGGGGACGGCATGGGCGACTCGGAGATCACCCTGGCCCGCGACTACACGGTCGGCGCGGGCGGGCGGCTGCACATGGACGGCTTCCCGAGGACGGGGACGTACACCACCTACTCGGTCGACGAGCACGGACGGCCGGACTACGTCACCGACTCCGCCGCGAGCGCCACCGCCTGGTCCACCGGCCGCAAGACCGTCAACTACCGCATATCCAAGACCCCCGACACCGACCGCCCGATGCCCACCGTCCTCGAACTGGCCCGCCGCGGCGGCCTGGCCACCGGGTCGGTCACCACCGCCGAACTCACCGACGCCACCCCCGCCGCGATGGCCGCGCACGTCGGTGACCGGGAGTGCGCGGGACCGGCCGACATGAAGGCGTGTCCCGGCGACACCATCGGGCGGGGCGGCCTCGGGTCGATCGCCGAACAGTCCGTACGGCTGCGGCCTGATGTCCTGCTCGGTGGTGGCTCGCGGCGCTTCGAGCAGCAGATCACCGAGGGTCCGTACGCGGGGCTGACCGTGGCGCAGCAGGCGGAGCGGCTCGGGTACCGCATCGTGACCGACGCCTCCGGTCTGCGGGCGGTCCGGCCCGGACGGCCGGTGCTCGGCCTGTTCGCGCCGGAGGACGTGCCCGTGGAGTGGACGGGGCGGCCCGCGGCCCGCGGCGGCACCGAGGCGCAGCGCTGTGTCACCGCCAACCCCCGCCGCCCGGCCGGTACCCCCACCCTGGAGGCGCAGACCCGCAAGGCCATCGAACTGCTGCACTCCGGGGCGCGGGCGGGCAAGGGCTTCTTCCTCCAGGTCGAGGGCGCCTCGATCGACAAGCAGGACCACGAGGCGGACCCGTGCGGCCAGATCGGTGAGACCGCGGCGTTCGACCGGGCCGTCAAGGTGGCCCGTGACTTCGCCGAGCGCCACCCCGACACCCTGGTGATCACCACCGCCGACCACGCGCAGAGCAGCCAGATCGTGCCGGTGGACGCGGAGCCGATGGGGCTGTCGGCCACGCTCGTCACCGACGAGGGCGGTCGTCTCAAGGTCAGTTACGCGACGACCAACACGCCCGAGGACGGACAGGAGCACACCGGCACCCAGGTGCGGATCGCGGCCCAGGGGCCGTTCGCCGAGCGGGTGTCGGGCGTCACCGACCAGACGGAGCTGTTCACGACCATCACCGGCGCGCTCGGCCTGCGCTGAGCCGCCCCCCTCCTCCCACGGCCGTGTCCGGCACGGGCCCTGCCTTCCGGGGGCCTGTGCCGTGCGGGCGTCGCCCGCCAGGGGGCGGGGACGGCGTGGGCCGCACCACCTCGGTTCTGTGTCGTCGGAATCGTACGCGCCGCCGAACACGTCCGGCCGGTCGACGTCGTCTCCTACGACGTGGTGCCCATCGAGCGGCTGCCGCGGACCCGGAGCCCCGTGCTGCGCAGCTTTGACCACACCGACGGCGGCTGACCTCCATCCTGCGGAAGACGGCGGCCTGGTCGGCGTGGGCATCGGGTCCTACCGCTTGCGCGGCACCAGCATGTGCAAGCAGTAGGACCCGATGGAAGGGCGGGGAGGTGCCGGACACGAGGCGGGCCGGCACCGGAAGGCAGGTCGACTTCACGGCGGCACGACCGTATACATGACATGACGTCGGCGGTCCGGTGCCGGCCTATCCACCCGAGCCATATCCTGTGCTCTTCACTGTCGGCCCTCTTCATGGCCGCCGGCTCCTCCTTCTTGGCCTTCACCCGCTTCGACAGCCGGATCGGCTTGCCAGTTGCGCTGACGAGCCGTTACGGATGTCGAGGTTACGATCTCTCAGGAGTCATAGGAGATCTTGAGGTCGCTGGTGTAAGGCGCGTCCTCGGTGCCGCCACTGCCCCGCCCGGTCATCGAAGGGCTAATCCCGTCGAACAGAGAATACTTGAAGCTGAAACCGAGGTTGGCCTTGCCGGTCCTGCCGCCGACCTTTACGGGGAACGCGCAGTTGCCGTACAGCGTGTAGTTTTTGTTGCGCCGATTGTTGGGGACTGACGAGTGCCAGAAATAGTTGACGGCGACATTGGCGTGACTGTCGTGGTAGGTCAGTTGCATGTGACCGGCCGAGCATGTCATTCGGCCTGCGGCTATGGCCTGTACTGCCGGGGACGTGCGGAACGACCAGGCCATGGGAGCGGCACGACCGACGGTACCAGCCATGTTCACCTGGCCGGTGAAGGTCCCGTTGGCGTCCGTCTTCTTGTAGTAGGGGTTTGACATCTTGAATGTGAACCTGCCCTGCTGCGTCCCGGCATGAGCGGGAACGGCACCCAGAGCGAGAACTGCGGCCAACGCAGCGGAGCTGACGCCAGCAATCCTTTTTGCGGATTTCGAAGACACGAGATTCCTGCCTGAAGCGCACAACAGCAGAGACCACGCCACTGCTGCGCATGCTGATAGGACAGATTCGGCCGGTTGCCGATACAGTGTCAGGAATCGAACCTGATGTTCAGGTCGGATGAATAGCCGGGCTGTTCGTGCTCATCGGGCGAGCGTCGCGCTCCGGATCCAGGCCAGACGGACACGGCACGCCAGCGGTACTCGTCCTGTTCAGCCTGCTCGACCGAGAAGGTGACGGACTGACCAGCGGTCAGCTCTCGATAGCCCTCGGCCTGGACGGCCGAATAGTGTGCCCACACCCTGTCCGGGAAGGCATCGGAAGCAAGAACTCCCCAGCCCTCCTCGCTGTGCCACTCAAGCACGCGGCCGGAAAACACCTCTGCAGACGTGGTGTCAGACAATTGCGGGTCCCCCTTGCAACACCGGTAATTCACTGCTCCGGCGTGCGCTGTGGTCAGCAGCGCTCGACCGAAGCGCAATCACGTTAACAGATGACCCGTAACCGCGCGATCTTGTTTCCCTGCGCTCGACAGTGCGGCGCTTCTCCCTCTGGCGCGCCCGACGGAAGGACCCTCGTCGACGCCGCCGAATTCCTCGTACTCGGCGTCGACGGAAGGGTCCTGGGCGGCCGGACCCCTCACCAGCCGGGTCCGCCGGCAGGGCAGGTCCGGAGGCATACGAACGAGCCCTGGACGCGATCACCACAGAGTTCGCTCCTCACCACTGATCGACTACCGGGGCCGCCTCCGCCCCCTTTTCGCTGACTGGGCACAGTCACCAGGCGCATGGCACCAGATCGCCGGCCGGCCGAATCCTGTCCCAGCCCATCTCGCTACGTCTCCGAGGGCCGCGCATGCCCCCCGCCGCGGTCGCTGGGCGAGGCGGCTCCCGAGCGGGTCGCCGCCGTACACCTGAACCTGGGATCCGTGGCGGCGGGCACGTTCGGCGACCCGACGCCCGCGGAACTGGCGAACCTCGAAGCCGAGAAGGAGATGCAGCGCACCGGCCGGGGGTACTCGGCGATTCAGGCGACCCGGCCGCAGACACTCGGCTACGGCCTCACCGACTCCCCGGCGGGGCAGGCCGCCTGGATCGCCGAGAAGTTCTGGGCGTGGACGGACAACGACGGCCGTACCGAGGACGCGTTGTCGCGGCAGACGATCCTCGACGAGATCTCGGTCCACTGGTTCACCGCGTCGGCCGCGTCGTCGGCGCGCCTGTACTGGGAGAGCTTCGCCCGCTTCCGGGACAAGGTGACCGCGCCGTCCGGGCTGTCGGTCTACCCGCGCGACATCACCCGCCCGTCGAGGCGCGAGGCCGAGCTGCGGTTCACCGATCTGCGCTGGTTCGAAAAGGTGCCGCGGGGCGGCCACTTCGCCGCGCTGGAGCAGCCGGAGTCGCTGGTCGAGCAGGTGCGCGGGTTCTTCCGCCTGTTCCGCTGACGGTGCGTGCCGCCGGCTGGGAAGCGCGTGCCCGGGGATGGTCCTGTCCGTCCCCCCTCCCCCAGGGATACCGGCGCATCACGTTGCGCGGCGGTGCATGGCCTTCCCGCGTCGCCGGCTTCCGTCGGCCTCGGTCCGGCAGTCTCTGGAGCCCCGTCCGCGTTGCTGGGGCAGAGTTCGGCTCGGTCCTCACCTCGGTCCTCGGCCCCGTAGTCGTCCTCTGCTGTGTCCGGGTCCCGGAAGGGGCGCGGGCCCTGGCCGAGGCCGCTGGCGGTGATGTCGAGCAGGCAGCGGCCCAGAAAGTCGATGTGCCGGCCCTTCGCTCCGGGACGACGGCCGCCTTGCCGCTGGACGTGCACGGCCCGGGGATCATGACGGTCCCGGGCGTCAGGCCCGGGTCGAGGCGGCTGTCCCTATCCCGTTCGAACCGGCCGTACGGATTGATGTGGGTCCAGAACAGCGGGGGCAGGGCCCGCCTGGCGGTGTCGGTGAGGGTGCCGACCCGCCTCTCATCGGCTGGAACTTGCTGCATCAGCAGCGTGGGTCCGCGTCGTCTGTTCCGCGTCGTCTGTAGTGACCGAGGCGGCTCGGTGCCGGCGTCGTCCTCGTCAGGGTGACCAGTAGCAGGGAGTGGTCCGCCAGCGCTGGGCAGGGGTCGGTCGGCCGGTGATCAGCCGGTGGTCGTCCTTGACCGCCGGGCGCCGTCGGCCCGTCCAGTGAGGCGACCGCGGTGGCGTTCAGTGCGGTGGCCGTCTCGGCTCGGGTCTGTGACCGGGCCGGAGATCTCCGGAGGCATGAGGCCCGGCGGTTGTTCCGTGGCCGGGCCAGGCGATGTCGTCGACAGCGAGGAACGGCTCACCGGCCAGGGTCGCGGGGGTCGCCCCGGTGAACGCCATGACGTCCCGATGCAGGTGGGACTGGTCGGTGTAGCCGGTGTCGGCCGCGACCCGGGCCGCGCCCTCGCCCGCGACCAGGCGGTGGGCGGCATGGTCGAAACGGACCAGCTTCACAGCGGACTTGGGGGGCAGGCCGAGCTGCGACCGGAACCGGGACCACAGCCGCTTACGGCTCCATCCGACCTCGGCCGCGAGCCCGTCGACCCGGATCCGGCCGCGGCTGACGACGATGCGGTGCCAGGCCCACGCCACCTCCGGGTCCACCGGCGGCCCTGCCGCACACCGGCGGGCCAGCAACGCCTCGGTCAACGCGAAGCGGTCCTGCCAGGACGGGACATCGCCCAGTTGCTCGCGGAGCCGGGACGCCTCCCGGCCCCACACATCGCCCAGCGGGACGGCGGCGCCGTCGAGGTCGGCCGGACAGGCACCCAGAACCGCGCGGGCGATCACCGGGGACAGGCGCACCTGCACGCACTCCACGTTCTCTCCCCGCGCCCGGACCGCACCGCCGGTCCCGAGTCCGGGCCCAGCGACGATGCTTCCCCGCTCCTGCCGCCCGGCGGCGCAGTCGAGGACGGTCGAGCCGGCGCCGAACTCCAGGAGCAGCGTCACGGCCGGGTGCGGAACCATCCGGAGCGGATCCAGGTCACGGACACGGAATCCGGCCATGGTGAGGCCGGCCACCCGGCTGGGACGCTGCGGGCAGGCGACGTCCCACACAGCCGTACCGTGCGTGAAAGTCCCCACCGTTGCATGCTACTTGAGTCGGCCGGGAGGAACATTTGTCCAATCCCGCGACGGGCAACGGCGGTGACAGTGGGCTCATGACTGCTTCTGACGGGGGGCCTCGCGCAGAGGGCGCCCCCGAGGCCACCGAGAGTTCGATCCTGTCGCTGGACCACGGCGACATCCATGTGTGCCAGGACGGCCCCCGCGACGCTCCGGCACTTCTGCTCGTCCACGGTTCCGCGTCCTCGACCCGCTCGTGGGACCGGCTGGTCCCGCTGCTGACGGGGTCTCACCGCGTCATCCGGATCGACCTGCTCGGGCACGGCCGGTCGGCCAAACCGGCCGACCGCGCATACGCGGTCCCGGACCAGGCGGACCAGGCCGGTGCGGCACTGGACCGGCTCGGCGTCGAACACGCCGTGGTCGTCGGTCATTCCAGCGGCGGCGTGATCGCCACCGCACTCGCCGAACAGCGACCCGACCTGGTGACCGCGCTCGCGCTCGTCAACACCGGTCCCAGCCTGGACGCCTTCATCGCACCGCGGACACCCGCGATCGAACCCTCGCAGTGGCCGCCGACCGACGAGCAGCTGCGCCGGTTCGCGCGCACCGGTTTCAGCCGCGAGGGCTACGAGATCCCGCCCGAACTCCTGGACGACGTACGCCGCATGACCCACCACTCCCTCACCGCGACGATGCGGGCCACCCGCCACTACCTGGAGCAGCGGGCACTCCCGGCACGGCTCGCGGCCCTCGCGAAGCCGGTCCTGGTGGTCTTCGGCGAGGACGACCGCAGGTGGCGGTCCTCGTCCGCCGCCGACTACCGCGCCGTGCCGGGCGCGGACGTCGTGTTGCTGCCCGGCCTCGGCCACTCACCCATACTCGAGGATCCCCCGCGGACCGCCACTGCTCTGCTGGCCTTCACCACGATCCACACCGTACGGGGGACTGAATGACGACGAGGAAGGGCGCCCTGCGGATCCTCGTGTCCGGGGCCGGTATCGCCGGTCCCGTCCTGGCGTACTGGCTCACCCGGCACGGCTTCTCCGTCACCGTCGTCGAGCGCGCACCGGGTCCACGCGGGACCGGCGGCCACGCGGTCGACCTGTTCCGGCCCGCGATGGACATCTCGGAGAAGATGGGTGTGCTCCCGCGCGTCGAGGAGCGGGCCACCGGCACCTGCCGGATGGCCGTCCACGGGGAGGGCGCACGGCGTCCCGTCCGGGTGGACCTCTCCAAGATCTTCGACGCCGCCTCGGACCGGCATGCCGAGATCATGCGCGACGATCTGAGCGCGATCTACCACAACGCCACGCGCGACGACGTCGAGTACCTCTTCGGCGACTCGATCGCCGCCCTCTCGCCCGACGGCGAGGTGCGGTTCGAGAACGCGGCGCCGCGCCGCTTCGATCTCGTCGTCGGTGCGGACGGACTGCACTCCACCGTGCGCCGCCTCGTCTTCGGCGACGAGTCCCGCTTCAGCGCCTTCATCGGGGCCCACTTCGGGGTGCTGACCCTGCCGGACGTCTCCGGACTCGACGGCGAACTCGTCCTCCACGTCGGCGTCGGCCGCACCGCCGGCATGTACGGCGCGCGGCATCTCAAAGGCGCACGGGTCCTGTTCCTGTTCCGGAGCGAACGCGCGCTCGACCGCCGCCACCACCACGACGTGCCCCGGCAGAAGGAGTTGCTGCGCGGTGCGTTCGACGGCATGCACCCGGAGGTGGACCGGTGGCTCCGTGAGCTGGACCGCGCCCCGGCGTTCTACTTCGACTCGATCACTCAACTCCGCATGGACACCTGGTCGCGAGGGAGGATGACGCTCGTCGGCGACGCGGGCTACTGCCCCGGCCCGGCCGTCGGCGGCAGCACCAGCCTCGCCGTCGTCGGAGCGTACGTCCTCGCCGGAGAGCTGGCGCGGGCGGGCGGTGACCACGAGCGGGCCTTCCCCGCCTACGAGCACGCGATGGCGGAACACGTACGCGGCAGCCACGCGGCCGCGCTCAGCGCGGCAAAGACCCTGATCCCCCGCTCACGCCTCGGTGTGCGCGGACTGGCCCAGGGCGCCCGCCTGATCGCCGCCCTGCCCGCCGGGCCCGGCCGCGCCCTCCTCCGCCTCACCACCAAGAGCGGACGCCTGTACAACTCCATGGCCGTCGACGACTACCCGCCGCTCACCACCGCGTCACGAGGCCGGCCCGGCCTCGTCGGCGACGCCGGGGACCGGCTCGGGTCGGAGTGAACGCCACGCGCCAAGATGTTCCTGGCCCCATGTGGTTCTTTGCCGCTGCCCCGTCGTCTGCGGACCCGATCCGGCCTCCCGGACGCACAGTTGGCAGGAGGATGCCGCGCCGTCCGTCCGCCGGTCGGCCCTACCGGGCAGTGGTGAAGCGCTTGTCGATGGTTCGGAGACTCCTCCGGGAGCTGGTGGAACGCCGTCTTCGCTGACCGGCGCCCAAGTACGGCAGGGGCAGTGCCCACGCACTTCCTCGCGCTGCCGCACATGACAGACGTCTTGGCTGATGTCGTCGACCGATGCGCGGTGGGCGCGGAGGGGCCGGGCGGCCCTGGGAGTACGGTCCCATGCCCGGCGCCGCCCAGGAGCACGTTCCCGGGTGCGGTTTCGTCCTCTGCGCGGACCGATCGGCGGGTCGTCGGATGGTCCTCTTGGAGGGCGCCGAGAAGAGCTCCGGCGCCCTGATCTGAGGGGCTTTCCCGTGAACGAGTACGCGCCGCAGCGCCACCGTCCGAACCGCCTGTGCGGTCGTCGACGCGGGGTGGCGGTGACCGTGACCGCGGTGGCCGCCGCCGTGGTGGCGGGCATCCTGGCACCGGCCACGGCCTCCGCCGGACCGCGGCCGAGCACCGTGCAGCAGCGCCTCGACGCGCTGGTCGAGAAGGACGGGGTGCCCGCCGCCCTCGCCACCGTCAAGGGCCGCGACGGCCGTACCCGCACCTACACCGCCGGGGTCGGTGACGCGGCCACCGGGTCCAGGGTTCCGGTGGACGGGCAGGTGCGGATCGGCAGCAACACCAAGTCGTTCACCGCCGTCGTCGTCCTGCAACTGGTCGCCGAGGGCAAGATCGGCCTCGACGCGAGTGTGGACACCTACCTGCCCGGCCTGGTGCGCGGCGCCGGCATCGACGGCCGTCACATCACGGTCCGCCAACTGCTCCAGCACACCAGCGGCCTGCCCGATTACGTCGACCACGAGGTCATCCTCAACGACCCCAAGCGCTACTACGAGCCGCGCGAACTCCTCGACGGGGCGCTGGCCCAGAAGGCCCACTTCGCGCCCGGCACCCGGTGGGAGTACAGCAACACCAACTACCTGCTGGCGGGCCTGATCATCCAGAAGGTCACCGGGCGCCCGCTGGGCGAGGAGGTCACCAAGCGCGTCATCGACCGGATCGGCCTGCGCCACACCTACTTCCCCGTCCCCGGGGACATGAGGATCCACGAGGCACACCCCAAGGGCTACCAGCCTGCCGCGGACGGGTCGCTGCGCGACTACACGGAGCTGGACCCGTCCTGGGGGTGGGCGGCCGGCGCGATCGTCTCGACCAACACCGATGTCACCCGGTTCTACGGCGCGCTGCTCGGCGGCCGTCTGCTGCCCGCCGCCCAGCTCGCCCAGATGCGCACCACCGTCCCCGCCGACGGGGTCGGCCCCGGGGTCCGCTACGGACTCGGCCTGCTGAGCCGTCCGCTCTCCTGCGGCGGGCTCGCCTGGGGGCACGGCGGGACGATCCCGGGCTACAACAGCTTCGGCGGCACCACCGACGACGGCCGTGCCGTGAGCGTCACCGTCACCACGATCGCGGACGACGCCACCGGCGAACACGTGGACCAGGCAGTGGACGAGGCGCTCTGCCTCTGATCGTCCGCGGGGTGGCCCGCGCCGGTCCGCGGCGCCGGCCACCCCGCCGCACCAGCTCGCACCTCCCCCATTCTCTGTTCTTTCCAGCAGTGGAGTCCCGATGAACGAACACACCCCGCGGCGCACGGCGCGCCGCGTCCGCATGGTGCGGTACGCCACGACGGCCACGGCCGCCGCCGGGCTGGCGCTGATCGCCATGGCCCCGACCGCGGCCTCCGCCGCACCGCGCCCGGACGCCGTGCAGCAGCGCCTCGACGCGCTGGTCCAGAAGGACGGGATGCCCGCCGCCCTCGCCACCGTCAAGGGCCGCGACGGGCGCAGCCGCACCTACACCGCCGGGGTCGGCGACCTGGCCACCGGGTCCAGGGTCCCGGTCGACGGGCAGATCCGGGCCGGCAGCAACACCAAGGCGTTCACCGCCGTCGTCGTCCTGCAACTGGTCGCCGAGGGCAAGATCGGCCTCGACGCGAGCGTGGACACCTACCTGCCCGGCCTGGTGCACGGCGACGGCATCGACGGCCGTCACATCACCGTCCGCCAACTGCTCCAGCACACCAGCGGCCTGCCCGACTACATGGAAGCCCCCGCGCTGTCCGACTTCACCACCATCCAGTACCGCTACTTCGAGCCGCGCGAACTCCTCGACGGGGCACTCGCGCAGAAGGCCCGCTTCGCGCCCGGCACCCGGTGGGAGTACAGCAACACCAACTACCTGGTGGCCGGCCTGCTGATCCAGAAGGTCACCGGCCGCCCCTACGGCGAGGAGGTCACCCAGCGCGTCATCGACCGGATCGGCCTGCGCCACACCTACGTCCCGGCCACCGGGGAGACCGCCCTCCGCGAGCCCCACCCGCACGGCTACCTGAACAGCGGCCCGGACGCGCCGCTGATCGACTACACCGCGATGGACTCCTCGATGGCCTGGTCCGCGGGGGCGGTGGTGTCCACCAACACCGACCTCAACACCTTCTACAGCGCGCTCCTGGCGGGGCGTCTGCTGCCCGCCGCCCAGCTCGCCCAGATGCGTACCACTGTCCCGGCCGAGCTCCTGGGCCCCGGTGTCCGCTACGGGCTGGGCATCCAGAGCAGGCCGCTGACCTGCGGCGGCCTTGTCTGGGGCCACGGCGGCACCTCCGTGGGCTACCGGACCCGGGGCGGCGTCACGGAGGACGGCCGTGCCGTCGACATCGCCGTCACCACCGTCCCGGACGGACCGGCCGCCGATCACCTGACCGACGCGGTCGACGCGGCCCTCTGCCGCTGACTTCCGCCCGCGCCCGGAGCGCGGAGGCTGTCTCCTCGGCAGTCCGGGCCGGGCCGTGACGGCCGGAGGGCGTCCTTCGCCGCGGCGACGGACAGGGGCGTGCTGCTCGCCGTCGGTGCGGTCGAGGCGGGACCGGCCGGGCACGTCCGCGGCGAACGCGTGCGCGCCCGGCCGGGCGGCCGGGCGTCGGCGCCGAACTACGCCGGAAAGGGGACGCGTTGAGCGGGGTCTGCGCGACGTGCCCGTCGTCTGGTGGCCGCCGTCACCCGAACCCGAAAGGAAGGCATTCCGTGGAACTCACCGTCGACCAGGACAAGTGCTGCGGCGGGGACGGCGGAGCCAACAGGCGCTCAGGGGCGGACGGTCAGGCCGACGCCAGGCCCGCGCTCCAGCTGGAGTACGGCAAGTAAGTACACCTGCCTCTGTAGGACGGTGCGAAGGACCCGAGGCCGATGCTCCGGAGGTGGAAGTGCCGACCTCGCGGGACCCGGTCGGGACGTGGTGGAGGCCCAGTGCCTGCTGCGCCATCAGCACCTGGGACCCGGCATCGTCGACGCGGTGTGCGGACGGCAGACCATCGCGGCCGTGGGCCGTGCTGCGCTCGCAGAGGAATGCCGGGCTGCCCGCGGACATCGGCGGGCCGGACGCCTGGCCGGTGCTGTGCGTCCGCCGTCGGCGGAGACCGCCTCCGCAAGGACCCGCGGGGGACTCGGAGTGGCCCCTCGGTGACATCCGCCTGCGCCGGTTGTGCGGGGCGTGTCGCCGACGGCAGCCGACCGGAAGCCGTTGGATCCTGAGACCATGACCGACCCGACGAAGGACCCCCGCATACTTCGGGACCCCGATGCGGCCACGCCCTCCGCGTGCCCGGTGCAGCCTCTGCCGGCCGGCTCCGGCGGGCGCCCCGGCTACCTGGTCACCGGCTACGCGGAAGCGCGAGAGGCCCTCGGTGATGCCCGGCTCTCGAAGGACACGGCCGCCTTCTTCGCCGGCGAGGAGTCACGACGCCGTCTGCACCCCGCGGTCGCCCACACCATGCTGGCCAGCGATCCACCCCGGCACACCCGGCTGCGCAAGCTGGTGACCAAGGCGTTCACCACCGGGGCCGTCGCCCGACTGCGCCCGCTCATCACCCGGGTCACCGACACCCTGCTGGACCGATGGCCCACCGACGAGCCGTTCGACCTCGTGGCCGGCCTGGCGAAGCCACTGCCGGTCATCGTGATCTGCGAGCTGCTCGGAGTGCCACCGGCCGACCGGCCCGATGTCCAGCGCTGGTCCGCGGAGCTGTTCGCGGCGGGGGATCCCGAGGTCATCGACGCGGCCTCGCACGCGGTGGCCGAGTACATGACGGGCCTCGTGGCCGCCAAGCGACGGGACCCCGGCGGCTCCCTCCTCGACCGGCTCATCTCGGCGCGCGACGGAGACGACCGCCTGAGCGAGGAGGAACTGGTCTCGCTGGCCGTGCTGCTGCTCGTAGCCGGGCACGAGACCACCACCAACGCCCTCGGCAACGCCGTCCTCGCGCTGCTCCGGCACCCGGCCGGGCTGGATCGCCTCCAGAGGAATCCGGACGAGATCCCCGCCGCGCTGGACGAACTGCTCCGCTTCGACTCGGCGGTGAGCACGGCCACCTTCCGGTTCACCACGGAGGCCGTCACGCTCGGCGGCATCAAGATCCCGGTCGGCGCCCCCGTCCTGGTCGCCCTCGGGGCGGCCAACCGAGACCCGGCGCGGTTCCCTGCCCCGGACCGACTCGACCTGAACCGCGACGCGGCTGCTCACCTCGCCTTCGGTCACGGCATCCACCGCTGCGTCGGCGCGCCCTTGGCCAACGCCGAGATGGAGATCGCTCTTCGGGCGGTGCTGACGCGATGTCCCGGGATCCGCCTTGCCGTCCCGGCAGACCGGCTGGAGTGGCGGCGCACCCGTCTCGTCCGCGGACTCGCGTCACTTCCCGTTCTGGCGTGACGGCGAGCCGATGAGGTCGGGGACCTACCGGCCCTGACCGGCCCTCCCCCACCCAGGCGAGGAACGCGCCGGAGGCGGCATTCGTGCGGTACGAGGTGGGGCGTTCTCGCCCCGGTGCCGCGCTCGGTGAAAGGGCGTGCACCTCGCCTGGAAGGGCGGCTCGTCGAGGAGTTCCAGCAGCCAGTCGGCGCTCTGCCGGGCACCGGGTGCGGGGCGGTCCGGGCCGGGGAACATGTGGCCCCAGAAGGCGGCGCGGCCCAGGGAGCTGAGCCGCCAGGCGAGGCTCGCGGGCCGCCGCAGTCCGGCCGTCGTGTGCCCGGCGCCGGGCGGAACAACTGACCGTCGCGCAGGTCCGCGTGGTCGAGGGTGTCGGCGATGCCGGCGGCGGCGAGTTCCGCGCACCACTCCGCCACGCGGGGCCGTGCGGCGGTCAGCCGGGCGCGGGCGTCCGGGCCGAGGGCGGTGTTCTCCGCGAGCAGCCGGTCGAACACCTCGGGCAGATCGAGGGTGTGGGCGGTGGGAACCCCGAGCCGCTCCGGTTCGCGGGCGTACGGGGTCAGGGTGTGTTGCAGCGTCGCGCACTGGCGCGGCAGGTCCTCCCAGGCGCCCGGTTCGACCGTCTCCCGGGCGAGCACCTGCCGGAACAGGTCGCCGCCGTCCGGGAGCAGCGTCCAGCGGGGTGTCCGACGCCGGGCAAGACCTTCCGGCACCCGCTGGTCGGACCGGTCACCGTCGACTGCGACGCGCTCGACCTGACCGGCCGCGACCAGCAGGTCGTCGTCTACTACCGCCGTATGCGGCTCCTCCTCCGAGGAGGCCCTGCGGCTGCTGTCGGTCATCGGCACGCAGCGCATGACCGCGCCGGGCTGAGCGCGGCCGGACGAGGGCGGCGTCCGCGTGAACTGCGCCCGGTTCAGCCCTTCTTGGCCGGGCGCAGGAACGAACTCCAGCCTCCGGCCGGTTTCTCGCCGACCTCCAGGGTGCGCAGGCGCGCGAGGACCGCCGGGTCCTGGGCGTCGAGCCAGTCGACGAACTGCCGGAAGGAGACCAGCCGGACGTGCGGCCGCGCGGCGATCTGCCGCAGGGTCTCCTCGACGGCGTCCATGTAGATGCCGCCGTTCCACTGCTCGAAGTGGTTGCCGATGAACAGCGGCGCCCGGTTGGTCTCGTACGCCCGGTCGAAGCCCGCCATGTACGCCTGGGACGTCTGGGCGCGCCAGTACGGGTAGTTGTACGACGGTGCGCGCGTTGTGTTCTGCGACTGGTTGGCCAGCATGTTCCAGTCCATGGAGAGCACTTCGAAGCTGTGCCCGGGGAACGGGATGCTCTGGAGCGGCAGGTCCCACAGCCCGTTCCGCTTGCGCGGCCAGCGCTGCACCCCGCCCGGTGACGAGGCGTCGTAGCGCCAGCCCAGTTGCCGCGCGGCGGGCAGCAGGTTCTCCTGGCCGAGCAGGCAGGGGGTGCGGCCGCCCACGAGTTCCTTGTCGTAGTCGAAGGGCAGCGGCGGCTCGTCGTGCCAACCGGTGTTGGTGCGCCAGGACTTGACGAACGACCTGGCCTGCTCGATCTCCGAGTGCCACTGCGCCGGGGTCCAGTCGGCCACCGTTCCCGAGCCCTCGCAGAAGTGCCCGTTGAAGTGTGTGCCGATCTCGTGTCCTTCGAGCCAGGCCCGGCGGACGTACTTCAGGGTCTCCTTGATGTGCGCGTCCGTGAGGTAGCCGATGTCCGAGGCGCCGACCGGGTTGTTCGGCGGCCGGTACAGCCGCTTCTTGTCCTCCGGCAGCAGATAGAGGCCGGACAGGAAGAAGGTCATCCGGGCGTCGTGGGCGCGGGCCAGTTCCAGGAAGCGCGGAAAGAGCCCGGTGCCGAGTTCGCCCGCGCCGTCCCAGGAGAAGACCACGAACTGCGGCGGGGTCTCGCCCGGTTCGAGCGCGGTGGGGGCGTCGGGCTGGTTCGGCTGCCGCCCGGTGTACGCCGTCGAGCCGTCGCCGATCAGCCGGGGCGCCTGCCGCGCCGCTCCCGGTCCCGGCGACCCGGAGCCTCCGTCCCGTTCGCATCCGGTGAGCGCGGCGGCGGCCAGCCCGAGGCCCGCGCCGACGCCCAGGCGCGCCACTCTTCGGCGGCTGATTCCACTCGTCGCCATGCCATCGCCTCCTCGACCGGTGAGCCCGACGCCAGGAACGATAAGGACGATAAGTGTATGAAAGTGAGTATTTGGCGCGGCGTGGTGGATAAAGGGCTGCCCAAAGAAGGGGGGCGGCGGGACGGCGGGGCGTTGCCGGTTACGACGAAGCCGCGCATCCGGCCAGCGCGGTTCGGGCCAGCCCGCGCAGCCAGGCGTGCGCCTGGTCGGTGTCGTAGCGCTGGTGCCATGACAGGTACACGGGGGCCGAGGGGAGGTCGAGGGGAAGGGGCAGCACGGCCAGGCCGTGATCGGTGACCGCCGGCCGGGTGGTGGCCTCGGGGACGCAGATCAGGAGGTCGGAGCCGCGGACGAACTCCAGCGCGGCCGCTTCCGTGGGCGCGGCCGCCACCACGCGGCGGGTGAGGCCGAGACGGGCGAGGGCGTCGTCGACGGCGTCGCTGAGGTTTCCCCGCCGCGAGACCGTGACGTGCTCGGCAGCGGCGTACTGCTCCGCGGTGACGGTGCGGCCGCGGGCGAGAGGGTGCCCCTGCCGCAGGACGACGACGAGGCGGGTCTCGCCCACGCTCTCGGCCCGGATGTCCGGCGCGCTCGGCCGGGTGGCGTTCGCCTCCAGGTCGACCTCGCCGCGCCGAAAGTCGGGGGTGTCGACGCTCGCCTCCGCGAGGAAGCGCAGGCGCACGCCCGGCGCCTGTCCGCGCACGGCGGAGAGCAGCGCGGGGCCGCACAGGGCGACCAGGGAGTCGTGCCAGCGGAGGGTGAAGGTGCGCTCCAGCGTGTCCAGATCGAGTGCGCGGCTCGGCGCCAGCACCCCCTGGACCTGGTGCAGCAGCTCATGCACCTGCTCCCGGACGGCGATCGCGTACGGCGTCGGGGTCATCGTCCGGCCGGTGCGCACCAGGATCTGGTCCCCGGTGGTGCGCCGGATCCGCCCCAGGCTCCGGCTCATCGCGGGGGCGGTGACATGCAGGCGGGCGGCCGCCCCCGCCACGCTTCCCTCCTCCAGCAGCGCGTCGAGGGCGGAGAGCAGATTCAGATCCAGTTGCATGGGAGTAATCCTAGCCGTGCTTGACATGCAGTTGTGGTTAATCATCGGCCTGGATACCTTCGAGGAAGAGCGCGGCACGGAACACACCGACCGGCCCGAACCGCTCAAGCCACCTTCTTCTCATGGGAGTACAGCCATGTCCGAAACGTTTCAGACCACGGGTGCCGCCGTCTCCGACGCCGACCTGCTCGACCGGACCGCGGACGCCGTGCGGGCGGCGGGTGCGGCGCTGCGGGAGCGTTTCGGTGACGTGGTCCCCTACGAGACCCGCGAAGAACTGATGCGGGCGCTCGCCGTCAACGACGATGCGGCCCTGGACATCCTGCGGCCCGCTCTCACCGCGCTGCGCCCGGACGCCGGCTGGGTGGAGGACGAGCTGGACGGCGGGGCGCTGCCGCCCGGCGAGTGGTGGGTGGTGGATCCGGCCGAGGGCAACGTCAACCACCTGCACGCCCTGCCGGAGTGGGCGGTGACCGCCACCCTCGTACGGGAGAACCAGCCGGTGCTCACCGTGGTGCACCTGCCGCTGACCGGCGAGACCTACACCGCGCTCATCGGCGAGGGCGCCCACCTCGACGGCCGCCCGCTGCGCGTCTCCCCCACCACGGACCTCGGTCTCGCCCTCGTGGCCACCAGCCAGGCCCGGCCGGACGAGGACGAGGCAGTGGTGCGGCGCGTCGGCTCCTCGATCACCGCGATGCTCTTCGGCGCGCTCGTGGTCCGTACCTCTGTGCCCGCGACCCTGCATCTGGTGAACGTGGCCGCCGGCCGGACCGACGCCTTCTGGCAGTTCGCCGGAGCCCGCGCGGATCTGCTGCCCGGGGCGCTGCTCGTCACCGAGGCAGGCGGCCGGATCTCCGACGCCGAGGGCCGTCCCTGGACGCCGCGGAGCGACAGCTTCCTGGCCGCCGCGCCCGGCGTGCACGCCGAGGCCGTCAGGACGCTCGCCCTCTGACCGCACACCGCTCTCTTCACACACGGAAGGACCAGATCGACATGACCACGATCGCAGTTCTCGGAAACGGCCGCGTCGGCGGCAACCTGGCCGCGGCCCTCACCCGGGCGGGGCACGAGGTGACCGCGGTGGACCGCACCCCGGGCGCCGCCGCAGCGGCGGCACGGGCAGCCCGGATCGTCATCAACGCCACCCCGGGCGCCGGCTCGCTGGAACGGCTCACCGCCCTGCGCGAGGAACTGCGCGGCAAGATCCTCGTCGACGTGTCCAACGCCACCACCGACGGGCCCGACGGCCTGCCCGCCGACCTGATCCACCCCGGCTCCAGCCTCGCCGAACAGCTCCAGGAAGCGCTCCCCGAGACGCGTGTCGTCAAGACGCTCAACACCATGCTCTTCCCGGTGATGACCGCGCCCGCCGCGCTCGCGCAGGCCCCCGACGTCTTTCTCTCCGGCGACGACCCGCAGGCCAAGCGGACCGTCCGCGAACTGCTCATGGACCTCGGCTGGCGCGAGGAGTGGATCACCGATCTCGGCGGCATCCCGACCGCCCGCGCGACGGAGGCCGCGATACTTTTCGTCCCCCATGTGATCCGGGCCAACGGCTTCACGCCCTTCGCGGTCTCCATCGCCCGCTGATCCGGGCCGGCGTCCAGGACGCCATGTGACGCGGCCGTGCCGCCGGGACATGAACCCCGGCAGCACGGTCCACGCGCTTGCGCGGGCGGCTCCCCGCACGCGGCGTCGAGCGGGGACTGCGACTCCTGGAGCCGGTCCCCGCGCAGCGTGACGTGGAAGCGCGGTACGCAAGTGTCGGCGGGACGTCTACCTGTCGTCGGCCAGGGCGTTCTTGACCACCTGTCCGTCCTTCACGATGACCAGCAGGTTTTGTTCGGGGTCGGTGAGGACGGACGGATCGTCCAGCGGGTTGCCGTCGACGAGGAGTACGTCGGCCAGCGCGCCGGGCTCGATCACGCCGAGGGTGCCGGGGTAGGGGTTGCGCATCCCCGCCAGGGCGACCAACCGGCCGTTGTTCCCGGTGGCCTGGCGCAGGATCTCGGCCGGGCTGAACCACTTGGTCCGGTGCACGAACTCTTCGTTGATCCCGGCGAGGGTGTCCGGCGCGCTGATGATGTCCGATCCGAAGCCGATGCGGTCGAACCCGGTCTTCTTCGTCAGCTCGAACAGCGTGTCCAGCCCTTCGCGGGCCTGGGCGAACTTCTCCTTCGTCACCTCGGCGAGCCCCGGCGGGTCGCTGACGTAGACGATGACCTGAGGGCACAGCCAGGTCCCGTGGTCCTTCATCAGCTCCAGCGTCTCGGCATCGACCAGGTTCCCGTGTTCGATGGTGCGGGCTCCGGCCTCGACGGCGCGGCGGATGCCGGTGGGGTTGTAGACGTGGGTGGCCACATACGTGTTCCAGTCACCGGCCGCCTTCACCGCCGCCTCGATCTCCTCGGCGGTGAACTCGGTGACGTCCAGCGGGTCCCGGTCGGAGGCGCAGCCGCCGCCCACCGCCAGCTTGACCTGCGAGGCACCGCGCCCCAGGACGTAACGCACCGCCTGGAGCATGTCCGAGACGCCGTCGACCACCAGCAGGTGTCCGTCCCGCTGCATGTTGTCGCGGTGCCCTCCCAGCAGGCGGGCAGGTTCGGACATCGGGGTGAAGTCACCGTGCCCGGCGGTCTGGGAGATGATCGGCCCCGACGGGTAGATCCGGGGGCCCTGATTCATCCCGGAGTCGATCGCCCTCTTCAGCGAGAAGGTGTTCCCGCCGGTGTCGCGGATCGTGGTGTAGCCGCGCGAGAGGTAGAGCTTCGCCATCGAGGCGCCGTACAGCGCGTGGTGGGCCAGGTCGGAGCCGGCCATTTCCGGGACCGTGGGTTGCAGCATGACGTGCGCGTGGGCGTCGATGAACCCCGGCGTCAGGGTCCGTCCGTCCGCGTCGATGGTCAGCGCGTGCGACGGGACGTCTTCGGTGCCGCCGACCGATGCGATCTTCCCGTCGACGATCAGTACGCTGGTCGGCGCGGTCAGCTCGTCCGAACGTCCGTCGAAGACCCGGGCGCCGCTGAACAGCACCGCCCGCGGGGAAGAGGCGTCCCCACCGGTGGGTGACGCCGTTTCCGGCGCCGGCTTCGGATCACTCATGCACGTCTTCCTTCACGATCGCGGGACCAAGGCACAGCGCTCACCATGCCGCCCACGTGGTCCGATCGCCCGGCCGCAGGCGCATACGGGTGGTCCGTCTCACGCCGTCACCGTGCTCCGTCGCGGACACCACGCTGCCGCGGCCGGGGCATCCCCGCCGTCGCCACACGGCCCCCACGTGGCAGCTCCAGACACTGGGGCGGCGAGGACGGCGACGGCCGCCCGACCCGCCACGAGCCCCGCCGACCGTGCCGCCGGGGTCCTGGGCCCCGGCGGCACGGCCGGCGGCCCGCGCACCGGCGCAGGCGGCGCCTCCCGCGAGGTGTCAGGCCAGGAGCGCGGTCGCCTCGACCTCGACGAGCACATCCGGCTCGAAGAGGTGGTCGACGCCGATGAGCGAGGCCGGAGGCAGAGGTGTCGGAAGGCCGATCTCGTCGGCGACGGCCTCCACGCCGGCCATGAAGTCGCCGATCTTCTCCGGGGCCCAGCGGGTCACGTAGAACGTCAGGCGCAGCACGTCCGAGAAGGTCGCGTCCGCGCCCGCCAGTCCGACGGCGGTGTTGCGCAGTGCCTGGGCGACCTGCCCGGCCAGATCACCGGGCGCGACAGGGGTTCCGTCGGGCCGTCGCGCGATCTGGCCGCTGACGTGTACGTGCCTGGTCCCGGTGCCCACGGCGACGTGGTGGTAGGGAACCGGCTGGAGCATGCCCTGCGGGGTGAAGCGGTGCACAGTCATGGGTCTCTCTTCCCTCTAGGTATCGTGACGCTACCTAGTAGCAGGAAGACACTTCAACGAGACCAGGTTTCGCCATGGATACCGCCGACGAGGTCCGCATCGACGCCCCGCACCGCGAACTGCTCGACCAGATCCTCGACAAGTGGTCGCTCGCCGTCCTCAGCGAACTCTGCGAGCGCCCGTGCCGCTTCAACGAACTGCGCCGGGCCATTCCTCAGGTCACCCAGAAGTCGCTGACCGCGACGCTCCGGCGCCTCGAACGCAACGGTGTGATCGAGCGCGAGGTCGTCTCCACCCGACCCGTGGCCGTCCGGTACCGGATCACGGAACTCGGCAAGACCCTCCGGCACCCCGTCGACGTGCTGCTGGCCTGGACCTCGCAGCACATGCCCGCCGTCGAGCGCGCACGCGAGGAATTCGACGAACGCGAGGAGGCCCGGCTGTGACCCGCCGCCGATCCCGGAGGAACGGCGGCGGACAGCCCGGTAGGGCGGCGGAGCCACGGGCCGGGCTCGGCTCCCCCCTGCGCCCTCGTCTGCCGGTTACCGGCTCGCCCGGGACGGGACGGGGCAGGACAGGGGGCAGGACGGGGCGGGACGACACCTGTCAGTGGTCGTCCCAGTGGCCGTTGTGGGCCGCGTGGCGATGGCCGTCGTGCACGTAGTCCATGTGGTCGCCGTGCGGAACGGCCACATGTCCGCACCCCTCGCCGTGCGCGTGATCGTGACCGGGGTGCTCCTGGTGCCCTCCGGCCTCGCACTCGTCCGCGTGGCCTTCGTGCTCGCGGTGCAGGTGGCCGTCGTGCGCGTAGTCGACATGACCGTGGTGCGGGACTGCCACGTGCCCACAGCCCTCGCCGTGCCGGTGCTCGTGGCCGGGGTGCTCCTGATGCTGCGCCGGTGTCGCCATGCTGCTCATCTCCACGGTCCAGGCCGCCGCCCGCCGAGGACGGCAGTACGCGATCCCCCTCCCGCTTCCTCTCCTCAGGCCAAGACTGCCACGGAGGACAGACCGCGACAAAAGGGATGCTCCTCGACCGTGGATCTCGGCGGCGAGGCTGCCTTCCCGATCACTCCCGGCGCCGTCGTTCCGCGGTGAACCGCAGATGGGGGGCGACGCTGCGCAGCTTCTCGCAGGTCTCCTCGATCTCACGGTCCGGGCTCGACTGGGCCGTGACTCCGGCGCCCGCGCGCAGCCAGGTCTCCTCGCCCTCGCCGATGACCGTACGCAGCACAAGGGCGGCGTCGAGGGCTCCGGCGGTGCTGCCCCGGAAGACCGCGCCGCCGTACAGGCCCCTGGGTCCCGCCTCGTGGCGGGCCAGGGCGTGCAGGGCGTCGCGTTTGGACACGCCGGTGGCGGTGATCGCGGGGAAGAGGGAGGCGAAGGCGTCCCACGGCCCGGCGCCCTCGCCGAGCCGGCCCGTCACCCGTGACGCCAGGTGCTGCACCGAACCACGCGGCCGGACCGCCATGAACTCCTCGGCCACGACGGAGCCGGGCCGGCACACCGCCGCCATCTCCTCCCAGGCCAGGCGTACGGACACGGCGTGCTCGTGTATCTCCTTGGGGTCGCGGAGCAGCTCCGCGCGCCGCCGGTCGTTCTCCGCGGGGTCGGGGCCGTACGCACGGGTGCCCGCGAGGGGCTGGGTGCTGACACGGCCGCTCTCCTCGACCTCCAGGACGGTCTCCGGGCTGAACCCGGCCGCCCGGTAGCCGCCGAGGTCCAGCAGGTAGGAGCGGGCCGGGGCGTTGGACCGGCGTCCCGCGAGATAGGTCGCGGGGAAGTCCACGGCCGCTCCGGCGGGCAGCGGGACCTTCCGGGAGACCACGGCCTTCTCCAGAAGTCCGGCACGGATGTCCTCCACCGTGCGGGCCACCGCGCGGCCGTAGGCGGCGGTGCCGGCCGCGATGAGGTGTTCGGCCCGCTCCGGCGACGTGCCCTGCGCCGGGGGCTGCCGGGGTGTCCGTTCGGCCAGCAGGTCCTCGACCTTGCGCAGCCATGCCTCGTCCACTGCCCGCACCACGGTCTCCGCCCCGGTGAGAGTCACCTCGACGGAGGGGATCAGGGCGTGCAGCAACGGTCCGTCCCCGGCGGTCCCGGGGTCGGCGTGGAGCAGGTGGGCGAGTTCGAAGGCCGCCCAGCCGTAGAAGTGACGTCCGCCGGCGGACGCGCCGTGCGCCGCGGACAGGGCACTCAGCGCGGCGGCGAACACGGTCGTCGGCCGGCCGTCGGTGCGGGAGCTCCAGGTCCGCCCGGCGGCCCGCGCGGTGACGGTGTCCGCATGGGCGGTGAGGCTGACGGCCGAGCCCGCCGCGAAGTGCCGGACGCCGCCCGCCGCCTCGTACACGATGTACTGGTCGGCCAGGCGCGCCTGAGCGAGGCGGGTCGCCGTCGCCGCGGGGTCGGGGCAGGGTGCCAGGGTGCTCTCACGTGCGAGGGAGGGGACGGAACGCGCCCAGAGGTCCCAGGTGTTCCGGGGGCCGGTGCTCATCGTGTCGTGCCTTTCCGCTGCGGCCGGGGCCGCCGGGTCTCGGTGGATCGCTGCCTGCGGGTGCGGGGTCATGACCGTGCCGCCCCCAGCCGCCAGCCGTGGGCGCGGGTGTGCCGCTCCCAGAAGGAGGCGTATGTGCCGCCCGCCGTGACCAGCTCGTCGTGCGTGCCGCGTTCGGTGATGCCGCCGTCCTCCAGGACGAGGATCTGGTCGGCGTGCACGACCGTGGAGAGCCGGTGCGCGATGACCAGGAGGGTCTTGCGGTCGGCGAGGGTGCGCACGGCTTCGGCGAACAGCGCCTCGCTCTCCTGGTCGAGGGCGGCGGTGGCCTCGTCGAGGACGAGGATCGGCGCGTCCTTGAGCAGGGCGCGGGCGATGGACACCCGCTGGCGCTGTCCGCCGGACAGCCGTGCGCCGCCCTCCCCCACCCTGGTGTCCCAGCCGTCGGGCAGCTCCCGGATCACCCGGTCGAGTCCGGACAGGGCGGCGGCCTCGGCCAGTTCGGCGGATCCGGCGTCCGGGGCCGCGATGCGGACGTTCTCCTCGATCGTGCCGTCGAAGAGGTAGACGTCCTGGAAGACGAGAGAGACATGGGCGGCCAGGCCGTCGGCGCTGATGTCGCGGACGTCGACGCCGCCGATACGGACGGTGCCCTCCGTCGCGTCCCGGAACCGGGCGATCAGCGAGGCGACCGTGGTCTTGCCCGCGCCGGAGGGGCCCACCAGGGCCGTCATGCTGCGCTCGGAAAGGCGGAAGGTCACGTCGTCCAGGACCGGGCGTGCCCCGGCCGCGCCCGCGTCGTGGCGGAAGGTCACCCCGGTGAACTCGACGCTCGCGTCACGGGGTGAACGCGGCTGTGCGGGCCGGGGGAACGGCGGCTCGTCGAGGACCGCGCCGAGCCGTTCCAGGGTGTTGCGGGCGATGCGCAGGGCGGCGCCCGCCTCGGCGGCGGACGACACGCTGTCGATCAGGCGGACCAGCAGGACCAGGAGCGCCAGCAGCGCGGGCACGGTGAGCGACCCGTCGAGCTGCCAGGACACGCCGAGGGCCAGCAGCAGGGCGAAGACGAGCCGGGTCGCGAAGGTGAAGGAGACCAGGCCGGGCAGGCCGCGGACGATGAGCCGCCGGTCGGCGCGGGCCTCGGCCGCCAGGGCGTCGTCCAGCGCCCCGTAGCCCTCCGCGGTCCGGCCGAACGCCCGCAGGACCGGCTGGTTGCGGGTGTACTCCAGGACCCTGTCGGCCGACTCGCCGATCGCGGCGTCACGCGCGAGGTCGAGCCGCCGCATCAGGGACGTGCTCACCTGCTGGACGGCGTACAGCACGGGCGCGCAGACCAGGAGCACCAGAGCGGTCCGGGTGTCGAAGAAGAAGGCGGCGGCCACCATGGTCGCCGGGGTGAGCACGGAACTGATGAAGGGGCGGAGCAGATGGGCCGGTGTGCTCATGACCTGGATGACGTTCTGTCCGGCGAGGCGGCTGAACTCGGCCGTGCGGGCGGCGGTGAACCAGCCCAGCGGCAGGCGCAGGGCCTGGTCGGCCATCCGGCGGTGCAGCGCCCGGGAGAGCCGGGAGCCGACGGTGAAGCCGCCGCTGAGGGCGGCGCCCTGGAGCACGGCGTAGGCGAGGACGCAGCCGGTGAACGCCGTCAGCCAGGGCCGGGCGTCCTCGGGGTGGGTGCCGAGCAGGGCCTTGAGGACGGGTACGAGGAGGGCGAAGGCGACGCCCTGGAGCACGGCCGCGCCGCACTGGAGGAACAGCAGCCGGTTCAGTGGGCGGGAGCCCTCCGGGCCCAGTACGCGGTAGAGCTGACGGATCATCGTGCGGTTCCCTCTCCGATGTCGTCCGCCGCGCGGTCCGCCCCCGTACGGGCGGGCCGCCGAAGCGGTGGGCGGCCGGTCTCGTCCGGGGCCGCGGCGCTCTGGGCCTTCCACAGCGCGGCGTAGCGGCCGCCGGCGGCCAGCAGGTCGTCGTGGCGGCCCTGTTCGGTGACGCGTCCGTTCTCCAGCACCACGATCCGGTCGGCGGAGCTGACCGTCGACAGCCGGTGGGCGATGACGAGCAGGGTGCGGTCGGCCGTGAGTGCCGAAAGGCCCTCCTGGATGAGCGCCTCGGAGTGCGGGTCGGCGTACGCGGTCGCCTCGTCGAGCACGACGACGGGTGCGTCGGCGAGCAGCGCGCGGGCGATGGACAGGCGTTGCGCCTCTCCGCCGGACAGGGTGACCGCCGTGCCGAGCACCGTGGCGTAGCCGTCGGGCAGCTCCGTGATCCGGTCGTGGACGCGGGCGGCGCGGGCGCACCGCTCGACCTCCGCGTCGGTGGCGTCGGGGCGGCCCAGGCGGATGTTGTCGGCGACGCTCGCCCGCAGCAGCCGTACGTCCTGGAGGACGAAGCCGACCCGGCGGTACAGCTCGGTCGCGGGGATGTCGCGCAGATCGGCGCCGCCGAGCGTCACCGTACCCGCCGTGACGTCGTGGAAGCGGGGCAGCAGCGCGGCCAGGGTGGACTTGCCGGAGCCGGAGGGGCCGACCAGCGCGGTGACGGTGCCGGGCGCGAGATCGAGGTCGACGCCGCTGAGGACGTCGGTGTTCCCGTCGTAGGAGAAGGACACCCCGCGCAGACTGATGTGGTGACCGTCGGGGAGGACGGGGGCCGCCGGCTCCGGGAGAGTGGGGGCGTCCAGGAGCGCGGTGACCCGCAGGGCTGCCGCCTGGCCGGCCCGGATCTGCTGGACGCGGGGGCCCACGACGCCCAGGGGAGCGGCGACGGCGGGGCCGAGCAGGAGGAAGGGCACGAGTTCGGCGCCGGTCATCCGGTGCTGGGTGACGAGCACCGCGCCCGGTACGGCGAGGAGCAGCAGGACCACGGCCGGGGTGACCACCAGGGTCGCGGCGGTGGAGGCGGCGAGGGTGGAGCGGACCCAGCCGGAGAAGAAGTCGGCGAAGCCCTCGGTGGCACGGACGAACCGCTCGTGGGCCTTGCGGCCGCGTCCGAAGCTCTTGAAGACGGCGATGCCGGACGCGAACTCCACGGCGGCGGCGGTGATCCGGCCCACCGCGGCACCGAACTCGGCCATCTGGGCCGCGGCCCCGGCCATGGCCCGGCGGAACAGGTACACGCCCAGCAGCAGCGGCACCACGCCGACCAGGGTGAGGCGCCAGTCGACGGTGAACAGGCAGGCCAGGGCGAGCACCGGGACGGTGAGCACGGAGACGACGTCGAGCAGGGTGTGGGCGAACAGGGTGTGCAGGGCGCTCACGTCGTCCTGCACGGCCTGCTTGACCTCGCCGGTGCCCCGTTCGGTGAGGCGGCCGAGCGGCAGCCGCCCGATGTGCCGGGCGAGCCGGCGGCGCAGGGTGAGCTGGAGGTCGTTGTCGGCGATGTGGGCGAGGGCGCCGGCCGCCGTGCCGCACACGAGGGCGACGAGGCCGGCCGAGCAGGCCAGCGCCACCAGCGGCCAGAGCGCGTCGCCGCCGGCCGGGGGATCTGCGGTGAGGCGCTCGGCGATGCGGGCGACGGCGATGAACGGCACCACTCCGGCGAGAGCGGCGGCGGCCTGGAGGCCGACGGCGAGGGCCAGTCGTCCGCGGACGGGGGCGGCCAGCGTGCGCAGGGGCCGCGGCGGGCGGTCGGGGGTGCCCGCGCCGTCGGCGGCGGTGTCCGGGGCTGCCGGGGCCGGGCCGGGCTCGGGCGGTTGTGACGTCACTTGACGAGTACTCCGATTTCGGGGATGGGCCTGCCGCCGGCCTCGGTGATGCGGCGGCTGGTCAGGCCGGCCTCGCGGGCCAGCGTGGCGACGTCGAAGGTGTGCCAGTCGTAG
Organism: Streptomyces sp. PsTaAH-124; assembly: GCF_000373685.1. Lineage (NCBI taxonomy): Bacteria > Bacillati > Actinomycetota > Actinomycetes > Kitasatosporales > Streptomycetaceae > Streptomyces > Streptomyces sp. PsTaAH-124. The sequence continues at coordinate 183,320 of NZ_KB892161.1, read as the reverse complement.
CTGTCGGCGACCTCGCGGACGGTGCGGCCGTCGCGCAGGACCTTCCAGGTGGTCGTGAACCGCATGGCGTCGCCCTCGGTGGGTTCGCCGCCGATCCACCACTCGTACGTCTGACGGCCGATGGTCTCCCGCAGGGACATGACCGGGGGGATGACGCGGGGCGCGGAGACCCCCATCAGTTCCACGACGACGGGTGCCCCGTCCGGCAGCCGGTCCGCGAGGCGTTTCCACAGCGCCACGCGTTCGGGGACGGTGAGGTGCCCGGCCACGCCGAAGACGACGACGGCGGAGAGCCGACCGGGCAGGACGAGGTCCTGGGCGGCCCCGTCCACGACGGTGACGCGCCGGCGCAGGTCCGGGTCGCGGGCGACCCGGGAGGTCAGCATGGCGCGCATGGTGGCGGACGGTTCGGCGGCGAGGATCTCCGCGTCCGGCAGGGCGGCGGCGATGACCTCGGTGATGCGGCCGGTGCCCGCGCCGATCTCCAGGACGGGGCCGTGGGAGACGTCGAGTCCGGTGAGGACCCGGGTCAGCGGGGGGCCGCTGCTGGCGGTGTGCCGGGTGGCGACCAGTTCGTAGAACTCGGCCGAGGCCGAGTAGTAGTCGATCACGATGCTCTCCGGGCTGGGGTGGCCGGGCGGGCGGACCCGTCGCGGCGGCTCACGGGGTGCTCGGCCAGGGGTGCGCGCCGCCGGTGGCCAGCGACGGGTCCAGCCTGCGCAGGACGGTGGCCACGACCTCACGGCGTCGGGGGGTGAGGTAGAAGTGCCCGCCGGGGAAGACGCGTACCTCGGTGCGGGCGGTGGTGAGCTCCGCCCAGCCACCCGCCCGGTCGCGGCTGCGTGTCTCGCCGAGCTCCGGGTCGGCGCTGCCGGTCAGGACGTGCAGCGGGCAGGACAGCGGCGCTCGGTCGGGGGGCTCGTACGTCTCTATGATCCGGTAGTCGTGGCGTACGGCCGTGAGGATCAGGGACCGCAGCCCGGGATCGTCCAGGATCTCCTGGCTGGTGCCGCCCAGCCGGGCCAGTTCGGCGCTCAGGGTGTCGTCGTCCTGGCGGTGGAGCAGGCCGGTGACGGCCGTACGGGGGGCGGCCCGCCCGGACGCGAACAGGCGGCGCGGGCCCGGGAGTCCGCGGCGGTGCAGCTCGTGGGCGAGTTCCCAGGCCACGGCGGAGCCCATGCTGTGGCCGAAGAGGGCGTACGGCCGGTCGAGCAGCGGCGCGACGGCGTCCGCCACCGCTGCCGTCAGCTCGCTCATGCCGGTCGCCCCGGGATCCTCCAGGCGGTCCTCGCGGCCGGGGTACTGGACGGCGAGGAGTTCGGCCTCGGGGGGCATCAGCGCAGCCCAGGGCCGGTAGAAGCTCGCGCTGCCGCCCGCGTGCGGCAGGCAGATCAGCGTGCACCGGGGTGCGGCGCCGCCGCTCCACCGTCTGATCCACGGGCTGTCGGCACGGGTGGCGCGGGCGGAGGGCCGGGCGGACGCCGTCGGCGGGAAGGGCGCGGTCACCAGGTGACCTTCAGTACTTCGAGGCCGAAGGTGGCGGAGTCGTGTTTGACCACGACGTCGTCCCGGCTCCCCGCGAGGCGGAGCGCGGGGACACGGCGGACGAGCGTCTCCAGGGCGATCTCCAGTTCCAGCCGGGCCAGGTGCTGCCCGACGCACTGGTGGACGCCGTGGCCGAACGCGACGTGGTGGTTGTCGGTGCGGCGGAAGTCGACCCGCCCCGGGTCGTCGAACTGCTCGGGATCGTGGTTGGCCCCGGCCAGCAGGGCGATGACGCCGTCGTCGGCGGGGATCGTCCGGCCGGACAGCTCGATGTCCTCGGCGGCCACGCGCAGGGGGATGGAGTCGGCGACGGACAGGACGCGCAGGAGTTCGTCGACGGCGGCCGGCATCAGGGAGGGGTCCCGGCGCAGTTCCTCCATCAGCTCCGGCCGTTCCAGCAGGAGCAGCGTGCTCAGGGCGATCATGCTGGTGGTGGTCTCGCGGCCGGCGTTGATCGTGATGCCCAGGGTCGACAGGAGCTGGTCCATGGTCAGACGGCCGGGTACCAGGTGCTCGGTGACGAGCCTGGAGATCAGGTCGTCGCGGGGCTCCTCCCGCCGTCTTGCGACCAGCTCGGCGAGCAGGCCGAAGAGGCCGCCGAGGGCCTCGGAGACCTGCTCGGCGGTGCTGTGGCGGGAGCCGGAGATCCGGGTGACGTCCCGGAAGAACTCCAGGTTCTCGCGGGGGACGCCGAGCAGTTCGCAGATCACCGAGGTGGAGACGGCGTTGGCGTACGCGGGGACGAGGTCCACCGGGCCGCCGGCGGCGAGCAGGCCGTCCAGGATCTCGTCGACGCGGGCCTGGACGAGCGGGCGCATCGCACGCACCCGGCGCACGGTGAACACCGGGAGGAGCATGCGCCGGTACCTGGTGTGCTCGGGGGCGTCGGTGCGGATGAACGGACGGAACCTCGCCCCGGCCTCCTGCTCGCCCTCTCCGAGGGCAGGGAAGGCGGGACGGCTGATGTCTGCGCTGATCCGGGGGTCGGAGAGCAGTTCGCGTACGTCGTCGTAGCGGGTGACCACCCAGGCTTCGCGCCCGGTCGGCAGGGTGACGCGGGCGACCGGCTCGTGGGCGCGCAGCGCGTCGTACTCCGCCGGTGCCGCGAAGGGGCAACCGCGCTGGACGGGGAAGTCCCGGGGCGGGGCCGCGGTGTCCGGGCGGGGTGCGCCGGGGGCCGGGGGCGCCGTCGGGGTGTCGGGGCTTGTCATGGAGGGTCCTAGCCGTCGGTGGAGGAGGAGGGGAGGAGAGGGGTGGCGCTCAAGGCTGCCGGGGCACCGGGGCCGCCGGGATCGCTGGGATCGCCGGGGCCGCCGGGGCCGCCGGGATCGCCGGGCGCGGTCCGCGCACGGGGCAGTTGCGGTCCGGCGGCCGGGGCGGACGTGTCCGGTGTCCGGGTGAGCACGGCCAGCGGGGGTGCTCCGGGCCGGGTGGGCAGGGTGCGTGCGGTCATGCCGGACTCGGCGACCACGTCCTTCAGCCCGAAGGGCTCCCAGCGGTAGGTGTCGTGGACCTCGCGTTCCGGCTGCGGGGCGCCGTCCCGGTGGACCCGCCAGGTGGAGTGCAGGCGCATCACGCCGCTCTCCGCCTCGTCGGGGGCGCCGCCGAACCACCATTCGTAGCGTCGGCGTCCGGCGGTCGCGGTGGCGAGCCGGGTCTCGGGGAGGGTCATCGGCTCCTGGAACTGCATGAGTTCGACGATCACGAGCCCGCCGGGCGCCAGCCGCCGGGTCACCCGCCGCCACAGCCCGGCCCGCTGCTCGGCGTCGAGGTGGCCGAGGACTCCGCAGAGCAGGACGGCGCTGATCCGGTCGGGGAGATCGAGGTCCGGAGCGGCGTCCGCGGTGACGGTCACCCGGGTCCGCAGGTCCTCGTCGCTGAAGACCCTGCTGGTGAGCACGGCGCGCATGCCGACCGACGGTTCGCAGGCGATGATCTCCGCGTCCGGCCGGGCCCTGGCGACCGCCTCGGTCAGCAGACCGGTCCCGGCGCCGATGTCGACCACCGGCCCGGCGCCGAGGTCCGCGCCGGCCAGGAGCGCGGCGACGGCCGGGGCGCTCGCGGTCGCGGTGTGCGCGGCGGCGACGAGGTCGAAGAACTCGGCCGACGGGGAGTACGCGGCCGCGTCCGGCGGCCGGGCCGGGGCCGTCTCCGGTCCGGGGCGGGCCGGCGCCCCGGTGGCGCCGGGGCCCGTCGTGGCCTGGGCGCCGGGCGGCGGGCCCGGCTCGGGGCGGGGCTGCCGGGACCGCTCCGGCGCGGGGAGGAGGTCGCTCACCGCGAGGGGGCGCGGTGTGCCCGGCCGGACGATCTCGGGAGGCCCGAGCCGGGCCGCGAGATCGGTCCAGATACGGCACACGGCCAGCTCGTACTGGCCCGCGCGCAGCGCGTCGCCGCCCTGTGCGACCGCGTCACGCAGGGCGTCGAGCGCGCTGCCGATCGCTTCCGGCCACAGGTCGGAGAAGACGGTGCGGAAGGTGCCCGTGCTCCCGAACACCGCCGTGGTCCCGAGTCCCAGGCGGCCGGTGCCGGGGCCGTCCAGGACGAAGCGCCGGTCGGCGTCGCGCCCGATGTGCAGCCGGGGGCTCCACAGGACGGGCCCGTGGGTGTCGGCGAGGGTGAGGACCCCGCCCTCGGTGCCGAGGGCGATCCGGTGCCAGTGCAGGGCGTGGTTGTCCCGGTCGGACGGGTCGAGCTGGTGGTGCACCCGCAGGGTGAGGGGTGCCCCGGCGAACACGCCGTGCAGGGAGCGGAACGGCTGGGGGCCGATGCCGGCGGGCAGCGGTGCCGGGTCCGCGAAGCGCCAGGGCCGCAGGGTGCCCATGGCCTGTCCGAGGATGTCCACCAGGGGGTGCATCAGATGGACCGGGGTGGCGGCGTCCAGGAAGAGCGGCCGCTGCCGTGCGACGAGCCGCCGGGCCGCCTCGATGAAGGAGCGGACCGGGGCGACGTGCGGGTAGTGGGTGTTGAGCCGGTACTGCACTCCTCGGCGGCGGGCGTGTCTGAGGTTGTCGGTCAACTCGGTGAGGTGCACGGGGTGTTCCTGGAGCACATGGATGCCCCGGTCCATGAGCGCGCGGGCCAGGTCGGTTCCCTGTCCGCCCGAGATGGACGAACTCACCGCCACACAGGCGGCGTCGATGTCGTCGGGGAGGTCGTCCGTGCCCGTGTGGAAGGGGACGCCCAGGCTCTCGGCGTACGTCCTGGAGGCTTTTGATCCCCGGCTCAGAAGGCCGGCCAGCGTGTATCCGGGGCGCCGGCGCACGGCTTCGGCGTAGAAGCGGCCGAAGTTGGTGCCGCAGACCAGCACCCGCAGTGGTGTCGGGTCGCTCACAGGATCCCCTCCTCCTGCTGCTCGGCACCGGCGGCCGTCCCGGTGAGCCGGAGGTCGGCGACCCCGTGGGAGCGCAGATGCCGCACCACCGTGCCGGGGTCCAGCACGTCACAGGCGAAGTGGACGCCCGCCGGGACCGCGCCGCGCAGCACCGCGTCCACCGCCAGGGCGCCGACGGCGGCGGTGAGCCGGTAGCTGCTGGCCGTGCGCAGGGTCAGTCCGGTGGTGGCGGCCGCCCCTGAGGCGGTGCCCGACAGCGCGAAGTCCATGACGTAGTAGGGCTTGCGCCCGGCCAGGTCGAGACCGGCGGCGCGGATCAGCCGCTGTGCCAGGCGGTCCCGGTCCTCTCCGGCCGCGAGGCGGGCGGGCAGGAGGCTGAGCAGGGCTCGTACGGCGGGGCCGGGGTGGACGTTGTACCAGTCGAGCCGGTCGACGCCCAGGCCGGCGGCGAGGCGTTCGCTCTCGCCGCTGAGGTAGGGCTGTAGGGCGATCCGGCCGGGGAACGCCGGGTGCACGGTGTCCTCGTCGGTGCGCAGGGCGCGCGGCACGCGGCGGCCGCCGCGGACGGCCGCCAGGGCCTCGCCGAAGGCCGCGCCGTCCGCGCCGCCCGAGCTGAGGGAGAGCATCAGGTCGTGCGCCACCGTCGGCGAACAGGGCTCCAGGCCGCCGCAGTGCGCGGTCAACGCGGCGACGCGTTGCAGGCCCTGCCCGGCCAGCCAGCGGGGCAGGAGCCCGGACAGGCCGGGCAGGGCGCCCGCGGACAGGACGACCGTGCGGGCGTCGCGGGCCGGATCGCCGCCCTTGAGGAGGTCTTCGGCGGCGGGGTCGTCGCCGGCCACGTCGACGCAGTGCGCCCCGGCGTCGAGTGCCGCGAACGCCACGGTGGCGCGGAGCCGGTAGGTGGGGCCGACGCAGTTGAGGACGATGTCGCAGCCCTCGGTGAAGGCGCGCAGGCCGTCCGGTGCGGTGGCGTCGGCCCGGACCGTCTCCCCATGGCCACCGGGGTTCTCGTCGGCGACCTCGCGCAGGGCGGACGCGGTCCGGCCGCCCAGCCGCAGGCCGCTGTGGCCGAGGGCGCGCAGTTCGCGTACGGCGGCGCGGCCGACCGCGCCGGAGGCGCCCAGGACCCCGATCACGGGCTCGGTCATCGGGTGATCGCCCCCTCGGTCAGCTCAGCGAGGGTCTTCAGGATGCCGGGCGCGTGCTCGACGGACAGGCAGCTGTAGTGGTCGCCGCCGATGTCGAGGATGTCCAGGTCGCCCAGGGTGAGTTCCTCCCAGTAGGCGGTGACGGCGTCCTTGCTGCCCGGGAAGGGGTAGGCGCCGTCGTGGCGCAGGAAGGTGATGTCACCGGCGTAGGGCTCGGCGTCGTAGCGGGTGATGGCGAAGACGCTCTGCCGGAAGGCGAGGAAGAGCCGTGTCATGTGGTCGGGTTCGTAGGTGCCGGCCGACGCGGGCACCGCCTCGCACATCCGCGCGATACGGGTGGCGCGGGGGATGCCCGCCAGTTCCCGGAAGCGCTCCGCGACATCCGCGAACTCCTCGGGCAGGGCGGCGAGTCCGCCGTCCGGCAGGACACCGGGGTCCGCGGCCAGGACCGCGTCGGCCGCCGCGGCCACCCGGTACTGGTCGGCCGGGAAGCCGAGGTCGGCCGGGTCGATGCCCATCATGACGGCGAAGGAGTACTCGGCGAGCAGTTCGTCGTCGAGCCGGAAGCGAGGGCTGTGGCTGCTGATGACGGTGAGGCTCTCCACCTCTGCCCCGGACTCGGCGAGGTTGCGGGCCACCTCGGTGGCGATCAGACCGCCCAGGCAGTAGCCGACCACGTGGAAGCGGCTGCGGCCGCCGGCGGTCAGGGCGCGGGCGTAGTCGGCCGCCATCTGCTCGATGAGCCCCTCCGGAGGGGCGGCGAGGAACCCGTTCAGGTCCGGGACCTCCACGCCCACGACCTCGGCGAGGCCCGGTGAGCGGCGCCGGATCTCGGTGATCAGCGCCCGGTACGGCATGATCGTCGCGGTTCCGGCGTGGACCAGGACGGTGGTCGGCTCGTCGTCGGAGCGGGCGCCGTGCAGATGGATCACCGGGTCGGTGCGCACGGCACCGGCGGCCGGCGCGTCCTCGGTGCCCGCGAGCCCGCGCACGAACGCGGCGAGCCCGGCGACCGTCGGGCGGCGCAGCATGTGGCGCAGCACGACCTCCCACTCCAGGTCCGCGGCCCGCGGTACGCGTTCACGCAGCCGCCCCACCATGCGGGCGACGAGGAGCGAGTCGCCGCCGAGGTCGAAGAAGTCGTCGTCGCGGGTGACGCGCTCCACCGCGAGGAGCTGCGACCACAGCTCGGCGAGGCCGTTCTCCAGGTCGTCCATGGGCTGGTCGTCCACGACGGCCGGGCCGCTCTCGCGGGGCAGCCAGCTCCGCAGGCGGGCACGGTCGGTCTTGCCGTTGGCCGTGCGGGGCAGGCGGTCGACGACCTGCCACACCGAGGGGAGCATGTACTCCGGGAGCCGGTTCGCCGCCGTGCGGGCCAGCTCGCCCACCGGGACGTGGTGGCGGTCGTCCTTCAGCGTGGCGAAGAAGACCTCCTGGCCGGTCGCGGCCAGCGCCTCTCCGGCGCCGGGCAGCGAGGTGACCTCGGACGCGCCGTGCGCGTCGAGGAGTTCGCGCCACTGGGCGTGGGTGAGGAAGGACTGCCCGGTGTGCTCGCGCGCATCGGTCCACGTCCGTCCCGCGACCTCGAGGAACTCCATGGAGACCAGCAGCGGCAGGTTCTCGTCGCGGGTGTTCTCCACGAACACGAGCTGTCCGCCCGGCACCAGCAGTTCCCGCAGCCGGCCCACGGCCGCGTCCGCGTCGGCGGCGGCGTGCAGGGTGTTGGCGCAGATCACCACGTCGAAGGTGTGGGGCAGCAGGTGCTGGGCGCGCGGGTCCTCGTCGACGTCGAAGCGCTGGTAGCGGACCCAGGCGTGGTCGGCGAAGCGCTCGCGGGCCTCGTTCAGGAAGAACGCGGAGGCGTCCGTGAACAGGTAGTCGACGCCGTACTCGGCGAGGACGGGCACCAGTTCGCCCGTGGTGCCGCCGACGCCGCCGCCCACCTCCAGCACGCGCAGCCGCTCCTCGCCGGTGTGGCCCGCGGCGATCTCGCGCAGCGCGGCGGCCACCGCGTGGTTGAGGTGCCGGATGGCGAGGTTGTCGCGGTAGGCGGCGTCGGCGGCCTCGGTCGCGGCGCCGGGGAAGAGCAGTTCCCGGATGCCCGTCCGGCCGCGGACCAGGTCGGGCAGCCGCTCGGCGCAGGTCCGCATGACGGTGAGCAGTTCGGTGCTCCAGCCGACCTCGTGTTCCAGTTCGGCGGCCCGCCGCCAGCGGTGTTCCGCCTCGCTGTCCGGGACGGTGACGAGACCGGTGTAGGTGTCGTCGCGGGACCGGTGGGTGAGGCGCCCGCGTGCCGCCAGGGCGCGCAGCCATCGCCGCACGATGTGCCGGTGGCGGGGTGTGGCGCGCAGTGCCGTGCCCACCTCCTCCGCCGTGCGCGAGGCGCCGTCCGCGAACGCTCCGCAGGCGTCGAGGACCCGGGCCATCTCCGCGAGGGCCACGTCGTCGAGGGCGGCCAGGAACTCCGTGAGCCGTGCGGCGTCGACGGCCGCCGCGGCCTCCCGTACGGCGTCGGCCGCGGCCGCGCGCGCCTGTGACCGCGTCGCCAGGGCGTCGGCGTGGCGGGCGTCCGGGTCCGTGCCGTCCCTGCGGGCCGTCTCCACGTACGCGGCGAGGCGCCGGCCTCCGGCCGCGGAGTCGTCGACGATGACGGCGCCCGCCGCGACCCGGGGGTGGGCCTGCACGGCGGCCTCGACCTCGGCCAGTTCGACCCGGTAGCCGCGGATCTTGACCTGGGCGTCCTGGCGGCCCAGGAACTCGATGGTGCCGTCGGGGAGGTACCGCCCGAGATCGCCGGTGCGGTAGCGGCGCTCGCCGGTGGCGGGGTCGGTGAGGAACCGCTCCGCGGTGCGGCCCTCGTCGCCGAAGTAGCCCAGGGCGACACCGGCGCCGCCGATGTACAGCTCGCCCGGGACCCATTCGGGCCGTGGGCGCAGGTGCCGGTCGAGCACGGCGAACGTCTGGTTGGTCAGGGGGGTGCCGTACGGGATGCTCGGGCGCGCGGTGTCCACCTCGCCGATCGGATGGGCGATGGACCAGATGGATCCCTCGGTCGCTCCGCCGAGGGAGACGATCTCCAGGCCGGGGAGGATGTCGCGGGCCTGGTCCGGCAGGGCGACCGGTATCCAGTCGCCGGATATCAGCGCAAGGCGCAGCGAGGTGCCGTCCGTGGGGGGCTCGGAGCGCAGCCAGTCGCACAGCATGTGGAGCTGTCCGGGTACGGAGTTCCACACCGTGACGCCGAAGTCGCGGACCAGTTCGGCCCAGTGGGAGGGGTCGCCGCGCCAGTCGGCCTGGGGCAGGACGAGGGTGGCGCCGACGGCGAGCGGTCCGAACAGGTCGTAGACGGAGAGGTCGAAGCCGAGTCCCGCGATGCCGAGGACGCGGTCGCGCTCGGTGACGGTGAAGCGGCGGTTGATGTCCTCGACCGTGTTGAGGGCGGCCCGGTGGCTGATCATCACGCCCTTGGGCATGCCGGTGGAGCCCGAGGTGTAGATGATGTACGCGAGGTCGTCCGGGCCGCGGCGCGCTCCGTGCGCACCGGGTGCGGCCGCGGTGTCCTCGGGGAGCAGGTCGACGGCCAGTGCCGTGACGTCCGCCGGGAGGTCGCCGATCTCGGCCAGCCAGGACTGGGTGAGGACCGTGCGGACGCCCGCGTCCGCGATGATCGTGTCCCGGCGGGCCGGTGGCTGGGCCGTGTCCACGGGCAGATAGGCACCGCCCGCGATGAGCGTGCCGAAGACGGCGACGACCTGCTCCCAGCCCTTGTCCGCCCAGATCGCCACGGGTTCCCCGGGGCGCAGTCCGGACGCGGTCAGCGCCTCGGCGAGCGCGCCGGCCCGGGTCACGAGCTGCCGGTAGGTGAGGGCCAGTTCGGGGGTGCGGACCGCGATGGCGTCCGGTGTGGCCCGTGCCTGGGCGAGTACGGGTTCGTGCAGCAGGGCGTCCGGCAGGGGCCCCTCGGTCGCGTTGACCGCGTCGCGGCGCACCGCCTGTGCCTCGGGGAGCGGGATGCGGGCCGGTGCGTCCCAGGCGGCGTCGCCGGGCCCGCCCTCGGCCGCCAGGGACCGTACGAGTGCCGTGTACGCCTCGAACATGGCGTCGGGCACCCCGTGGGCGAGCGCGCCCTCGCGGATGTCCCAGGACAGGCTGAGGGTGTCGCCGCGGTGCATGACCTGGCAGTCGAGCCACACCTGCGGGGTCCGGGTCACCGCGCGGGCCACCTCGGGGGGCACGCCCTCGGAGGTGGCGCCGGTACCGAGGGCGCTGGTGAAGACGACCGGCATCAGCACCGGGGCGCCGGCCCTGCGGGACAGTTCGGCGAGCACGTCGGAGCCGGTGAACAGGGGATGCGCGAGGTCTTCCAGGAGTTGTTCCCCGACGGAACGCGTCCGCTCGGCGAAGGCGGCGGGGTGGTCCAGGTCCACGGCGAGCAGTTCGAGCGCGGTGAAGTCGCCGACGAGGCGGCCGATGTCCTCGTGCAGGCCGGGCCGGTCCACCGTGGGCACGTTGAGTGTGAACCGGCCGGTGCGCGACCAGCGGCCGACCGTCTCGGCGTACGCGGTGAGCAGCACCGTGGAGAGGGTCAGTCCACGCCGCGCGGCCCGCTCGGCGAGGCGGTCCCGGTCGGCCGCGGGCAGCAGGACCTCCAGCCGGCGGAAGGTCACCGGGTCCGCGGGGGCCGGGGTGCGGGCCGCCTCCCCCGGGCCGCCGACGCCCGCCTCCCAGGCTTCGGCGAGGGGCAGTTCGGGTGCGGGCGGCAGGGTGTCGAGCCGTTCGGTCCAGTAGGCGCGGTCGCGGGTGTGCGCGGCGGAGTCGGCGAGGGCGCGGCGGGCCAGGACGTAGTCACGGAAGGTGATCCGGGGTGCCTCGGAGAGGGGTTCGCCGCCGTAGCCGCGCCGGAACTCGGCGAGCAGGATGCGCAGACTGGCGTGGTCGACGACCAGCATGTCGAAGGAGAGGTGGAGCACGGCCCGCTCCACGGTGCGGCTCACGTGCACCTCGAAGAGCGGCCACCGGTCGGTGGGTGCCTCGCGTGCGGACAGCCGCGCACGGGTGCGTTCGACCGCCGCCTCGGCGGCGGCCGGTGCCAGGGCGGTCAGGTCGTCGGCCTCGACGGCGAGGGCGGGCACGTCGGCCAGGACCTGCTGGTAGCCGTCCTGGTGGACGACCGCGCGGAGCATGTCGTGCCGCCGGACCAGTTCCCGCCAGGAGGCGGTGACGCGGTCCACGTCCAGGTCGGGGTATTCCAGTTCGACGTAGGCGTGGCAGCCGACACCGCCGTAGGCGTAGGCGTCGGTGCGGCCGATCAGGTAGGCGGCCTGGATGTCCGTCAGCGGGAAGGGCTCGTGGCGGTGGTCCGGGTCGGCCCGCAGCGCCGGTTCCCGCGCCTCCAGATGGCGCAGGACGGCCTCCTTGTGCGACCGCAGTTCGGCCCGGTGCGCGTCGGTGAGGCGGCCCTGGGGGGCGCGGAAGCGCAGGTGTCCGTCCTCGGCCCACAGCACGATGCCCTCTTCGGCGTAACGGGCCAGCAGTTCGGCGATGTTCACAGCTCTCCGGTCTCGTAGGCGGTCCCGTGGGCCGCGAGCGTTCGGGTGATGTCCGCGGCGAGCGCGGCGACGGTCGGTGCGGCGAAGAAGCGCCGGGCGGGCACGGCGGCCCCGAGGCGGCGCTCGATCGCGGTGAGCAGGCGCAGGGCGGCGAGGCTGTCGCCGCCCGCGGTGAAGAAGTTGGCGTTGCGGTCGGGTGTCCAGTGCGGCAGGTGCTCGCTCCACAGGGCGGCGAGGGCCGTCTCGGTGCCGCCGTGCGGCGGCTGGGCCGCGACGGACTCCGTGTCCGGTCCCGCCAGACCGGCCAGGGCTGCCCGGTCGACCTTGCCGTTCGCGGTGAGCGGCAGGGCCGGCAGCAACCGGATGCGGGAGGGCACCGCGTAGCCGGGCACCCGCTCGGCCAGCAGGGCGAAGAGGCTTCCGGTGAGGTCGGGGTCCGCCGCGGGTGTGCCGGGCTCGACGGCACCGGCGGGCTCCGCGTGCGCGGGCTCGTGCGGTACGGCGAAGGCGGCCAGGCGCTTGGCGGTGCGCTCCCCCACCGCCACGACGGCGGCTCGGGCGACGGCCGGGTGGGACTCCAGAGCGGCCTCGATCTCACCGGCCTCGATGCGGTGGCCGGCGATCTTCAGCTGGCTGTCGAGGCGGCCCAGGAACTCCAGCAGGCCGTCTGCCCGGAACCGGCCCAGGTCGCCGGTCCGGTACCAGCGCCGCCCGTCCCGCTCGACGAACTTCTCGGCGGTGCGGGCCGGGTCGCCCAGATAGCCGCGGGCGAGTCCCGCACCGCCGATCCACAGTTCGCCGGGCGTCCAGTCGGGGCAGTCCCGTCCGTCCCGGTCGGCCACGCGGTAGTGCTGCCCGGTCAGGGGGCGTCCGTAGGGGATGGAGACCCACCGGGGATCCAGCTCCTCGACGGTGAGCGAGTTGGACCAGACGGCGGCCTCGGTCGCCCCGCCCATGGCGGCGAACACGCAGGGACGCGCGGTGCGCCGGCGCAGACGGCCGGGGAGATCGAGGCCGATCCAGTCGCCGGAGACCAGTGCGGTCCGCAGCCCCGCGATGCGCCCGCCCTCGGGCGCCTCCTGCTCGTCGGCGTCGAGGAGCAGGTCGAGCAGGGCCGGGACGGTGTTCCAGACGGTCACCCCGTGGCGGTCGACCAGGCCCGGCCAGCGGGCCGGTTCCCGGCGCTGGTCCTCGGTGGGCAGCAGGAGGGAGCCGCCCGCGCCGAGCAGCCCGAAGACGTCGTACACGGACAGGTCGAAGTCCAGTGCCGACAGGGCGAAGACCCGGTCGTCGGCGCCGATGCCGTGCCGGGCGTTGATGTCCGCGATCGTGTTCCAGGCGGCGGCGTGGGTGATCTGCACCCCCTTGGGCTCACCGGTGGAGCCGGAGGTGAAGATGACGTAGGCGAGCGCTTCGGGAGACGGGTCCGCCGGTGCGGCGAGCGGCTCGTGGCCCTGGGTGTCGGTGCCGGACAGGGCGCGGGGTGCCGTCGCCCCGGCGGCGGGCCAGTCGCCCAGCACGACGTCGAAGGCGGCGGTGGCGCGTACCCGCTCGCGTCGTGCGGCGGGCTGGTCGAGGCTCAGCGGTACGTAGGCGGCGCCGGCCGCGAGGACGCCGAGGACCGCGGCGATCTGCTCCGGTCCCTTGGGCAGGGTCACCGCGACCAGGTCGCCCGGAGCCACGCCCGCGTCACCGAGCGCGGCGGCCGTGCGCAGCGCCCGGTCGGCGAGGGCTCCGTACGTCATCTCCCGCCCTGCGGTCGTGACGAGGGCGGTCCGGTCGGGGGCGGTCCTCGCGCGGGCGAAGAACGCCCGGTGCAGCGGGCGCGGGACCACCGGTTCCAGGGCGGCCTCCCGGGCGGCGGCGGCCCGCCGTCCGAGGTGGGCGGCGGGTACCGGGCCGGGCAGCGGCGCACCCCAGTCAGCGGCGACGACGTGGCGCAGCAGCCTCTCGTAGGCGCCGAACATCGCGTCCAGCACACCTTCGGGGAAGAGTTCCTCGACGGCGTCCCAGGTGACGACCAGGTTCCCGGACTCCTCGGTGACCTGGTTGTCCAGGCACACCTGCGGGGACTGCGAGATGCCCCAGACCTTCTCGGGGAAGCCGGTGCCCGGTCCGGCCAGCGTCGCGTCGCCGACGCCGACGGCGCTGGTGAACACCACGGGCGCGGCGGCGTCCACGGTGCCCGTCCGCCGGCCGAACTCCCTCAGCAGCCAGTCGGCCGGGACGTCCAGATGGTCCAGGTCCTCCGCCTGGCGGCGTTGCAGTGCCACGGCCGCCGCCAGCCAGGACGCGCCCTCGCGCCGGTGTCCCGCGAGGGAGAGGGTGGTGAAGTCACCCAGCACCCGGTGGATGTGGGGATGGACGTCGCGGCGGTCGAAGAGGGTGAGCGTGACGGTCACCGCGTCGGTCCCGCTCCAGGTTTCCAGCACCTCCGCGTACAGGGCGAGCAGGACGGTGGACGGGGTGAGGCCGTGCCGGGCGGCCCGGCGCCTGACGGCCCGCCAGTCCTCGGCGGGCAGGCTCAGCCGGCGCCGGGTGAAGACGGGGGCGTCGAGGGCGGCCGGGTCCCGGTCGAGGGGCAGGGACGGCGGGGGCGGGAGTTCGGACAGCCGCTCCCGCCAGTGGGCGCGGGCCCGCTCGGCCGACTCCGGATCGGTGGGAAGCCCGGTCACGTAGTCGCGGAACGACACGTCGACGGGCGGCAGTTCGTGCTCGGGGTCGGTGTAGAGCGCCGTGAGTTCGGCGTAGAGCGTGGTGAGGGAGAGGGCGTCGAGGACCAGGTAGTCCAGGCCGATGCCGACGCGGGTGCGTGCGGCGCCGCCGTCGTGGTGGCGCACCGCCTCGATCGCGAAGAGGGGCCATCGGGCGGGGTCGCGCACCTGCTGGGACAGGCGGGCGCGCAGAGCGGCCAGTGCCTCGGCCGCGTCGCCGGCCGGGGCGTCGGCCACCGGTATGCGTACGGGCGGTACGTCGGGCAGGACGCGCTGCTGGCCCTCCTCCACGACCGCGCGGAGCATGCCGTGCCGCCGGACGAGGGCGTTCCAGGCGCGCTCCAGCCGGTCGAGGTCGACATCGGTGCCGTCGACCTCGGTGTAGTGCCAGGTGCCGACGCCTCCGAGGGTGAGACGGGGGTCGCGGCCGGTGTGGTAGGCGGCCTGGACGTTGGTGAGCGGGAAGGGCTCGTGGGCGCGGTCCGGGTCGGGCACGAGGACGGGCGCGGCGGCCGGTGCGGGCCGCGCGCCGGTGGCGGCCCGGGGGTGCAGCGTCTCGCAGAAGTGCCGCAGCACGGGGCGGGCGAAGAGGTCGGCCACGCGGGCGGCGGGGTATCCGGCGGCACGCAGCCGGCCGATCATCCGGGTGGCGACGAGCGAGTCCCCGCCGAGCAGGAAGAAGCTGCTCTCCCGGCCGACCTCGGGCACGCCGAGCAGTTCGGCCCACTGGGCCGCCACCGCGGTCTCCACCGGTCCGAGCGGTGGCGTGGTGCGGGGGCTGTCGTCCCCGGCCGCCTCGGTCAGCGCCCGGCGGACGGCTGCCCGGTCCAGCTTGCCGTTGGCGGTCAGCGGCAGGTCGCGCAGGACGAGCAGGCGCTCGGGGACCATGTGGGCGGGCAGCCGCCGCGCCGCCCGCAGGCGCACCTGGCCGGGCTCGGGTGCCGCGCCGGGGGCGGACACGGCGGCGGCGAGGTGCCGTACGGGGGTGTCGAGGACGCAGGCGACCGCGTGCAGCACGGCGGGGTCGTCCTCCAGGGCGGACTCGACCTCCCCGAGCTCGATCCGGTGACCGCCGATCTTCACCTGGTGGTCGGCGCGGCCGAGGAACTCCAGTACGCCGTCGGGCCGGTAGCGGGCCAGGTCACCGCTGCGGTACCAGCGTTCGCCGTCGTGCTCGACGAAGCGTTCGGCGGTGCGCACGGGGTCGGCGCGGTAGCCGTCGGCCACCCCCGGCCCGCCGATCCACAGCTCGCCGGGGACGAGGTCCGGGCAGTCGCGTCCTCGTCCGTCCACGACCCGGGCCCGCATGTTGCGCAGCGGAATCCCGTAGGGGACGGACTTCCAGGCGGGGTCGGTCTCCTCGACCTCGAACACCGTGGAGTGGACGGCGGCCTCCGTCATGCCGCCCAGTGCCACGAATCGGCAGCCGGGCACGAGGGCACGCAGCCTGCGGGGCTGGTCGAGGCCGACCCAGTCGCCGCCGAGCAGCACCATGCGCAGCGAGTCACCGAGGCCGTCGTCCTCCCCGGCGGCCATCAGCAGGTCCAGCAGGGCGGGCACGCACTGCACCAGCGTCACGCCGTGCGCGCGTACCAGGGCGGCCCAGTGGTGGGCGTCCCGGCGGTGCTCCTGTGCCACGGCCACCACCTGGCCGCCGAGCGACAGCGGGGTGAAGATGTCCCAGGTGGCGAGGTCGAAGTCGAGCGCGGAGATCGCGAGGACGCGGTCCGCGGGGCCGAGGCCGAGCTGCTCCTCCATCGCCTCGACCGTGTTGACGACGGCGCGGTGCGACACCTCGACGCCCTTGGGCAGTCCGGTGGAGCCGGAGGTGAACAGCACGTAGGCGGGCAGGGCGGGGTCCGGCCGGACGACGGTGGCCGGCTCATGCGTCCCGGCGTCCTCCAGGAGCAGCACCGGGGCGGCGGAGATCTCCTCGCAGAGCCGCGCGTGCTCCCGGTCGGTGAGCACGGCGCGGGCGCCGGCCACGGAGTGGATGCGTGCGCGGCGCACGGCGGGCTGTTCGACGCCGACGGGGGCGTACGCGGCGCCCGCGGCCAGGATGCCGAGGACGGCGGTGATCTGGTCGGCGCCCTTGGGCAAGGTCAGCGCGACGGTGTCGCCCTCGCGCACACCGTGGTCGCGCAGCAGCGCGGCGATCCTCCGGGCGGTGTCGGCGACTTCCCCGTAGGTGAGGGGGTCGCCGCCGGTGCGGACGACCGCGACGCGGCCCGGTGCGGTCTCGGCGAGCCGGAAGAAGCGGGTGTGCAGGGCGCGGTCCGGTACGGGCGCGGGCGGCAGCGCCGCCACCGCGCGCCCCGGCAGGACGTCGGGGCCGAGCAGGCCGTCCACGGGCCGGGCCCAGGTGCCGGGGTCCGTGATCAGACGGGTGATGAGGCGGCGGTAGGCGTCGAACGCGGCGTCGGGCACTCCGGTCTCGAACACGCCGTCCCGGACGTCCCAGTTGAGGAGGAGGCCGCCGTCGAGTTCGGTGACCTGGGCGTCCAGGAAGACCTGGGGGCCCTGGGAGATGATCCAGGAGGGGCGGCCGAAGGACTTCTGGACGTCCTGCTCGAAGATCTCGCCCAGTCCGAGGGCGCTGGTGTAGACGACCGGCGCCAGCACGGGGGCGCCCTCGGCGCGTGCGAGGTCGCGCAGGACCTCGACGCCGCCGTACGCGCCGTGGGAGATGCCTTCCTGGAGGCGTTCCTGGAGGCCGCGGGCCTGCCGGGAGAACGGCAGGGACGCGCTCATGTCCGCGTCGAGCAGGACCGAGCTGCTGAAGTCCCCCACCAGAGCGGCCACATCCGGGGTGAACAACTCCCGGTCGAACAGCGGGAGGTTGAGCAGGAAGCGCCGGCTGTCGCTCCAGGCGGCGACGACCTCGGCGAAGGCGGTGGCGAGGGCGGCGGCGGGGGTGATGCCGTGCCGTCGTGCGGCGCCGATCAGGGCCGCCTTGTCGGCGGGGCCCAGCCAGTGGTGCAGGCGGCGCGAGTGGGTGAGCGCGGTGTCACCGGCGCCGACCGGGGTCAGTGGGTCGACGGTGGTCGGCAGGCGCGGCGCGCGGGGCAGGCTGGGCAGGCGCTCGCGCCACCAGGCCGCGTGCCGCTCGCGTTCCGCCTTCCGCCGGGCGTCGTGCTCGGCGAGGTACGTGCGGTAGTCGAGGCCGAGCGGGCGGGGCCGGTCGTCGGGACAGTCGTAGAGGCGGCGCAGGTCGGACAGGAGGACGCGCAGGCTCAGGGCGTCGCCGGCCATCATGTCCAGGCCGATCTGGAGCCGGGTCCGTCCGTCGGGGAGCAGGCACAGTGCCGCGCGGAAGACGTCGCCGGAGGTGATGTCGGGGCGGGCGTGGGTGTTGCGCTCGCGCAGCAGCGCCAGTTCGGCCTCGGCGTCCTGCGGATCGCGCTCGCGCAGGTCGTGGACGGTGAGGGGGGATCCCGGCGGGCCGAAGCGCTGTCTGCCCTCCTCGTCGAAGACGGCCCTGAGCATGCCGTGGCGGAGCACGAGAGCACGCAGGGCGGCACCGAGCCGTCCGGGATCGACCCCCCGGCCGTCGAGCTCGACGTAGAAGTGCGCGGCGACACCGCCGAGCGGCTGGCCGTCCTGGCGTCCGATCCAGTAGGCGTGCTGCATCGTCGCCAGCGGGAAGGACTCCGCCGGTTCCTCGTCGGTGGCCGCCCGGAGCGCGGCGGCCGGACCGGCCGGCGTGTGCGGCGCGGGTGCCTCGGCGGGGTGCTCCCGTCCGAGCAGGGCCGTCCAGGCGCCGAGGGTCGGGGTGCGGGTCAGCTCCTGGAAGGTGACCGTGCTGCCCGCGCGCCGCCACGCGCCGGCCAGGGACATCAACACCAGTGAGTCGAGACCGAGTTCGAAGAGGTCCCGGTCGTCGTCCAGCTCGTGCGGCGCCGTCTCCAGCGCGTGTGCCACCGCCTCGCGTACGGCGTCCGGCGCGAAGAGGGACCTCTCGCCCTTCGCCGTCCGCACGGGGACGACTGCTTCATCACTCACTGGCGGGGCCTTCCGGTCTGAGGGGGGCGGGTGAGGTGGCCGCGTCGGCGGCGGGGGTCCGTCCGAGGGACCGAACCCACCCTAGATTGAAATGATTTTCATTTCTATACTACGCATCGTAGTCACACAAGAGGTCGCGGCGCCAGCGCCCGCGGTCCGGCAACGAGAGGCAGAACCCCATGACCGAGACTCAACAGACCTGGTCCGAGGCGGAATCGGCGCGCTACCGGGCCGCCGGGCACTGGGAGGGAGTCACCTTCGGCGCCCGCCTGCGCCGGGCCGCCGCCGGCCACGGGAGCCGTGTCGCCCTGGTCGACGGGGACCGCCGGTGGACCTACGCGGAGCTGGACGCCGAGGCCGACCGCGTCGCCCACGGACTGCGCGGGCTCGGCGTCGGGCGGGGGGACCGGGTCGTGGTCCAGCTCCCCAACCGCGCCGAGTTCGTGCTCGTCTGGTTCGGGCTACAGCGCCTCGGAGCGGTCCCGGTGCACGCCATGCCCGGCCACCGGCGCCGGGAGATCGGCCATCTGGTCCGCGTGTCGGGTGCGGTGGCCTGTGTGGTGCCCGACCGGCACGCACGGTTCGACCACCGTGAGCTGATGCGCTCGGTGCGGGCGGAGAACGGACCGGACGGCGCGCCGCGGACCGTCGTCGTGGTCGGCGATCCCGGCCGGGAGAGCGGATTCGTGTCGTTCGAGGCGCTGCGGGCGGCGTCTCCCCCCTCGCACGGCCTCACCCCGCCGGACGCCCTGCCGGCGCCGGGTGCCGACGACGGCGGAGCGGACCCCGGCGACATCGCCCTCCTGCTGCTGTCCGGCGGCACCACGGGCCTGCCCAAGCTCATCCCGCGCACGCACGACGACTACGCGTACAACGCCCGCGCGTGCGCCGAGGTCTGTGCCGTCGACGAGCGGACCGTCTGTCTGGCGGTGCTGCCGCTCGGGTTCAACTTCGCCTTCGCCTGCCCGGGTGTGCTCGGCACCCTCATGGCCGGCGGCACGGTCGTGGTCGCCCCGGATCCCAGCCCGCAGACGGCGTTCGCTCTCGTCGAGCGGGAGGGCGTGACCCTGACCTCCCTCACGCCGCCGCTCGTCGCCCACTGGATGGACGAGGCCGCCTCCGGTTCCTGGGACCTGGACAGTCTCGCCGTGGTGCAGGTGGGCGGGGCCCGGCTGCCCGAGGAGCAGGCCCGCGAGCTCGGCCCGGCACTCGGGGTGACCGTGCAGCAGGTCTTCGGCATGGCCGAGGGGTTGATCAACCTCACACGGCTCGACGATCCCGAGGACCTGGTCTGCGCCACCCAGGGCCGTCCCGTCTCGCCGGACGACGAGATCCTGGTGGTGGACGGCGACGGCAGGCCCGTGCCGGACGGGTCGGCGGGCGAACTGCTCACCCGGGGCCCGTACACGCTGCGTGGCTACTACCGCGCCGAGGAGCACCACCGCACGGCCTTCACCCCGGACGGCTACTACCGCACCGGCGACGTGGTGCGGCGGCTGCCGTCCGGGCACCTCGTGGTGGTGGGCCGGATCAAGGACCAGATCAACCGCGGCGGCGAGAAGATCGCCGCGGTCGAGGTGGAGGAGCAGTTGCTCGCGCATCCGGCGATCACCGCGGCGGCGCTGGTGGGTGTGCCGGACGAGCGCAGGGGCGAGCGGACCGTCGCCTTCGTGGTCTGCGACGGCGAGGTCCCCGGCGTGCGGGAGGTGGCCGCCCATCTGAAGGAGCGCGGACTCGCCGAGTACAAGGCGCCGGACGAGGTCGTCCGCGTGTCCGAGCTTCCGCTCACCGCCGTGGGGAAGGTCGACAAGGCCGCGCTGGCACGGGAGTTGCCGCGCCGGTGACGCGCGGCACGCGGGGGCGCCTGCCGGCTGCTGTGCCGGGCGCCCCCGCGGGCCGCCGCGTGAAGCCCCCTCCGACCGCGCCTACTTCGGCCCGGTGGGGAGCGGACGGCCCTCGGGGGCGAGCAGTTTCCGGGTGACGGCATGCTCCGGGTCCACCAGGACGCGGTCGGCCGGGCCGGCTTCCACCACCCGGCCCTCGTCCAGGACGACGACCTGGTCCGCGCGCGAGGCCGCGGCCGCCAGGTCGTGCGTCACCATGACGACGGTCAGGCCCGGTGTCCGCCGCAGCCCGTCCAGCAGGTCCAGCACGCGGCCCGCCGTCTCCCGGTCGAGGGCCGAGGTGATCTCGTCGCACACGAGGACACGCGGTCCGGCGGCGAGCGTCCGCGCCAGTGCCACGCGTTGGCGCTGGCCCCCCGACAACTCCCCCGGCCGGCGCCCCAGTACGTCCTCGTCCAGCCCGACCAGGCGCAGCAGCCGCACCGCCTCCTCGGACGCGCCCCGCGCCGATCCGCCGCCCACTCCCCTGAGCGGGCGGGTGAGCGCGGTCCCCACGGACTCGCGCGGATTGAGGGCGCCGCGGGCATCCTGCGCGACGAGCTGCACCGGAGCCCCGCGCCGCCGCGGCGCGCCGTCGGCCCGCCACTCGACACTCCCGGCCGCCCTCGGATGGAGCCCCGCGAGACATCGGGCGAGGGTCGTCTTCCCCGATCCCGACGCCCCCACGACGGCGGTGCAGGAGCCCGCCGGGACGGTGAGGGAGACGTCGCGCAGCACGGCGGACCGCCCGTGCACGGCGTACAGCCCCCGCACGAGGAGCCCGCCGGCCGCCACGGGTCCGGCCGCGGTGGCGCGGGGGGCCGCGCCGGGGGAGCCGCCGCGCGAGGGGGCACGGGAGGGCTGGACGGGCGACGGCGCGGCCGGGATCCCCCGCCCGGCGATCCGCCCTCCTTCCAGGCGGATCACGTCGTCCGCCACCGAACCGAGCCAGGCCGGGTCATGGCTGACCAGCAGCGCGGCGCGGTCCCCCGCCCGCAGGGTCTCGGCCAGCAGACCGCGCATCCCGTCCGCCAGGACCGGGTCCAGACCGCTGGTGGGCTCATCCAGGACCAGCAGGCGCGGCCGGCCCGCCAGGGCCAGCGCGAGGGCCACCCGCTGGGCCTGCCCGCCCGACAGCTCCCGGGGCAGCCGCCGCCGGAAGCCCCTGTCGGCGGGCAGCCGCACGGACCGCAGCAGTTCCTCCACCCGCGCGCGGACGTCCCCTCCGCCCGCCGCGGTCGAGCGCAGCCGTACCGCCTCGGCGATCTGGGTGCCGATCCGCAGCGCGGGATCGAGCGAGGAGGCCGGGTCCTGCCCCAGGAAGGAGACCACTCTGCCCCGCAGCCGTCGCGCGTCCGCCCGGTCGAACGGGTCGAGACCGGCCACCCGGACGGTTCCGGCACGGACCTCAAGCCCCGGACGCACATGCCCGAGCAGGCCGTGCGCCAGACTGCTCTTGCCCGACCCCGAACGGCCGACGACGCCCAGGACCTGCCCGGCCCGCACCGAGAGGCAGGCGTCGCGCAGGACAGGCGGCCCTCCGGCCGCGGGGCCCACCGTCAGCCCGCCGACCTCGGCGAGCGTACCGGCGTACAAAGCGCCGGCGGTCGCTCGGCCCGTCATGCGGCACCCCGCCCCGCCCGGTCCGCCAGCCGCCCCGCCAGCAGGCCGACGCAGACGGACAGCAGCACCAGCAGCAGCGCCGGAGCGAGGAAGGGCACGGCGGCCAGCGTCGCTCCCGGGGCGTTCTCACTCACCATGCGTCCCCAGTCGGGCGCCGCCCCGCCCGGTCCGAGGCCGAGGAACCCCGCGGTGGCGGTGAGGTGGAGGGAGGCGACCAGGCGCAGCGCGGTGTCCGTCAGGGCCGCTCCGGCGATGTTGGGCAGCACGTCGTGGCGCAGCACGGCCCATCGGCCGTCGCCCCGGGCCAGGGCGGCTTCGACGTACCCGGCGGCGAGCACGGTGTCCGCCGCGGCACGCAGCACACGGGTGGAGAACGGGGCGGTGGCCAGGGCGACCGCCGCCACCAGGGCGGCGCGGCTGCCGGGGAACCCCGCGGCCAGGACGAGGACGACCAGGAGGCCGGGGAGCACCGCGAGGACGTCCACGCAGCGGAGCAGCAGGTCGCCCAGCCGTCGGGAGGCCAGCGCCGCCAGAACGCCGACGGCCGTCCCGACGGCTCCGGCCGCCGCCGTACCGGCCAGGGCGGTGAGGACGATGGTGCGGCCTCCGGCGAGCACCCGGCTCGCCACGTCCCGGCCCAGCACGTCGGTGCCGAGGAGGAACCGGCCGTCGGGCTGCTGGAAGGGGGCGGCGAGCCCCGCGGTGGGGCTGTGCGGAGCGAGGAGCGGGCCCAGCAGGGCGAACAGAAGGACGAGCAGCGTGGCCGCCGCCGTGATCAGCGGTGGCCGGCGGCGCCGGGGTGCGCCCGGCCGTCCGGCGCGTGGCCGTCTTCCCGGCGGGGTGAGGACCGTCGTCATCGTCCGTGCCCTTCCCGTGCGCCCAGCAGACGCGCGCAGATGTCACCCGCCAGCAGCACCATGAGCATCACCCCGGCCAGCGCGGTGGAGATGCCCTGCACCATGGGTATGTCCCGTGCTGCCACGGCCAGTTGGAGTTCCCGGCCGATCCCGGGGTAGTCGAAGACGTTCTCCACCACCACCGCCGAGCCGACCAGCGCGCCCGTGGTGAGGGTGAGCGCCTGCACGGCGGGGCCCGCGGCGTTGGGCA
This sequence comes from Streptomyces sp. PsTaAH-124, assembly GCF_000373685.1. Lineage (NCBI taxonomy): Bacteria > Bacillati > Actinomycetota > Actinomycetes > Kitasatosporales > Streptomycetaceae > Streptomyces > Streptomyces sp. PsTaAH-124. Next base: position 160,418 of record NZ_KB892161.1, on the reverse strand, counting down.
GGATGTGGCGGACGGCGAGCCGCGCCCCGCGCACTCCGTTGAGCCGTGCGGCCTCGCAGTAGGGGCCGGCCGCGACGTCGGCGACACAGACCCGCAGCAGCCTGGTGGCCACCGCGAGACCGACCGCGCTGAGCGTCAGCACGGGCAGGATCAGCGCGCGCGGCACGTCGAGCGGTGTGCCGCCCAGGGGGATGACGGAGACCCGGGGCAGGACCTCGAGCCACACCGCCAGCACGGCGACGAGCAGCATGGCGACGACGAACTCCGGTACCGCGGCCAGGATCTGGGCGGCCGTCGAGACGAGGCGGTCGGCGGCGCCGCCGCGCAGGCCGGTCCACAGGCCCAGCAGCGTGGCGAGCGGCGCGGTGACCGCGAGTGTCAGTCCGGCGAGGAGCAGGCTGTTCGGCAGCCGGGCCGACAGGACCTCGGTGACCGGCCGGCCCCCCACGAATCCACGGCCCAGGTCCCCCTTCACCGCGCCCACGAGCCAGTCCGCGTACCGCTCGGCGGCCGGCCGGTCCAGGCCGAGCCCGGCCCGGACGTCGGCGCGGCGCGCCTCGGAGGCGTCCGCTCCCGCGATCGCGCTCACGGCGTCCCCGGGGAGGACCGCGGTCGCCGCGAAGATCACGGCCGACAGCAGGACGAGCAGGGCGGCCGCGCCCGCGAGGCGACGGCCGACGAAGGCGGCCAGGTTCACGCCAGCGACGCCCGGGAGAAGCCGGGGAACTGCTCGAAGAGGTCGTCGCGGATCCCGGTGACCCCCTTGGCCTGGGCGTTCAGGTTCGGCTTGAAGACCGGCAGCACCTGGTTGCCCCCCTCCCAGCGTGTGCGCTGCGCCCGGGTGCCCAGCTTCTTCGCCTCGCGGCTGTCGCTCTCGGCGCGTGCCCCGGCGACGAGGGCGTCGGTCGCGGGGTCCTTCCAGCCGAACGCCGAGGGCGATCCGCCCGCCGTACTCATCTGGTACGCCGACAGGGCGGGGACGGGCATCTGGTAGGAGCCGGCCAGCGGCAGCGCCGCGTACGCGGGGAAGTCCGCGTACAACTGCCCCGCGGGCAGCTCCCGGACCAAGGCGCGGACACCCGCCTTCTTCAGGTCCTCGACGAAGAGGGCGGCCGTCTCCACCATGCCCGGGGTCTCGGGGCCGGTCGTCAGCGTCACCTTCATCCCCTCGGCTCCCGCCTCCTTGAGCAGCGCGCGGGCCCGCTCCGGGTCGTGGGCGCGCTGGGGCAGACCCTCGGCGTAGTCGGGGAAGCCGATGGCGGGGAGGTCGTTGCCGACCTGGGCGCTGCCGTGGAACACGGTCCTCACGATGGCCTGCCGGTCGACGGCGAGCTTGAACGCCTCCCGTACCCGGGGGTCGTCGAAGGGCTCGGCGCTCATGTTCATCTGGAAGGAGAGACCGACGAGGTAGGGACTCTTCGTCGGGACGAGTTCGGCCTTCCCGTTGTCGTCGAGCGTGCGCGCGGTGACGGGTGACAGGTCGTGGGCGAAGTCGATCTCACCGCTGGTGAGCGCGCCGGCCCTGGCGGTCGAGTCCGCGATCGACCGCAGTTCCAGGCCGTCCAGGTGTGGCACATGGCCGTAGTGGTCGTCGTAGCGCTCGAACGCCGAGCCCTGGCCCGCGGTGAACCCGGTCAGCCGGAACGGGCCGCAACTGGGCATGCCCTCGCGGAAGACCTTCGTGCCGTTCTTGACGACGAGGAAGTTGCCCTGGCACAGGATCATGCGGCCGTCGGCGACGGGCCGGCGCGTGGGCAGGACGACCTTCAGGTCGCCGTCGGCCCTGGCGCGTGCGAGGTCGAAGTCGGCGGCGGCGAGCCGGTACACGGGCAAGGTGCTCCTGGCCGCGAGGGCGGTGAGGGAGTGCAGGATGTCGGCGGAGGTCAGTTCGGAGCCGTCGGTGAAGCGGACGCCGGGGCGCACATGCAGGGTGTACGCCGACAGGTCGTCGGAGATGTCGATGCCCTTGAGCACGCCGTAGCGCACCCCGTCGGCGCCGTCCGGATCCAGGTCGCCGAGCGTGCCGTGCCAGGCGCGGGCGCGCACGAGATCCAGTGCCGAGGGGCTGTTGAAGAAGTCGAGGGACTCGGAGGCGCCGCCCCCGACGAACGCGGCTCGCAGCGTGCCGCCCGAGCGGGGCGGGGCACCGGCTCCCGCCGCCCGGCCGGAGCGGGGCTCGTCGGCGGAGCACGCGGCCAGCAGGCCGGATCCCGCCGCCAGAGCCGCGGCACCCACCGCGCCCCGGCGGAGGAAGGCACGGCGGTCGAACTGTCTGGACATGTCTCTCCTTGACGTTCTGCGGAGCTGAACCGAGCACCGGGGAATCTCCGCGGCACAGGAACCGGGGCCGGGGCGGGGACTGTCGACCGGGGAACGACGAGCGCGCGGACGGACGGGCGGTACGTACGGACGGCCGTACCGCACGGCCTCGCGCACACCTTCGCGGCACGACAACCAGACAATAGACGAAAACGACTTCCATATTCAATAAAGATCCGGACGGCCCGTCCGCGCCCGGCATCTCCGTCATCCGGGTGGGGACGGACGCTCGGCTGCTCTACGCTCTTGAGGCGCAACCAACCGCCGCGCTCAGGGGGGTACTTGGTGTCTTCGGCGTCGCCGCCTCACAACAACGATCCGGCCCCTGCCCCCGGCCCGCCACCGCCGCCGCCTCGCCGCTCGGCCCTGCGCCGCGCCCGGGACTGGTTCGCGGGGCTGAGCGAAGGTGGCAAGGTCGCCCTCGTCGGAGCGGTGATCACGACTCTCGGCGGTGGCGTCTTCGGTCTGATCACCGCTGTCGCCCCTGCTGTCCTGACCAGCGCCGACAAGGACGACAAGCCATCGGTGCAGGCGTCCGGGACGCCGGGCACGACCGTGTCACCGGCGACCGCCGCCGGACCTCGACCTCGTCCCTCCGAAGATCGGCACCTCCCACCCCGCCCCGACATTGTCGTCGCCCCGTTCGACCCGTCGCGCACAGAGGCGTACAGCGTGGTGGACGAGCCTCGATCGGCGCTCTGGACAGGCTCGGCGATGCCCGACAGGCAGGGCTGTTCCGACCTGCTCTCCACTCAAGGGGGGACAAGAGTGAAGGTGGACTGCGGCGCGTCCGTGCGGCCCGCGCGACCCTCCACCGGCGTCGGCTCGCCACGAACGGCGACCTCCCTGATCGGGCGGGCAGCCGACCGCTTGAGCCGCGCCCACGGGGGGATGCTTCTCCTCCGGCGGCGGTAGCGACTCCGGCGGCCACCGACACGATGCGCTCCTCCGGCCCGGCCGCCGAAGGAGCGCATCTGTGTTTTCCGGAACGGTGAGCCGCCGTTCGACGACTGAGGTGGCGGCCCGTGGCCCTAGTTCGCGGCGGGCGCCTCCGGGCTGGGGCGGAAGAAGACGGCGGACGTGAGGCCGACGGGGCCGCCGGGCGGGAGGAGTTCGACGGTGTGCGGCCAGGTCTCGGGCCGGGGCAGCCCCAGGGCCGTGGCGAGCCGGGAGGCGAAGCGGGGCATCAGGGGGGTGGCCGCGGTGGCGAGCAGGCGGGCGGCGGCCAGTTCGAGGGCGACCGCGGTGCGGTTCTCGTCGTGCCACTCCCGGTTGCCCGCCAGGAGCGCCTGGCGGCGCCCGAAGGCGGCGGCGTCCTGGGCGATGCCGTCCAGTTCGGCGGCGGCCTGCCGCAGGGAGAACCCGTCGGGGCCGAGCGCGGCGGTGAGGGCGGCCAGCCGGTTGCCGAGCCGGCCGAGGAAGGCCGAGTGCTCGGGGGTCCAGTTCCCGGCGTCCGGGGCGGTGCCCCCGTGGTGGGTGTCGACGCGGCGCCCGAGGTCGTTGAGCCACTCCTGCCAGGTGCCGATGAGGGTGTCCCGGAGCACGGCGTCGTAGACGGCGCGCCGGAAGTCGGTGCGTTCGCCCTCGGGGCGGGTGCGGGCGAGGAAGTACCGGACCGCGTCGACGCTGTCGGGCCCGAGGATCTCCTTGCCCCAGACGGCGTGGCGGCGGCTGGTGGAGAACTTCTCGCCCTCCAGCAGGTAGAACTCGTTGACGTGGTAGTCGATGTCGGGTGCCCACCGCGGGAAGGCGAGCTGGTAGAGGACCGGGTGGAGCACCGAGTGGTAGAAGCTGTTGTCGTAGCCGAAGAAGTGGACGATCTTCCAGTCCGGTCCGGGGTCCAGCGCCCGCCAGTCCTCGCCGTCGCGCTCGCCCAGGGCCTGGATGCCGTGGAGGAAGCCGTACGCCATCTCGGGCCACACCCAGATGACCTGGCCGTCGGTGGTGTCCTCGGCGGGGGTCACGCCCCAGGTGGAGGGGTGGGTGAGGGGGAGGTCGAGGGCGGGGCGGGTGAACAGGCGGTGGGCCAGCTCCGCCAGCCGGGCCGGGACGCGTCCCTGGCCGTGGTGTGCGCGGACCGCGTCGGCGAACTCGTGGAGGGGCAGGGACAGCCGGGTGACCGGTGCGCGGCGGGGAGCGGCCGGTGACAGCGCGGACCGGGGGTCCTTGAGGTCGCTGACCACGTTGGGCTCGCCGCACTCCTCGCACAGGTTGCCGCCGGTCCCGGCCGCGCAGTGGGGGCAGGTGCCGGTGACGTCCACCTCGTAGAGGTACTGGCCGCCGTCGGCGTCGAAGAGTCCCTCACCGGCGGTGGGGGTGACCTCTCCCGAGGCGACGAGCCGGGAGAAGTACTCCCGCAGCCCGTCCGGGTAGCGCGGGTCGGTGCTCGTGACCGTGTACTGGTCCGGCTCGATGTCCATCAGCCGCAGCGTCTCGGCGATCTCGGCGCTGTGGTGGGCCGCCGTGCCGGCCGGGTCGCCGCCCTCGTGGCGGGCGGCGCCCAGGACATAGCTCTGGTAGTCGTCGCTGCCGGTCAGGTGCCAGGCCCGGGTGCCGTTCATCCGCTGGAAGCGCACGTAGGCGTCGGCACCCAGATACGGCCCGGACAGATGGCCGAGGTGCAGGTCGCCGTTGGGGGTGGGCGGGGTGGAGAAGACGAAGACCGGCCGGTCGCCGAAGCTCTTGCGGGCGGTGGACCGGGCCGAGGCCATCGCGCGCTCGGCGTCCCGCCAGTACTGGGTGAGGAAGACCAGGTCGGTGCTGCCGGTGTTGTGCAGGACATGGGACTCGAAGGGCTCGAACAGCGCCACCGTGCCGGGCTCGGCGGCGAACCGTTGCGTCCCGGCCACGAACTCGCCGCTGCCGGCGACGACGACGAACAGCTCGGTCTCGTCGTGGTGGTGGCTGTCGGAGCTGCGGCCCGGGGCGACCCGCCCCCAGCCGGCCCCGACGCCCAGGCCCTCGACGGAGCTCATGTCGATGCCGAACGCCTCGTGCAGCGCGTCCGGGTCGTACCTGTTGATGATCACCTCTGGGCCTCCTGTGCGGGGTGTGCGGGGTGTGCGGGATCGAGCAGATCGGCGGCCTCCGCGGCGAGGGCGGGTGCGAGCCGGTAGCCCGAGCCGCCCGCCGCGCCCGCGAACACCAGGCGCCCGTGCGGGTCGAGCGCCGTCACGAGCGGCTCGTGGGCGGGGCCGTACGCGTCGCAGAAGACCCGCCCCGAGACGCAGTCGCCGACCAGGGCGGGCGCGTAGCGGCCCAGTACGGCGCGGGCCTCGGCGAGGTTGCGCGCCGAGACGCCCTCCGTCACCGTCCGGGGGTCGACGTCCCACTCCGGGCAGGTGTAGCTGAACAGCCAGTGCCCGCGGTGGTGCAGGGGCAGCAGGAACGCGTCCTCGTCGTGGAAGACGATCGCGTGGTCGCCGTCGCGCGGCGGCACGTCGAGGTGCATCGCCACGATCTTCTTCACCCGGGCACCCAGGGGTGCCACGAGTCCCTGCCAGGCGGGGGCGGCGAGCCAGGGCCCGGGGGCGAGCAGCGCCCGCTTCGCCGTGAGGGTCCGGCCGGTGCTCAGGACGACCTCGACGGCCCGCTCGCCGGGGTGTACGCCGGTGACGCGCACGCCCTCGTGGAACGCGGCCCGGCCACGCAGCCGCCGGGCGAGGAACTGGGTCAGGGCGGACACGTCGGCGTACTGGCAGCCGTCGCCCTGCCAGGCCGCGGTGCCGGGCGGGAGGAGGACACGGTCATCGGGCGGACCGGGCACGGGCCGCAGGCGGGCGCTCGGCAGGTAGGCGGCGCGCAGTTCCGCCGCGCGGCCGGCGGAGGCGACCACGGTCATGGGCAGCGGGCGGACGGGCAGGTCGGGGTAGCGGGCCAGCAGCGCGGTGTAGGCGTCCTGGCTGCGGGCGGCCATGCGGCGCACCCGTTCGGTGGCGCCGCGGGGGAAGTGCAGACCGGCCGAGCGGTGGCTGGCGCCGGAGCCGATGGTGTCCTGGTCCAGGACCACGACGGAGGTGCCGGGGCGGCGGGTCACGATCTCGTGGGCGGTCATACAGCCGATGACCCCGGCCCCGACGACCACCACGTCCACGTCCACGCGCGCGCCCCCGTCCCTGTACCAGTCCCTGTCCCTGTCCCTGTCTCTGTCCCTGACGGCGGCTGTGTCCGCGGCCGGGGGCACGGGGTCCGTGGGCGCCGTCACGGGAGCCACGCGTTCTTGGGGCCGGTCTTCGTCGACCACTCGATGAACGAGGCCAGCGGGTCGTCGCTGCGCACCCCGCGCAGCCGGTCCGCGATGCGCCGGCTGCGCCAGGCGTTGAGGCTCAGGTTGGGGTCGGCGAGACCGCGCTGCTGCCGTACCGCGTTCTGGACGAAGATGTTGCGGTCCGGCGGGCCGTCCCAGCGGACAGCGAAGTCCTGGTCGACGCGGAGTTCGCCGTCCTCGCGCTCCAGCCTGTCGGCGATCGGGGCGAGGAAGCCGGTGGGCGCGGGCCGGAAGCCGGTCGCCCAGACCACCACGTCCGCCTCGTGCCGCTCCACCTCGCCGGGCTGCTCGTGGTGCCGGGTCGCGATGTCCCAGGTGTCCGCGATGCCCCGGCCGACCCCGACGACCTCGCGGTTGGGCTGAAGCCGCACCAGGTCGGGCCGTCCGTCGACGAAGCGGTGGACGTACATCCGCTGGTAGATGGCCCGCAGGGTGTGCGGGGAGATCCCGTCGCTGCTCAGCACCTGCTCGGCGTTGAACGCCTTCCGCGCCTCCACGGGCAGGCCGTAGAAGTAGTCGGAGTGGCAGGGCATGTAGAAGTCGTTGGTGAAGGGCGAGTCGTCGATGGGGAAGTAGTTGCGGCGGCGGGAGATCCAGGACACCCGGCGGGGCAGCGCGTCGCCGGGCCGGGAGATGAGGTCCAGGAACGCCTCCGCGCCGGACTGTCCGCCGCCGACGACCACGATCCGCTTGCCGCCCATCTCGCGGGCCCGGGTGGTGAACTCGCTGACGTGGAACTGGGTGGGCTCCGGTCGGCGTGCTGCCTGGGGCGGCAGGTACGGGCGGCTGCCGACGCCGAGCACGACGTTGTCGGCGGTCAGGGTGCGCCGGCCGGTGCGTACGCGGAACACGCCCGCGTCGAAGCCGACCTCCCGCACCTCCTCGCCGAAGACGATGTTGTCGTTGCGGGCGCAGGCCCAGGCCAGGTAGTCGCGGAACTCCTGCCGGGGCACCGCGGTGAACTGCGCGTTGATGAAGTGGTAGGCGCGGCCCCGGTCGTGCAGGTAGGCGAGGAAGGAGAAGGGGTTGGTCGGGTCGGCGAGGCTGACCAGGTCCTTGAACAGCGACACCTGGAGGGTCGTGCCGTCGATCTGCTGTCCGTCGTGCCAGCCGAAGGCCGGTTTCCGGTCGAGGAAGAGATTGGACACCTCGGCGGGCGTGTGCAGGAGGGATGCCAGGCTCAGGTTCGCCGGTCCCACTCCGACCCCGATGCACCGGTAGTGCGCCACGGGGTGTTCGGGACGGTTGTGTCCCATGTCCGGGCCTCTCTTTCGGGTGACGATGGAGGGATCACTGACTGCGCCGGTCACCGGTGGGGGCGGCGGCGCGCGGGGCGGGGCCTCATCGCACGGCGGAGAAGCGGGGGCCCGGGGCGGCGCCGCCGGTGGGCGCGCCGGGTGCGGGGGTGCCGGGTGCGGGGGTGCCGAGGGCGTGCGAGCGCCACCACTCGCGGCCCTCGTCCGGGAGGGTGTACACCGGGTCGTAGTACTCGTGGAGCCGTGACAGGTCGTCGGCGTCGCCCGGGTCGAGGTGGGTGCGGTAGTTCTTGGACCAGTAGGAGATGCCGTGCACCCGGTCGTAGTCGGCGAGTTGGTGGACCCAGCGCTTCCCCACGAAGGGCACGTCACAGACGATGCGTGGGGTCGCGAAGCCGGGGAGGTAGCCCATGATGGCGTGCTGGAGTTCCTGTGCCTCGGCGACCGACGTCCGCCAGTGCTCGCTGTACGGGATCATGTCGCACATGTAGAAGTAGTAGGGCATGATCCCGGCCCGGTCGAGCAGGGCGAAGCACAGGTCCAGCAGGGCGTGCGGGGTGTCGTTGACCGTCCGCAGCAGGACCGCCTGGTTGCGCACGTCGCGCAGGCCGGCGTCCAGGAGCAGCCGCGAGGCGTGGGCGACGCTGCGGGTGATCTGCTGCTCGGCGTTGGCGTGGGTGTGCAGCGCGATCTGCACGCCCCGCGCGCGGGCCGTCTCGGACAGCCGTGCCACACCCGCCAGGACGGCGCCGTCGGTCCAGTACTGCGGGAGCCCGATCAGGCCCTTGCTGGCCAGCCGTACGTCTCGTACCGACTCGATCTCCAGCAGGGCGTCGACGAACGCCTCGACGCGGGGCCAGGGCACGTTGGCGATGTCGCCGCCGGAGACCACCACGTCCCGCACGACCGGGGTCTTCCGCAGGTAGTCGATCATGGCTTGGAGCCGTGCCTCGGGCTTGAGCACGAAGCGGGTCTTGCCGACCTGCGGGGTGGAGTTGCCCACGAGGTCCATGCGGGTGCAGTGGCCGCAGTACTGCGGGCAGGTCGTCACCAGTTCCGCCAGCACCTTGGTGGGGTAGCGGTGCGTCAGCCCCTCGGTGGCCCACATGTCCCGCTCGTGGAGCGAGTCGCGGTCGGCGTAGGGGTGGGAGGGGAAGTCCGTCCGGCGGTCGGAGAACACCGGCAGCATGTAGCGGCGCACCGGGTCGGAGTAGTAGGCGTCGGTCAGCGACCCGGGCCGCCCGGACGGGGCGTGCGGCGCGATGGTGTTGATCATGTGCGGGGTGATGAGCAGCGACATGGTCGCGCGCTCGCGCTGGTCGCGCTCCAGGTCCGCGAAGAAGGTGTCGTCCAGCAGATCGCCGGTGACCGCGCGCAGTTGGCGGAGGTTCTTCACGCAGTGGGCCCGCTGCCACTGGGGCGAGTCCCACTCCTCCTCGGTGGCCTCGCGCCACCCGGGTAAGCGCCGCCAGTCGGGTTCCTCGGCCTCCGTGCGGCGGTAGGAGTACGGCTGTGACAGGCCGTCGGACATGCCAATCCTCTCGGTCGGTTCCACGTCGGTGCCGGGGGCGGGACGGTGGGGGTACGGGCCCTGGCCGGGCCCTCGCCACCCCGTACCGGCGCTGCCGCTCCGCCGCCCCGCGCCCCGCGGCGGTGGTGCCGCGGGGCGCGGGGGACCCGGGCCGGGCTACGGGCGACGGCCCGGGGGCCGTGCCTCCGGAGCCGGCCGGGCGGTCAGCGTACGAAGGAGGGCGCGCACACGCTCGCGCCGCTGGACACCTGGTCCAGGGTGCTCAGTCCGCGCAGCGCCCGGCCGTAGGGTTCGCTCAGAGGGGCGAGTACGTCGTGCAACGGCTGGTCGACCTCGGGGAGTTGCCGCAGGGCCTGCTCCACCCGGTCCTTCCAGCGTCCGGTGACGGCGGGGTCGCCGCCCTGGTCCGTCGTGACCGTCCCCCGGCAGCCGGGGCCGCGGCACAGGCACCGCATGCTCCAGCCCGCGTCCTCGACGAAGGTCGCGTAGTCGCACGTGACCTCCTCGCCGGGGGCGATGTCCCGTACGGCGATGCCGAAGTCCAGCCCGAGGTCGAGGACGTTGGCCTCGCAGGAGTGGTTCATCAGGTAGGCGCCGAGGCAGGGCAGCAGCAGGCTGCCGTCCCGCAGCAGGTGCCCGTAGGTGTCGAGCGCCGTGAAGCGGGCCTCGGGCAGCGCGGCGACCTCCTCCTTCGACCAGCGGGAGCATTTGGTGCAGGGTGCCCAGACGGCGGTCCCGGCCGGGACGGTCTCGGTGGCGAACAGTCCCACGTTGTGGGTGCGGCTGGCGCGTACGTCGATCCCCTTGGTCAGCACGGGATCACGACAGCTTCAGCACGTCGGCGAGACCGGACTCCAGTTCGTCCACCCGGCTGTGGCTCTCGGCCAGGACCAGGTAGCGCCACTTGCCGTCGAAGGCGAGCGTGTCGGAGGTGAGGACCACGCCTTCCCGTGCGCCGGCGGTGAAGTCGAGGCCCGCGCTGCGGACCCGCGCGAGTCCGGCGGCGAAGTCCCGTTCGACACCGCCGGGACGGGAGTCGGCCGCCCATACGGTCCGGGCCGCCCGCTCCGTGCCGAGCAGCCGCCGGACGAGCAGGTCCAGATAGGTGCAGCCGGTCTTGCGGACGTTGCTCTCGGTGGAGTACAGCACGTCGTCCGCGGTGATGCCGCCGTCGATGTCGAAGGGGCCGCGGTAGCCCTCCGTGTGCAGGTGGCGGCCCAACGCCAGTCCGCTCTCGACCAGTTCCTCCACCGCCGAACTGCTCGCCACCAGCGGGGTGACCTGCCCGCTGAAGCTGCCGTTCGGGGTGCGCATCTCCCCGACGTGCAGGACGCGGGGGCCGTCCTCGTCCACCTCCATCTCGACGGTCACCACCCGGGCGAAGCCGAGCCGCTCCTCGACCACCCAGCCGGGGGGCTGCTCGGCGACCGTCGGGAGGTAGGCGGCGAGCCCGGCCTCCAGCTCGGGCAGGTCCGCCGCGTCCCAGAAGCCGACGCCGTAGCCGTTGGAGCCGCGCGCGGGCTTCACGACCGCCGCGCCCTTCTCGGTGAGGATCTTGCGCAGGCCCGCGGCCAGTTCCTCGGGGGTGTCGCAGGTGAGCCCGTCGGCGATCCTGATGCCGAGGTCGCCGGCGACCTGCCGGAAGCCGGGCTTGGTGTTGATCCGGTACGCGGCCGCCACGGCGCTCGCGGGGACGCCGTCCGGCCCGTATCCCTCCAGGGGTACGCCGATCTCCGCGGCGAACTCGACGGCGGGGCGGTCCTGGGCGAAGGGCTGCATGCGGATGCCGGGACGCTGCCGCACCTCCGAACGCAGCCGCTCCACCAGGCCGTTGCGGCGGACGGCGGCGGTCAGGGTCGCCAGTCCGTCCGTAGGGGCGTCCAGCAGCGTCACGTCCGAGGGCGAGAAGCCGAGCAGGTCGCAGGCGTAGTCGCACAGCGGTCCGGACATGGGGCGGGGGGTGACGAGGACGTCGCCGGGCTGGGTGAGCCAGATCTTGCGCGGCGAGACGGCGACGAGCGCGTCGGCGTGCCGGTGCACGGGGACGGTGACCATCAGCTCGTTGACGAAGTTGCCGAAGACCAGCAGGGGGTGCTCGCGATGCACGGTGGTTGTCCTCACTTCCGGGGCTTCACGCCGCCGTAGACGGCGTGGCCGGCCTTCATCCAGTGGACGTCGACGTCGGTGAAGCCGGCGTCGCGCAGCCAGCCGAGCTGGTCGGGGAGCGGGGAGGGCTTGTCGAGCTCGTCGGGGTACTCGTAGCAGCTCCACTCCAGCGCGTGGAACCGCTCGTACGGTTCGAGGCCGCCCGTCCCGGCCAGGCTCTGCGCCTTGACCGACTCGTTCCACATCCGGCGGGCGAGGGCGAGGCCGCGCGCGCCGACGGGCTGGACGAGGTCGGCGATGACGAGGGCTCCGCCGGGGCGCAGCATCGCGAACACATCGGCGAACAGGGCGCGTTTGCCGGCACCGTCCAGGTGGTGCACGGCCAGCGAGGACACGACGGCGGCCGGTGCCTGGTCGCGGGTGCGCCAGTCCGCGGCGGCGAGGTCGAACTTCTCGGTGACGAAGCGGGGGCCGTAGGAGGACAGCTCCTGCTGCGCGGTGCCCAGCATGGTGGGGCTCAGGTCCAGTCCCACCACGGTGGCCTGCGGGAAGGCGGCGAGGAGCGCCCCGCTCAGCCGGCCCTGGCCGCAGCACAGGTCCAGGATCTGCGCCGGTCCCCCGGGCTCCGGGACGAGCGAGGTGACGACGTCCATCTGCACGTCGCGTTCCGGGACGAAGTACTCACCCAGCTCGATGAATTCGCCCGAGTCGTCTTCTTCCCAGTCCTGTTGCACGCTCAAGGGATGCTTCCTTTCGCTTTCTCGCGATGGTCGGAACATCGTCGCCACGGCCGGGCGAGGACGGGCGTTCCAAGTCCCCCGGAAGGATGACCGGGTATGCCTGCATGGCGACAGGAAAAGCGCAGCCTTGCCACCGACTAAATTCCGTCGGTGTTATCGGGAACAATCTCCAGGCGACCCGTTGAATGGGCAGGAGAAGGAGAGCGGGAAAGACCCTTTCAGATGAGGTTCGGTGAACGAGAAGCAGTGCTGGCGATTGATCCCCCCGCCGCCGGTCCGCAGCTTTCCCCTAGCCTTTCCCTATTCTTTCCCATCATACGTGAATTACGGACTTGTGGTCCAGGAACCGCCGGATCGCCGCCGTGACGGCCTCGGGGGCATCGGCGTGGCACATGTGCCCGGCCCCGGCGACGACTTCGGGCGTGCCGCGGGCGACGGACCGGGTGAGGCGCGCCACGTGGCCGGGACCGGCCCAGCCGTCCAGGTCCCCCGCGATGACCAGGGTGGGGCGGACCACGTCGGCGGCCCGCTCCATCACCGCGTCCAGCCGGGGGAACACCTCTTCGTTGAAGTGGCGCAGCGCGTCGGTGTTCGCCGGCCACCGGGCCAGCCGTGCCTGCCAGGCGCGTACCGCCGGGGTCATGGGCCCCACCCACAGCGGGATGACGTCGGCGACGAGCCGGCCGAGGGCGGCGTCGTCCGGGGGATAGTCGTCCCCCTGGGCGGCGAGCGCCGCCAGCGCCGCGGCGACCGCCGGCTCGGCGCGCCGGGCCTGCTGGAACGCCTCCGCCTCGGCCTCGGCCGCGTCGCCGCCGTACGCGGGCGTCGCCAGCAGCACCAGGCTGCGGACGAGGTCGGGGCGGTCCGCGGCGACCAGGGCGGCGACCATCCCGCCGTGCGAATGGCCCAGCAGGTCGACGGGGCGTCCGCCCGCCTCCCGCTCGATCCAGGCCACCAGGTCCTCCGCGTACCGCTCCGGCCGGTAGGCTCCCGGCCCGTGCGGGCGCGGGCTGTCTCCCGTACCGCGCGGGTGGACCAGGGCCACCGTCCGGCCGCCCGGGGCGGCGAGGGCGGCCAGGGGGTCCAGGTAGTGCGGGTGCATGCCCGGTCCGCCGGGGTGGCACACCAGCAGGGGGCCGCTGCCGTACCGGGTGTCGGCCAGCCGCAGCGCCATCACGCCTCCTTCGGGACGAACAGCCGGGCGCAGAGCGCGGAGGCCACCGTCAGCACCGCGGCGACGGCCAGGGCGTTCTGCGGCGAGGTGGCCCCCACCAGGAAGCCGCCCGCCGCCGTGCCGATGGGGAACCCGATCAGGTTGACGCTGATGGAGACGGTCATGATGCGGCCCAGCCAGCCCGGGTCGGTACGCCGTTGCCGCAGGGAGAGCAGACTGACGTTGACCGTCCCCTCCATCAGGCCGAACGCGGCCAGTCCGACGGTGAGGGCGACGAGGGAGCCCAGCGCGCTGAGGGGGTAGATCGCGACGGCCGCCAGAGCGGTGGCCCCCACCAGGTAGCGGCGTTCGACCCCGGCGCGGACGAGCTTGCCGGCCACGAGCGCGCCCATGCCGCCGCACAGCCCGGCGACGGCCCACACCACACCCACCCAGCGGCTGGACGCGTCCCCTTCGGTGCCCCACCGCGCGATGGCGACCGGGACGATGAGGACCAGCATCCCGTACGACACCTGGAACAGGGAGTAGGAGACCGCGAGTCCGCGCAGGGTGGCGTTGCGCAGCAGGTAGACGACGCCCTCCCAGGCCGAGCGCAGCAGGTGCGGGCGCGGTCCGGCCGCATCGGCCGTGGCGCCCTCGGACGCGGCGCCCGCGGCCGTGGCCTCGGCGGCGGTCGCCGCACCGGTCGATGTGCCCGTGCGCAGCAGGGCCAGGCTGAGTCCGGCGAGCCCGTACATGGCGGCCACGGTGATCAGCGTCGGGTTGGCGCCGAGTGCGGCGAAAAGGGTGCCGGCGACCAGCGGACCGCCCACCTCGATCACCGAATAGGTGCTCAGGTCCAGCGCGTTCGCCCGGTCGTAGGCGGAATCCGGGACGAACTGCGGGAACAGCGTCCGGATTCCCCCGTCGGTCAGCGGGCTGGTCAGGGAGAACAGCGCCAGCAGAACGTAGAGGACGACCGGCGCCAGCCGGTCGGCCAGGGAGAACACCGCGATCGCGCCGATGATCAGTCCGCTGGCCGCGGTGTCCAGGGCCACCGCCCGCAGCGCGCCGAACCGGTCGAGAACGGCACCGGCGACCGGGCTGATGAGGAACCCCGGGAGGGTGAGGAAGAAGCCGCACATTCCGGCGACCGAGGCCGAGTCGAATTCGGCGAGCGCATACAGCACGATGACGAACAGCAGCATCCCGTGCGCCAGCCGGGAAAGGGATGCCGCGAGCAGGAGTTGTGGAACGTTGCGGCTTGCGAGGACCTGTCGGTACGTGACGGCCGGATTCACGGCGGAATCCACGGAACCTTGCGGTGGTGTCATGCTGACGCACTCACCCGTGATCCGGCCGTATCCGTGGCGTGCCGCACACGGAAACACATCACGCGAAGTCCCCCCTGTCATGAAGATACCAGTGATACACATGCGATCGAGCGAGAGTGATGTTGCCACAGGCAAAGCACCTATGGAAGCCTTGCCGTACGCCGGCCGGAGGGGGGTGAAACTTTCCGGCCAGCGGGTAATGCGGACCGCTTGGCGAAATTCCGAGGGGGGACGAGCAGGGTGGCGAACGCGTTCTCACCGCGCCCGACCGGCGCGGAGCACGACATTCTCTATCTCGGATGGCAGCGGGAGGCCGTCGAGGCGCTGGGCCGGCTCGGCGCGCGGGTGGCCTGTGTCGTGTCGTCGTCCGACCGGTTCAAGCCGACGGACGAGGGCTTCGACGGCCCGCTGGCCGTGGCCGCCGACCACACGAGCCCGGAGAGCGTGCTCGGCGCGCTGGACGAACTGGGCCTGTCGCCCGGCGCGTTCTGGACCGTGTGCACCGAGGACGAGTTCGCGATCGTCACGGCGGCCGTCCTCGGCAGCCTCGGCTGCCGCCGTGCGGTCTCCGTCGCCGGTGCGCTGTCCCTGCGCGACAAGGCCGCCCAGAAGAGGCTGATACGCCGGGCCGGCCTCCCGGTCGCCGCGTGCGTACGCGTCCCGGACCTGGCGGCGGTGGAACAGGCCGTCTCCTCGCACGGCATCGGCCTGCCGTGCGTCGTCAAGCCGCCCGCCGGAGCCGGTTCCCAGCACACCCATGTGGTGCGCGACCGCCGGGAGATGAGCGCCACGCTGGACGCCCTGGCCGAAGAGGCCGGCGGCACCGCCGGACCGTGGCTGGTCGAGGCGTTCGTACCCGGCGAGGAACTGCACATCGACGGCGCGGTGCGCGACGGGAAGCTCGTCCTGGCCTCGGCCAGCCGCTACCTGCACAACGTCGTCGAGGTCCACCGCGGCCGCCTCGTGGCCTCCGCCACGCTGGACGACGTCACCGAGCGCGAACTGACCGACGCCGCCGTCCTTCTGACCGAGCGGGCCCTGACCGCGCTGCACCACACGGACGGGGTCTTCCACCTGGAGGCCTTCCACGAGGACGGCGTCCTCACCTTCAGCGAGTGCGCGGGCCGCATCGGCGGCGGGATGGTCCTGGAGGCCGTACGCGGCAAGTACGGCACCGACCTGTACGACGAGTGGGCCGCGGCCGTCCTGGACGCCCCCTCCCCCACCCCGGCCGACGCGGGGGAGCCGCGCCCCGGCTCCTTCGGCTGGGCGAACCTCACCGCGCCGCCGGGCCCGCTGCGCAACCTGCCCACGCGCGGGGACATCGAGGCCAGACCGGGGGTGGTGGAGGCGCAGTTGTGGGCGAAGGAGGGTGACCTGGTCGACGACATGCGCCGGGCCTCGCACCTCCTGGCCGCCAAGGCCCTCGTCCACGCGCCGACCGAGGAGGCCGCCCGCGCCCGTCTGGTCGAGGTGGCGTCCTGGTTCACCGGCACCCTGCGCGGCGACGAGCGGGGGTGCGGCGATGCGTGAGCCCCGGCTGCTGGACCTCGCGCGGGCCGCCGCCCTGCCCTCCTGGGCGGCCCTGTGCGGTCCGGCCGACCTGTTCTGCGCCCCCCGGTGGCTGGCGGTGGAACAGGACAAGGTGGGGCCCTGGGTGCCCGCCGCCCACGGGTGCCTCGTCGCCGGTGAGGACGACAGTCTCACCGCGGGCCTCACGGTGCTGGCGTTCGACCGCACGGTCGACGACGACACCTGCCGCCTGGACAAGATGGTCCGGGAACTGCCCGGCGCCCGGCACCTGCCGCCCGCCGAGTTGGAGGACGCCCTCCTGCCCTCCCTGATGTGCGGGGGGTGGTTCAACTCCACCGTGCTGACCCGTCCCGGTGCCGACGTCCAGGAGGCCGCCGCAGCCCGCCGCGGTCTGATCGACGAGGCCGTGGCCACCGCCCGGGACCAGGACGGCCGGGCGGTCTTCTTCCCCTTCCTGGACGCCGACGACACCGCCCTGCGCGCCGATCTGCGCCGGGCGGGCTTTTGCGAACTGCCCGCCCCCGCACGGCATGTCCTGGACTCCGGCCACCGGGACCACGAGACCTATCTCGCCGCGCTCCCGTCCCGTCGGCGCGTCCGGATCCGCAAGGAACTGCGCCTGTTCTCCGAGGCGGGCGTCGTCACCGGCCACAGTGCCCTGGACGGCTCGAACGTCGAACGGGTCGCCGCGCTCGCGCACCACCTGGAGCGGAAGTACGGGCAGACGTCCACGCTCGGCCAGCTGACCGAGTGGTTCGAGGCCATCGCGAAGCACGTGCCCGCCTCGGTGTTCACCGCGGAACTGGACGGCCGGCTGTTCGCCATGTCGCTGTGGCTGCACCACGAGGACCGGCTGTACGGCTTCCACGCCGGGTTCGACTACGACATCGGCCGCGGGCTGCCCATGTACTCGGTGGTCGGCTACCACCTGCCGATCGCCCACGCCTGCTCCGACCCGGCCGTCAAGGTGCTGGAGTACGGCACCAGCGCGGACCACGCCAAACTGCTCAGGGGCACCCGCGCCCTGCCGCAGCTCCTCGCCGTGAAGCCGCTGACACCACGGGCCGAGGCCGTGCTCGACGCGGTGGCGTCTCCGGCCGCCGGGTGAGCCCGGGACGACTCGGCGCCCCTGCGGGCGGGACGGTGCCGCGAGCCGCGGGAGGCGAGCCATCGCCGCGGGTGGCGGTGGTTGCCGCCCTGGTCTCCTGCCCTGTCCGGGACCGGGCGGCGGCCCGCGCGCGGCTGCCGGTGGTCCGGGGAGCCGGGGAGCCGGGCAAGCCGACAGGGCCGTGCGGCCGTCGGCGCGGTGCGATGCGGTGCAGTGCGGTGCGGTGCGGATAGCGTGCGCGGATGGAGCGGATGGAGCGAATGCAGCGAGCGGCCGGTGCGGTCGTCGGCTCGGCGGTGGGCGACGCCCTGGGCGGCCCCTTCGAGTTCGGGCCGCCGGGAGCGTTCTCCGCGCGGTTCCCCGCGCCCGGTGCCGGTGGCGAGATGTGCGGAGGCGGTGGCTGGGACCCCGGCGAGGCCACGGACGACACGCAGATGGCCGTCCTGGTCGCGGAGTCCCTGCTGGAGCGGGGCGGACTCGATCTGCCGGACATCTTCGGCCGCTTCCAGCGGTGGGCGGCGGCGGAACCGAAGGACATCGGCTTGCAGACCGAGGACGTCCTGACCAACGGCATGCCCTGGGACCTCGCCGCCGCGCTTCATTTCCAGGTCAGCCGACGAGCGGCGGGGAACGGCTCCCTGATGCGGGCATCCACCTCCGCGGTGCACTTCGCACCCGCCGGCCAGGAAGCCACCATGGACGCGGCCCGCCGCATCGCCGCCCTCACCCACGGCGACCGCGCGGCGTGGGAGGGCACCGCGATCTTCCACGAGCTCGTCCGTGTCACGTTCGAGGACACCGACCCCCTCGCCGCGCTCCCGGACACCCTGGCCCTTGTCCACCCCGGCCACCGCGCCCGCTACGCCACCGTCCTCGCGCCCGGCTGGCACCCCGGTCAGGCGACCGAGTTCAACGGCGCCGTCTGGCCCTGCCTGGGCTCGGCCGTCTGGGCCCTGCGCACCACCACCGGCTTCGAGGACGCGATCCGCGCGGCGATCGACCTCGGCGGCGACACGGACACCGTCGCCGCGGTGACCGGAGGTCTCGCGGGGGCGTACTACGGGCTGGACGCGATCCCCGCCCGCTGGACCCGGCCGCTCCATGTGCCCCTCCCCGGCTTCGACGGACGGGTGCTGCGCCTGGCGGATCTGCTCCGCCTCGCGGACCGTCTCGGGGAGGAACCGGGTGCTGCTCCGCCATCGAGTCCGAGCACCGGATGACCATGAGCGCCTTCGGGGCGGAGCGCGGGCCGGGGACCGCCCCGGCCCGCGCTCCGTCCGTGTGCGTGGGAGGTCAGCTGGTGGCGAGCCTGCCGACCGCGTGGATCTCATCGACGTCGCCGGTGCTGAAGAACGTCCACGGCACGGTGAAGAAGCCGCCGTCGCCCCAGCCGGAGCCCCAGCTGTTCTCGACCTTCACGCCCTGGGAGTTGTACCCGACTATGGTGACCTCGTGCCCGCCGAGGACCGGGTCGCTGGAGGAGTCTCCGGGCAGGTAGCTGTAGTCCGAGGCGGTCCGGGAGTCGAGGTCCTCGAAGCTCTGGTGCACCGTGAAGCCGATCGCCACGGGCTCGCCCTGGGAGATGGCGTTCTCGATGGCGGACTTGGCCGACGTACCGCTGGTGGGCAGTTCGTCGAAGCCCGACAGCCGGTACCCGGCCGCGTTGGCGCGCTCGTTGTCGTCCGGCTGGGTCGTGTAGTCCTCGGTGCCCTGCCAGTAGTCGGACTGGGTGTCGATGCCCTGCTCCCGCTCCATGGGCAGGGCGACGCTCGCGGTGGTGCCCTCGTCGTCGCCCCTGGCGATCTGCGAGTAGATGTACATCGGAGCCATGGGCGAGCCGCCGATGCCCTGTTCGTTCATGAGGACGCCGTACGCCGAGTACCCGGTGGCCCAGGCGACGCAGGAGCCGACCTTGCCCTGGTCGCCCGGCGAGAGCGCGTACTTGCTCAGGTCGGCGCTGGCCGGCGCGGCACCGGACCGCTCGAAGACCGGCTGCGCGCCGTGACGGCTGAGCTTCGCGTTCGGGTGCTTGCCCTGTAGTTCCTTCAGGTTCAGGCCCAGACCGTGCGTCAGGTGGTGGGCGGCACGCGGGGCAGGTTGTGCGGCGGTGTTCGCGGTGTTCGCGAACGCGCTGGTGCACAGGCAGGACAGGGCGGCGGCGGTCACGGTGGCGACACCGGCGACTCTGCGGAAACGCATCGTTCCGACTCCTTGGGACGCGGTAGTGGGGGGACGTGCCAGGGCCACCGGACGGTGGAGACCGGGCACACGCCGGTGAACGCGAGGCGGGTGGGGGAAGAGGGAAGGACCTGGTGGCCTGGACTTCCGTCACTCGGCTGCCTGTTCGACCGGCATCCGGAAGCCTGCGCCACCCCGCCCGGACGCGGCAAGGTCATCCCGCCGTTAACTGTTAGGAGTTGATCAGAATGGGATCAATGAACCCGGTTGCCCGCTTCTCGACCGCAACTCTTACCTGCTTCGCGTTGACTTGACGTGAGCCCCCCACTTCGCTGGGGTCCGCGCGGGACCACGCTCCCGGGGCCAGGACCGGGGCCGGTGGATCGTCCGACTGCGCAGCCGGGACACCGGCCCGACGTCCGCAGGAGGTTGACCCGACGATGCACGACGATGCCGCTCCCCCTGCCGAGGAGCCGCTGGCGAGACTGCTGCGCACCGGCCCCTTCCCCGACGCCCTGCGGGCCGCGATGGACGCCAGCGGTCTGACCCTCGACCGCATCCGGCACCGGCTCCACGGCTTGGGCACACCGGTGTCCACGGCCACCCTCAGTTGCTGGCGCTCCGGCCGCCACCAGCCGTCACAGACCGCCGCGCTGGCCGCGCTCGCCTCGCTCGAACGCGTGCTGGATGTGCCGCCGGGCGCCCTCAGCTCACTGCTCGGCCCTTCCCGCCCCCGGAGCCGGTGGCTGCGTCTGGCCGCCGACGCACCCGGTCTCACCGCGCTCTGGCCGGAACCCCGGCGTCGCGACGTGAGCGACGCGTACCGCAGCGTCGACTCCCGCTGGATCTCCTCGCTGCGCTGCCTCAACCGCCATATGCGGCTGGAGATCGACGCGCACGGACGCGAACACCGCGTGTGGATGCGCCAGGTGGTACGGGCCGAACAGGACGGACCGGACCGCACGGTCCTCGCCCATCTGCCGGACACCCCCGGCTCGGTACCGTCCCTGGACCTGCGTCCGCCGTGCCGCCGGGGCGCCGTCGTCGAGAACCCGCACACCGGCATGCTTGTCGCCGAGGTGCTGTTCAGCCGGCCGCTGCGGCGCGGCGACACCGCCATCTTCGAGGCCACCCTGACCCATGCCGAACCCCGCCCACCGGCAAGGGAGTTCACGTTCCGCCAGCAGGCGCCCGCCGGGGAGTACGCGCTGGAGGTGCACTTCCACCCGGCCGCGCTGCCCGCCACGTGTTACGCCTTCAGCAGCTCGATCGCATCAGGGCGGGACGCCCGCCGCGTCCTGCACCCCACCGACGGCTGCGTCCACGTGATCGGTTCGCGGGCGGGCCCCGGTGTCTTCGGCATCCGCTGGGAGTGACCGGCGGGCGAGACCGGTGGGGACGGTGTTCCACGCGCCGTCGGCCCGTGGTGTTCCACGCGCCGACGGCCGCCCGGAGCCTGCCGTTCGGACCCGAACGGCGCACGGCCGGAGACCGTACGGGGGCCGAAGGGCCCCCTCACGCACGCCCCCGCGACGGGATCAGACGGTGAGCACGAGCTTGCCCTGGAGGTGACCGCCGTCGAGCAGCCGGTGCGCGTCGGCGACGCGCTCGAACGGGAACGTCTCCTGCACATGGACCCGGAGTCCGCCCTGTTCGACGAGATCGACGAGACCTCGCAGGGCGACCGGGTCGGGGTCGACCCCGATCCCGCTGAAGCGCAGACCGGCCGCCTCGTACCTGGCGATGAGCGCCGCGTCCTCCTCGGCGACCGCCGTCACCAGATGGCCGCCCGGACGGAGCACGCCGAGCGACCGCTCGACGGTGTCACCGCCGATCGTGTCGAGCACGACGTCGACATCGCGGACCGCCTCGGTGAAGTCGACCGCCGTGTAGTCGATCACCTCGTCGGCGCCGAGCCCCTCGACGAAGGTCCGCCTGCTCGCGCGGGCGGTCGCGATCACGTGCGCGCCGAGCGCCTTCGC
Source organism: Streptomyces sp. PsTaAH-124 (assembly GCF_000373685.1). Classification (NCBI taxonomy): domain Bacteria; kingdom Bacillati; phylum Actinomycetota; class Actinomycetes; order Kitasatosporales; family Streptomycetaceae; genus Streptomyces; species Streptomyces sp. PsTaAH-124. The sequence continues at coordinate 138,911 of NZ_KB892161.1, read as the reverse complement.
GATCTGGATCGCCACGTGGCCGACCCCGCCCGCACCGCCGTGGACCAGGACGCGGTCGCCCTCGCCCACGCCGCCGAGATCGACAAGGCCCTGCCACGCCGTCAGCCCGACGACCGGCAGCGCCGCCGCCTCGACGTGCGAGAGCGACTCCGGCTTGCGGGCCAGGTGCAACGCCGGGGCCGGCACCAGCTCGGCGTACGCCCCTGCCGCCCGCGGGAACAGCGGCATCCCGAACACCTCGTCGCCGGGCCTGAACCGCCACGTCCGCGCCTCTTCGACCACGCCGCTGATGTCCCAGCCCAGGACGAACGGCGGGCGGCCGAGCAGCGGGAACTCACCGGCGCGCAGACGCGCCTCCAGCGGGTTCAGCCCGATCGCCTCGACACGGACGAGGACCTCGGTCGGCAGAGGCCGCGGCTCGGGCGCGTCCACGACGGTGAGCACCTCGGGACCGCCGAACGTCTGCTGGGTGACGACTCGCATGACTCTCCTGGCTCCTGGCTTCGAAGGGGGAAACCCAGGCTACGAATCCGACAGGAACCGGCAGGTGCCTGCGGCGCGGGTACCTTCGGCACATGAGCGGCTTCCGTCCCGGTGACCCCTTTCTCGCAGACTGTCCGGCGCGGCTGGCGGTCGAGCTGATCGCCGACAAGTGGACGGTGGTCGTGCTCTACGCCCTCAGCCAGGGTCCCGTGCGTCATGGGGAGTTGATCGAGCTGATCGGCGGCATCTCCCGCAAGATGCTCACCCAGACCCTCCGACGGCTCGGTGCGCACGGACTCGTCCACCGCCGTGCCTACGCCGAGGCGCCGCCCCGCGTCGAGTACGAACTCACCTCGCTCGGGTCGACGCTGATCGAGCCGATCCACATGCTGACCGAGTGGGCGAGGGCGAACGGCGACGCGGTGCTCGACGCGCTCGACGCGCTCGATGCGTTCGACGCCGGTTCCGAGCCGGTCACCCGGAGCGACTGAGATCCCCGCCGGGGACGGCCCGTTCGGATCCCGTCCTGGTGCCCGGCTCGGTCCTGGCTGCGGTGACGAGCCGTGCGGTAGACCGGCGCACCGGCCGCGGTGCCGGTCAGTCGGCCCGGCTGGTCTCCCGCGCTTCTGTTCGCGGTGCCGCTACGGCCTCCAAGCGCCGTCGCCGACGGGTCAGGACCCGCTCGACGACCACCGCGGAGACGCAGAGCAATGCCGCGAGCACGGAGAAGGCGGGGAAGACCGTGGTATCGCCCCGGACGGTCGCGCTGAGGCCGACGAGGAGGGTGGGGGTGATGAGCGGCCCGTCCACGTTCGCGGCGTGGGCGGCGATGGAGGGTTCCAGCGAGAAGCACACCCCCGAGCACGGCCCGGGCGACGCCGACGCCGAGCACGGTGAAGGCGAAGCGGCCCCGGATCTCCTTGGGCACCTGCGGGCGCGGGATGCCCGGGGGCGCGGTACCGGCCGAGGAGTGCGGTTCGCGCATCACCGGCAGGAGGACGAGCAGGACGAGGCCGATCCCCTGTCGGCGGAACGTGGCCGGCCCCGTGCGAGGCCGCCGGCGACGAAGCACGTATCAGACGACGAAGCACGTATCGGGTGATGAAGCGCGTATCAGTCGCGCGGATGTCCCGGAGCCGGCGCAGGTCCCGTCAGGGTCCAGGAGGCCAGCAGGCTCAGCGCCTGGGCGGACGCCGACCCGGGTTCGGCGGTGTAGAGGAACAGGGTGGTTTCGCTGTCACCGGGAAGCGAAAGCGTCTCGTACTCCACGGTGAGTTCGCCGACCAAGGGGTGTCGCAGCCGCTTGGACCCGTGCGTGCGCTGGTGCACACGGTGCTGCTGCCACCAGCGGTCGAAGTCCTCGCTGCGCTCCCTCAGTTCGGTGACGAGCACCTGCGTGGCCTCGCGGTCCGACGCGCGGACCGCGTCCAGGCGCAGGTTCTCCACGGCGGCACGGGCCTGGGCGTCCCAGTCGGCGAACAGGTCGCGCGCGTCCTGATCGAGGAAGAGCCAGCGGGTGTAGTTGCGTTCGGCGGCCGGCATGGCGTCGAAGTCCGCGAAGAGGGCCCTGGCCATCCGGTTCGCGCCCAGGACGGCGGACCGGCGCCCCAGGATCAGGGCGGGAACAGCGGCGTCCAGGGAATCGAGCAGCCGGTGCAGCCCGGGGCGCAGGCGCTGGACGCCGGGCGTACGCGACGGCGGGCGGCCGGTGGTGGCGCCGACGAGGTCCTTGAGGTGGGCGAGACCAGCCTCGTCCAGTCCGAGGGCGTGCCCGATGGCCTCGACCACGGCAGGGGACGGACTGATGGAGCGGCCCTGCTCGAGGCGGGCGTAGTAGTCAGCGGACACGCCCGCCAGGCGGGCGACTTCCTCCCGGCGAAGCCCGGGTACGCGCCGGACCCGGCTGTCCGGCGGCAGCCCTGCCCGCCCGGGAGCGCACTGGGCGCGGGAGCGCTTGAGGAAGTCCGCGAGCTCGCGGTTGACGGAGGCCATGGGAACAGTCTGACCCGCCGGGAACGGCGGCGGTCCCGCCAAGGAAGGTCTGTGGGTCCTACCTCTGCGCGACCCAGGCCGCACAGGGCCCGCCATGGCCCGCACGACCCCTGCCCCGCGGGTCCACGATCGAGTCAGCGCCGGACCGGCAGCCCGGTCCGGCCTCCCGTCTCGGCCTCCACGGAAAAGGAACTCCCATGCCTGGCACCACCACCCCCGACACCTGGTTCGTCACCGGCGCCTCCCGCGGAATGGGGCTGGAGCTGGTACGGCAGCTGCTCGCCCAGGGCCGCAACGTGGCCGCCACGACCCGCTCCGCCGAGCGCCTGACGGCCGCGCTGGGCAGCACGGCCGACACCGGCCGGCTCCTCGCACTGACCGTCGACCTGACGGACGAGTCCCAGGTCACCAGCGCTGTGCAGCGCACCGGCGAGCACTTCGGCCGGCTGGACGTCGTCGTCAACAACGCGGGCTACGGCTACCTCGCAGCCGTCGAGGAGACCAGCGGCAAGGCCGTGCGGGACATGCTCGACGTCCAGGTCGGCGGGGTGTGGAACGTGCTGCGCGCGGCACTGCCCCTCATGCGTGAGCAGCGCGCGGGCCGCGTCATCAACATCTCCTCGATCCTGGGACTGACCACGATGCCCGGGTGGGCGTTGTACTGCGCGGGCAAGTTCGCGCTCGAAGGGCTGAGCGAGGCGCTCGCCGCCGAGGTCGCGGACCTCGGCATCAAGGTCACCCTCGTCGAGCCCGGCTACTTCCGGACCTCCTTCCTCACCCCGGACTCGCTGGTCCTGCCCGACGAGAACACGGAGCACTACCCGGCGGTACGCGCCATGGTCGAGGACCACCTCAGGCTTCAGGGCCATCAGCTCGGCGACCCCGCCAGGGCGGCCGCCGCCATCATCGAGCGCGCCGGCCACGAGGACGGCCCCCTGCGCCAGCTGCTGGGCTCCGACGCGCACGGCTTCGCCACCGCCAAGGTCGACGCCCTGCGAGCCGACCTCGACGCCACCGCCGCCTCCGCTCCTGCCACCGACTTCCCCGCGGCCTGAGCACGCCTCGGCTAGCGCGTGGTCCCCGCGGGCGGGTCGGCGAACACGCCTGCCAGCATGCCGGTGGCCTGGCCGACCTCGACGAGATAGCCGTCCGGGTCCCGCAGGTAGCACCGCAGCTCGGCCTTCCGGTCGAGGGGCTCGGTGAGGAACCGGGCGCCCTTGGCCGTGGCGTCGGCGTAGAAGGCGGCGATGTCCGCCACGCGGACGTTCAGGAAGCTGGAGACGGTGTCGCCGGCGCCCGGCGGCTCCAGGGTGACGCCGGGCTTGTCGGGAGTCGGCCCACCGCCCGGATTCATGATGATCCAGCTGTTGGCGACCTTCACGATGGCCGGATTCTCCTCCAGCACGACCTCCCCGCCGAAGATCTCGGCGTAGAAACGCCGTGAGACCGCCACGTCGCGCACGGTCAGGAAGTGGGTCAGGATGAGCCCCGCCTCGGGCGCGGGCAGTTTGCCGTCAGTCGTCATGGGGGCGTCCTTCCGCACGAACGGCCTGTTCGGTTGGGCACGGGCACCGGACGGGTAACCCTTCCGGCGGCGGATAGGCCCGGGACAGGCATGAGCGAGTCGGGCTGTGCGGGAGACTGCCGGGGGCCGGTCAGGTCGTGGTTGCCGTGGTCGGGGCCGGTCGGGTCGTGGTCGGCGTGGTCGGGGCCGGTCAGGTCGCGGTCGGCGTGGCCGGCAGCGCGTCGGCCAGGAGGATCTCCGCCGCCGTCCGCGCGTGCCGGCCGTAGTCCGCCTCGTCCTGGACCATGGCGCGGCTGGCGGCGCCGTCCGCGAGGGTCACGAGCTGCTCGGCGAGGACAGCGGGCTCGCGGCAGCCCAGTTCCGCCGCGAGCTCGGCGACCAGCCGCACCATCAGCAGTTTCCGTTCGCGGGCGCAGGAGTGGACCGGGTTCCGCGGGTCGGGGAACTCCACGGCGGCGTCGATGAACGGGCAGCCGCGCACGGGATCCGTGCCTGCCGGGAGCGGGTCGAACAGCGCGAGGATCCGCTCCCTGGCGGGGACGCCCCCGCGCACGGTGCCGCGCCGTCCAACTCCAACGCGCAGCCGTGGCGGGTCGAGGTGGTCGGCGGCGCGGGGCGTGACGACTGCGTCCCGGGAGATGCTGTGATGGAGCGGGCAGGGGTGTCGGCGGCTGCCGAGCTGGTGGAGGCGGCCCAGGCCCGGGTGCCCGCCATCGAGGTCGACGGTGTGGCCGGCGGGATGCCGATGATCACGCTCGGTCGGGGTGTACAGCTGCGTGGCGGCGTGCTGCTGCTCGCCCGGGACGCCGTGCGCTACGGCCCGGCGGGGCCGTTGCCGGAGGGGAGCAACCGGGCGGCCGTGTACAACGGCGTCCTGCCCCGGCTGCGGGCGCTGACGGACCGGATGGGCGCGGTCGGCGTGGACCGGGGCGCGTCCGCCGCCGATGTCGCCGTCGCCTGGGCCATCGGCAAGGGGACCACACCGATCGTCGGGGTCACGAAGGCGGGTTGCGTCGACGGGCTGGTCCGCGCTCTCGGCATCGAGCTCGCCGACGAGGAGATCTGCGAGGCGGTCGATGGCCTCCTCGACCGCACACGCTGTCCTCATGGCGCGCGGGTCGCTAACGTCAGCGTCATGATCGTATGGCTCAACGGCACCCACGGCGCGGGCAAGACGACGACCGGTGCGCTCGTCCAGCAACTGATCCCGGACTCGCAGGTGTTCGACGCCGAGAAGGTCGGCGAGACACTCATGGACATCAAGCCGGGGCTGCCCGCGACGGACAACTTCCAGCACTGGCCGCCATGGCGGCCGCTCGTCGTCGAGACCGCCCGTCGCGTTCTCGACTACACCGGCGGCACCCTGGTGATGCCCATGACCGTCCTGGTCGAGCAGTACTGGCGCGAGATCAGCTCGGGCCTTGCCCAACACCGCATTCCGGTCCGGCACTTCGTCCTCCATGCCGACCGGGACACCCTCCGCGCGCGCATCGCGGGCGACACCGTTCTCGGCCCCGACTCCCCGTTCCGTCTCCGGTACCTGGAGCCCTACGCCGAGGCGGCCCGCACCTGGCTGCACGCCGAGGGCGAGGTCGTCGACACCACGCACCTCACACCCGCCCAGGCCGCGCAGCGGATCGCGGAGGCCGTCAAGAGCTGAGAGCGCGCCCTCCGCCAGCTGGAAGACACGCTGCCGGGCTGCTCGAAGACCTCCATGTCCTGCGGCCGCTCGTCGACCGACGCGGTCGGATTCGGCCCGGTATTGACCGGAAAGGAACTGTCCGTTCCCCCGCGTGTTCCTCACGATAGGCGGGTGTCCGAGGATCGCCCTGCGGGGCCGCCCGGCTCGTCCACCGGTCGGAGACACTCCGGGGGCGGGCCGCTGGTGACGCTGTCGAGCAGTGCCGTGCGGGCGGGGGACCGGTTCGCGTGGTACTCCGACCAGGTGCAGCAGTACATCTTCCCCATCACGCTCTTCACCCCGCACACCGAGGACTTCCGCTCCGAGGTGTCCGCGTTCCAGCTCGGCGCGGTGCAGGTGGCGCACCTCACGTTCCCGTCGCTGCGGGCGGTCCGTACGGCCCGGCACATCCGACGGGTCGACCCCGACACCTACCAGCTGGCATGGGTGCGGCGCGGGGCCGTGTGCGTCACCCAGCTCCGCAACGACGGATTCATCCCGGCGGGCGGCATGGTCCTCTTCGACACCTCCCACCCGCTGGACACCGACATACGGAGCAGCGGAGCCGCCATGGCCGAGGTGACCGTGCTCCGGATCCCGAGGGGCTCCCTCGCCCTGCCCGCCGCGCACACCGACCGGCTCCTCTCGCGGCAGCTGCCCCACAGCGGGGTGAGCGGTGCCCTGCTCCGCCGGCACCTGGACACCCTGGTCGCACAGGCGTCCCGGCTCCGGCCCGCCGAGGCCCACCGGCTGGGCGCCGTCACCGCCGACCTCGTCACCTGCTTCGCCGCCGAGGCCCTCGACAGGGCGGAGTTCGCACCGCCGGAGTCCCGCACGGCGGAGCTGCGCGCCCGGATCGTCGCCTTCATCGGCCTCCATCTCGCGGACCCCGATCTGCGGCCGGCCTCCATAGCCGCCCACCACCACATCTCGCTCCGAACTCTGCACACCCTGTTCCGGCAGGAGCCCGCGACGGTCTCGGCGACCATCCGGCGCCTGCGGCTGGAACGGTGCCGTGCCGATCTCGCCGACCCACGGCTGCACGACCTGCCGATCGCCGCCCTCGCGGCCCGCTGGGGACTGCTCCTGCCGGCCGAGTTCAGCCGGGCCTTCAGGGGTGCGTACGGGATGAGCCCCGGCGAGTTCCGCGCGGAGGCGGCCCGTGTCCACCGGTCCGCGCGGAACCACAAGGCATCACGCACGCGCGCACAATCCGACCGACCGGACCGGCGACACGATGGAGCCTCCCCGCCCAGGGCGGCGGCCGCGCCACCGGATGCGGGGGCGGGCCCGCCCGCTCCCGGCCTGTGACCGGCAGCGCCTTGGGCATCCGCCTCCCGGAGAGGAAGTCCGTTGACTCCGACCCTTCGTCGCATCGCCACCGCCACCGCCCTCGTGACCGCCCTGGGCCTCGGCATCGCAGGAACCGCCGAAGCCGCGCCCCTCACGCAGACCACACGGACCACGGTGACCCTCGTGCCGGGGACCGACGACGTGTACAAGTACGAGGGGGGCGACTACGGCGCCCAGGCGTACGCCGACTGCGCCGGCGGCACCTGCTTCTTCAGCGAGCTGGACGGCGTCGGCTACCGCTGGACGGTGCCCGCCTGCGGCCGGCACAACGTTCCGACCTGGTTCAACGACCTCGCCACGTCCGCCTGGAACCGCACCTCGGTCACCGTCAACATCTTCAAGAACGCCGACCAGGGCGGCTACCTCGGCCCCATGCCCGGCTGGTTCAAGGGCAACCTGGACATCGCCCACAACAACATGATGAGCTCGGTCGACTCGCTCTGCTGACCGGTCGGCGGCGCCCACCGGGTGGGGGCCGGCCTGCGGCCGTTCACGGTGCGGCCGGTCCCTGGGCGAGGTCGACGGTGGTGGAGGGCCGGGACGGTCCGGGTGCCGAGGCGGAACGTCCTGCCGCCGGGGTCCGGACCGCCTCGACGACACGGCCGGCGAGGTCCTCCCACGGGCGCGGGGCGAGCACCGGGACTCCGGCGGCCCGCGCCTGCCCGGCGAGCCACCGGCCGTACAGCACGCTGACACGTGCGCGAGCCCCCTGCGGCCCGGACTCCGGCTCCCGGCGCAGGTAGTTGGCCGTCACCTGCGCCTCGTCGTCCTCGTGCAGAAAGACGGCGCGGACCGGACCTCCGGGTGTCGCCGACCCGGGCAACACGTAGTCCCCTTCCACGATCACCGGGGTGTCGGTGTCCACATGGTTGGCCACCACCGCCTCGACCGCCGGTGCCAGCGCTCGGGCGATCGCGATCTGCCGTTCGACCACCGACTCGGGCGCCTGGCGGGCGGCCTCGGGGTGGGTGCGCCAGAAGTGGACCTCCGGCAGATGCTCGGGCCGGGTCACCGCGAGGAGGGCCTCCACGATGTCGTCGACCTCCACGACGGGGACGCCGTACCGCCGCGCCAGAGCCCGGCTGACACCGGTCTTCCCCATTCCCGAAGCGCCCCCGACGACGAGCACCCGCCACTCGGGAAGACCCTGTACCTCATCCGCACCGTTCACTCGGGCAGAGTAGCGGCCCGGCCGAAGGGGTCGTCCTCCGCGGGGGCAGGGTGCAAGGGGGCGGTCCGGTCGCCGGGGCGAGCGGACGGGCGGGCGAGGTCGGGGGCGGGGACGTGACCGGAGGTTGCGCGGGTTCCTGGCGCGCGGGTCCGTCCCGCCCCCGACTGGGGCGCGCCTACCCCGGATCCCGTTTCGGACGCATTCGCCTGGTGTGCTTGGTGTGCTTCCTGGCCGGGCCGGCACCCGGACATGCCCGCGGGGCCCGGCCGTACGGACGGCCGGGCCCCGCGGGACGGTGCGTACGGTGTCAGGTCACCATCGGTACCAGCGGCCGCGGCCGCCGCCCGCGTTCGTGGAACGCACGAGGAACCCGAGCAGCCACACCACCAGCACGACCAGGGCCACCCACCACAGAATCTTGAGGGCGAAACCGGCGCCGAAAAGAATGAGCGCGAGAAGCAGTACAAGCAAAAGCGGAACCATGAATATCAACCTCCTGAACCGCCGTGTGCCCTGAGTCCCGGCGCATATTCCTCGCACGCATATTTGTTTGCGCGAGGCGGGCGGGGGCACCAGAGGATCACCGCAACAACGAACGAAGACTTCGAGGAGGCTGTCCTTCATGAGCGCCGGTGAGAAGGCCAAGGCGAAGAGCGAGCAGGTCAAGGGCAAGACCAAGGAAGCTGTCGGCAGCGCCGTCGGCAACGACCGGATGGCGGCAGAGGGACAGGCCGAGAAGAGCACCGGCGACGCCCGTGCGGCCAAGGAGAAGACGAAGGACGCCTTCAAGCACTGACGACGTCTCCCGCATTCCACCCACCTCTGGCGGGTCAGGGGCCTTCCGTACGCCGGAAGGCCCCTGACCTGTGGTGACGCGGGTATGAGTGTCCCCGGGAGCAGCCCGGGGGCACAATGGTGATCATGACATCGACGTCGTCCGGCACCTTCCTGCCGATCCTGGAACGCATAGCCGAGGAGATCAGCCACACCCCCGGGAGCGGGCGTCCCGCCGACTACATCCCGGCCCTCGCTGCCTGTGATCCGCGCAGCTTCGGCATGGCCGTCGCCGAGCTGGACGGAACGGTGTACGGCGTGGGGGAATGGCGACAGCCTTTCTCGGCCCAGTCCGTCACCAAAGTGTTCACCCTCGCCCTCGATCTGGCCCGCGAGGGCGATGAACTCTGGGAGCACGTCGGCCGCGAGCCCTCGGGAAATCCGTTCAATTCCCTGGTCCAACTGGAATATGAGAACGGCATCCCCCGCAACCCTTTCATCAACGCGGGCGCGCTCGTCGTCACGGACCGGCTCCAGACCCGTACCGGCGACGCCGCCGGCGAGCTGCTGGACTTCCTGCGCGCCGAGAGCGGCAATCCCGCCCTGGACTTCGACCAGAAGGTCGCCGCCTCCGAGACCGCGCACGGCGCCCGCAACGCCGCCCTCGCCCATTTCATGGCGTCCTACGGCAACATCGACAACGACGTCCCGGTCCTGCTCGACCAGTACTTCCGGCAGTGCTCCGTCGCCGCCTCCTGCGCCGACCTCGCCCTGGCCAGCGGCTTCCTCGCCCGGCACGGCATCCGCGCCGACGGCTCCCGGCTGCTGGGCCGCAGCCAGGCCAAGCAGATCAACGCGGTCATGCTGACCTGCGGCACCTACGACGCGGCCGGCGACTTCGCGTACCGGGTCGGACTGCCGGGCAAGAGCGGTGTCGGGGGCGGGATCATCGCCGTCGTACCCGGCCGGTGCACGTTGTGCGTGTGGAGCCCGGGGCTGGACGAGCGCGGCAACTCGGTGGCCGGAGTGGCGGCCCTCGACCGGTTCACCACGCTCACCGGCCTGTCGGTGTTCTGACCGAGTCTCATCCCGTACCCGGACGCCTGCCCGGAGCCTGGGCACCTGGTCAGCGTCTGCGCGACCAGGTGCTGCCGATTCCCGCGACGTGCAGGGCCAGGGCGGTCAGGCCGAGGAGCATGACGTTGACCGACGAGAACGTCTGATTGGTGCTGATGTCGGCCGCGTTGATGAGGAACGCGATGAAGAACAGTACTGCCGCGACGATGCCGAGCATGATGAGCCCCTCTCGAAAGTAGTGAACCCCGTATGCCCGGTCATCGCCCTCGCAGACGCGGACGGCGCCTCCGGATCCGCGGCCCCTCAGGCGGGGGCCTGGCGGGTGCTCGCCGCCCTGCGCGGGGCGGCGTGATGCGCGGGCCGGCCTGTCGCGGGAACGGGCAGACGCCGCAGGGACAGGCCCGCGGTGACAAGGAGTCCGGTGAAGACGGCCAGGAGGAGGGCGCACACCCACATCTGCCGGCTCCCGGGCGTCTGCCAGCCCGTCCAGGCCAAGGCCGCCGCCCACAGCAGGGCGCCTCCGGCGTAGAAGGAGCGGACGCGGTGCAACTGCCGCACGGCCCGCAGGAACTGGATACGTTCGGTCTTCGGTGCCATGCCGGGCCGTGTACCCCGACGAACCGCAACCATCAGGGCGGAACGAATCTTGAGCAGCGGGGTCCGTTCCGTCCCGGACGGCCTTCCCGGGTGTCTTCCATGGTCGTCTACTTGTCGGCGCGGGCCACCAGCAGCGGCTGGAAGAAGCCCGTCTCCTGCGGCATCCGCCACCGGACGTCGACGAACCCGGCCTCGGCCGCGAGGCCGGTCAACCGGTCCTGGCTGAGGGCCCAGTAGGTCGTCCGGCGGACCCGGACGGCCCATTCCCCGTCTGTCGGCGCGAGTTGGAAGTGTTCCAAGTCGTAATGCTCGCCGTCGGCGTGCCAGTGCCAGAGCTGGAAGGTGACGGCCCGTCCGTCGCCGCCACCGTCGTCGGTCCGGTGAACTTGCGGAGGCGTCGAAACGGGGTGCTCGCGCAGCAAGTCGTCGTAGGGACGTGTGCTGACCAGCAGCAGACCGGCGGGACGCAGTACGCGGCGCATCGACGCCAGGGCGGTGTGCACATCCTGCTCCGTCAGCAGGTGGGGCAGCGAGTTGTCGGCGCAGACGACGACGTCGAACCGGCCGTCGGAGAACGGGAGGCGCCTCATGTCCGCGGCTGCCGTCCGCAGGCTGAGGCTCCGGCGGGCGGCCTCACGGGTGGCGCGGGCGGCGGCGCGGGGGCTGAGGTCGGTCCCGGTGACGCGGTGCCCGCGCAGCGCCAGGCCGATGGCCTGCGTGCCGATGCCGCAGGAGCAGTCGAGCACCTCGACCCGGTCCCGGCCGACAAGGGCGTCGAGAGCGTCCCCCTGCCGACGGATGCTCGCGTCCCAGTCCGAGTAGACCAGGTGGTAAGTGTCGGCCAGTTCGTCGTAGAAATGCGCCACCGATGCCTCGGGCATGGCCAGAGGCTACCGCGCCTGTTCCCCCGGGAGGCGCCGGTCGCCCCAGCATCTCGCTCCACGCGTGGGCCCGTCCGCCGGTCGGCCGCCGGGCCCCGGCCGGGCACCTCCCTCCTCCGGTGCTTCCACGACTGCGAAGGCGACTGCCCGCTCAGCAGCACCGGGCCCGAGTCTCGGTACTGCCGGCCGGACGCACCGCGGGGCCGGTGTCCGTCACCGGCCGACGGGCCCCCACCGCCGCACCGGCGGCTGGCCGCTGTCCGGTGACAGACCTAGAGCTGCGACGCCCCTCCGTCGACCGGGAACTCCGTTCCCGTCGAGAAGGTCGCACCGAACGCCAAGTACGCCACCGCAGCGGCCACTTCCTCGGACGTCCCCAGCCGCTGCATCGGGATGGTGCTCCGGTAGGTGTCCTTCACCGTCTCGACGACATCGGCGGGAACGGAGCGGTCCAGGATGCCCGTGTCGGTCGGGCCGGGACTCACGGCATTGACACGCACCTTGCGCGGCAGCAGCTCGCGGGCCAGAGTGCGCGTCATCGACCGCAGGGCCGCTTTGCTCGCCGAGTAGACACTGAGCGCGTCGAGGCCGAGGACGTTCACCACCGACGTGGTGAGGACGACGCCGCCTCCCTCGCGCATCAGCGGTGCCAGCGCCTGCACGGTGAAGTACGGGCCCTTGGTGTTGATGTCGAACAGTTCGTCGTACATTTCTTCCGTCGTCGAGTCGAGCGGCGCGGACGCGGTGACGCCGGCGTTGACGAACAACGCGTCCACCGCGCCGAACCGCTCCTGAACCGTGTCGGCCAGCGCCTCGATCTCCTTCAGGGACGCGGCGTCGCTGCGGACGGCGATCGCCTTGTCCCCCAGTTGCTCCAGGGCGGTGTCCAGGGTGGATCGGGTGCGGCCGGTGATCAGTACGTGCGCCCCACCGTCCGCGAACAGCCGGGCGGCAGCCAGGCCGATACCGCTGCTGCCGCCCGTGATCACGATCTTCTTGCCGTCATAAGTGGTCATGCCCTCAAGCCAAATGGCCATCGGCACACCTTGTCCAAGACCTGTTCCGTATGCCGTCATACGCCTGGCGCATGAGCGCATGACAGCGCGCGACGTACGCTGGGCAGATGGACGTCGATCTGCGGCTCGTGCGCTACTTCACGGTCGTGGCGGAGTACGGCAACTTCGGCCGGGCCGCCTCCAGGCTGCACCTGGCGCAGCCGTCACTGAGCCGCCAGATCCAGCGACTGGAAGCTCAGCTCGGTGTCCGGCTTCTCGATCGCTCGCCGCAGGGCAGCAGCCTCACCGACGCCGGTCGGGCGTTCCTTCCCCGGGCCCTGATCCTGCTCCTGGAAGCCGAGCAAGCCGTTCGCACGGCCAGAGCCGCCGTGCAGCCCCGTACCGTCACCGTCGGCTGCGCCGAAGGGCTGGTCATCACCGCCTGTATGCGGGAACTGCGCCGCCGGCATCCTGAAGACCAGGTTCGCACCCGTCACCTCGACTGGCGGGACACGCGCGCGCTCGCCGAGGGGCGGGTCGACGCCCTCATCGCGTACAGACCCCTGCCTTTCCCGGCGGACGGCCTCCGAGTGACCACGCTTCATGAGGAACCACGGGTGCTCGTCACTTCGGCGAGTCATCCTCTGGCGAAGGAAAAGGCCGTCAGCCTTCCGGCTCTGTCGGACGAGGAACTGGTGGCGTGCGCCAGCACTCCGGTTCTCTGGAGCACTCCCCAGCCGGTCGACGGCCACCCGGCGCCGCTTCCGCCCGCCCTCGACGACAGCTTCGAGGACAAGCTGGAGCTCATCGCCACCGGCCACTGCGTCGCGATCTTCCCTGCCGGTGACCGACGCGCCGCAGTACGCGAGGACATCGCCCTGGTACCCGTGGTCGACGCCGATCCCTGCGAGGTCGTGCTCGTCACACGCGCCGACGACCCGAACCCGCTGCTCGGGTCGCTGGAAGATGTCGCGCGTACAGTGTTCGGCGCAGTCTCCCCGCAGGACAACAGAGCACTGCCGACCGGCTGACCTCCCGCACCGATGTCCACGGGCTGCTTACCCCGTGGACGCGCGAGCGCCTGGTGCCGGTCGAGCCGAGAAATATGGGTGCCGTCGGTGAGCTTGGCCAGCAGCCGGTCCGGTGGAGAGTCCGCTCCGAGGGCAGTTTCACCGCCTGGTCCTCGGGCGTCCGGCGCAGCGGTTCGCTGGTCCGCCAGATGATGAACGCGCCCCGGCGGGTGGAAGCGTCGACGTCCTGGGCGATCGCCCGCCGCATCGCCGCCACGGCCTTGTCGTGCACCGCCCCGAAGACCGGCTTCTTGCGGACCGGCCGGTGATCGGCCAGAACAGATGCGGAAGCACCAGCAGCAGGTCCTCGGCCTACGCTGCCCCGGCCCACGGCGGACCCGGCTCGGCGAACCGCTCCAGCAGACCGTCCACGACCGCGCAGGTGCCCCCGTCATGCCCCCAGACCACCGTTTGGCGGGTTCAGGTGCTGAGGTGCGGGTTCAGGTGCTGAGGTGGCTGCACTCCCCGTTGCGGTCGAGGATGGTCAGGATCTCGGCGGGGCCGCGGTCGCTGCGCAGGGCGTGGGGGGTCATCGTGGAGAAGGACGCGGCCTGTCCGGCCTCGACGCGGATGACACGTTCCCCGAGGTAGAGGACCACGGCGCCGGACAGCACCGTGAACCAGTCACGGCCGGGGTGGACACCGAGGTCATCGGGGGCGATCTCGCCGGCCTGGTCGGTGATGCGCACCTTGCCCACGGTCAGGCCGTGGGGCCCGTCGTCCTTGCTGAGCAGCCAGGTGGTCAGGCCGCTGCGCTCGTCGCGCTGGGGACGGATGACGACGTCGGAGTCGTCGGGAGATTCGACGAGTTCGTCGAGGGACTTGCCCAGCGCTCGGGAGATGGCGGTGAGCTGGTCGAGACTGAGACGCCGGTGGCCGGTCTCGATGCGGCTGAGCTGGGAGGGGCTGATGCCCGCCCGCTCGGCGAGGTTGTCCAGCGACCAGCCTCGCGCCTTGCGCAGGGACCTGATCCGCATCCTGACGACGGCATCCAGCGACGATTCTTGCTCCACCGGCAAGACTCTATGACAGGACAGCAGCGACCGCCCTACCGTCGAGACGTGAAGACACACCATGACGACAAAGGGCATATCGGGCGCGATCGGGCGGCCGACTCCGGCACCGCACCGGCGGAGCTGCTGGAGCTGCTGGAGCTGCTGGAGCTGCTGGAGCTGGACGGCGAAGTCCTCGCCCCCTACTTCTCGGAACTGACCGGGCTGCTCGCCGAGGTCGCCGACCCCGCCCCGGGCCGGATCCTGGACCTGGGCAGCGGTCCGGGCACCGGCAGCCTCGCACTGGCCCGCCGCTTCCCCACGGCACACGTGACTGCGGTGGACATCTCCCCGCGGATGCTGCACCGCCTGCGCGAGCGGGCCGCCGCGCAGGGGGCCGCCGACCGGGTCAGCACGGTAGAGGCGGACATCGACGAGTCATGGGCCGGGATCGGTCAGGGCGGCCCCTACGACCTGGTCTGGGCCGCCGCGTTCCTGCACCATGTCGCCGACCCCGCGCACACCTTCGCGCGGGCTTTCGAACAGCTCACCCCGGGCGGGTTGATCGCCGTCACGGAGATGGACTTCTTCCCCCGCTTCCTCCCCGAGGACGCCGGCGCCACCCGGGCCGGCCTGGAGGCCCGCCTCCACGCCGCCACCGACACCCGGCCGCCCCACGACTGGACCGACCACCTCCGGGCCGCCGGATTCACCCACCTGGACCGGCGCCCCTTCGACATCCATCTCGACCACGCCCAAGCAGGGCCGCCCCTGAACGCCTACGCCCAGGGCTTCCTGGCCAAGCTGCGCTCCCACGCCACGGACACCCTCGGCTCCGATGACCTGGCCGCCCTGGACGCCCTGCTGGACGAAGATCAGCCGTACAGCGTCGCGCACCGTGACGATTTGACCGTGCGCACCACCCGCACCACCTGGATCGCCCGCCGCCCCTGAACCCGCCCAGCGGGCCACGACCAGACCCGCCGGGCGAGCGCCCCACCCCCGGCGGGACCGTTCACAGATGAGCAGGGGGGCGTGAGGCCCACCGGTAAGGTGCATCCGGATCGAGAGGGGCATCCGTCGCCGCCTGGGCCGCGTCCACGCGACGGCCGGGCATGGGGTCAACGCCCGCGTTGTTACGGCGTTTTGGTGACAGAGCGACTCGGAGACGCTCAGACCGCGCCGATGAGCTGGATCGCGGGAAGCAAGGTTGATCCTCATACCGGCGTGCCAGGTGATACCGGGGTGCCAGGTGGTCCGTCCCCGTTCAACGCCCCCGGTACGCCGCTGCCGTTCCCGCGTGGGGTTCGAGCGGGGTTCGGGGTCCGCTCCGTTCGCAGCGGTGGAACCGGGCCAGGTACGCCAGGGTCGGGCCGCGTCGGGCGGACAGGTGGAGGCCGGCCGCGTCGGCGAGCCGGTGCAGGCGGCCGAACGGGATCCAGTGCCGGTCGAAGAACTCACCGACCACCAGCCGTCCGCCCGGCGCCAGCACCCGGGCCGCCTCCCACAGCACTCGCTCCGGCTCGGGGATCTCGCCCAGTGCGGTCACCAGGTACACCGCGTCGAACGACCCTTCGGGGTAGGGGAGTTCACGCGCGTCGGCGCGGGCCGGTGAGATGTTCGCCAGGCCCCGCTGCCGTGCGCGACGCATGACGTGATCGAGCATGTCCTGCTGGATATCCAGGATGTCGAGACCTCCGTGCGGGCCGAGTCGCGGCGCGACGTGGAGGGACTGCAACCCGGTTCCCGGGCCCACCTCCAGCATGCGCTCGCCCGGCCGCGGATGCAGCACCTCGTCGAGCGCGCCCACGGTCAGATACGGCAACGAGAGGTCCAGCAGCCCGCGTTGGGCGTACGGGTAGGGCGCCCTGTCGCCCAGCCACCACGCGGCGGCGGCCGTGGTCGCCGCACCGGCGGCCAGCCCCCAGCGGGCTCGGGGGGAGGTGGGGACACGGGTGAGGGTCGGCATGTGCGCTCCGATCGGGTCGGGAAGGGTGTGTGCGTGAACGAGCGGGGTGCTCGGGGACGTGTGCGGGTGCGGGTGCGTCAGGGTGTGTGCGGCCCGCCCCGGCTCAGTTCACGTGCCGCGAGCGTGGCGCAGAGGACGGCCAGCGGGAGTTCGGCACACAGGGCCATCGCGAGGGCGGAGGCCAGGTCGCCGCCCGTGGCCGCCGTCGTGGTGTCGAACCAGGCGTCGACCACCAGCAGCGTCGCCGTCACGGCCGCCGCGAGGGCGTGCCGCCGGTCGCGGCGGGTGGCGAGCAGGCCGGTGGTGATCAGGCCGACCGCCTGCAACGCGTCGAGACCGACCCAGGCGACCGGCCAGTGCGCGGCCGTCGCGGTGTCGGGCAGCCCTGTGGCGAGCACGTACAGCCAGGGCAGCAGGACGAGCCCGCACAGCACGAGGAGGCATCCGGCGCGCCGTACTCCCCGCGCGGGCGGCACCGGTGTCCGGACCGCCTCGTACAGGGAGATGATCTCCGCGTCCTCGGATACCGGCTCCGTCGCCCGGACGCCCCCGGCCGTCGTCGTGTCCGCTGCGGAGCCCGTCTCGTGAGTCCTCGGTCGACGCATGTTCCGCTCCCTCAGCCGTGTGGTCCCCTGCACGGTCACCACCCTGCGTCGCGGAGCGGGTCTCAGTCAGTCACGCAGGGTTCCGATCCGGGGTGGAGAAAAGTGCACCCCGGAGCCGGGCACGGGCGTGATGGTGTGCCCGTGGCCCGTGGCTCTACCGTGGGGCGCATGTACTTCACGACCTGGCTGCGGCAGGTGCCCGGCCGGCCGTTCCGCGGAGCGGGACGCCGCACCGCCCTCGTCGCCGCCGGCCTGCCGCTCCACGTCGCGGCGGTGCCGCTGTGGGTCTGGCTGGTGGGGACGGTGGTGGCCGTGGTGCCCGCCGCCACCCCGCTGCCCGTCCTGGTCACGCTCGCCCTGACCCCCGTGCTGACCGCGGCCCAGCGGCGCCGCTACCGGGCACTGACCGGCAAGGAACTGCCGCGCCCCGCCCACGGCGCACCGCGGCGCGGTGTGCGGTCCGTGCTGCGCCGTCTGACCGCACGCACCTTCTGGCGGCAGGTCTGCCACCACACCCTCGCGGGTCCGCTGCTCGCCGTCCTGGACGTCGTCGTCCTCGCCGTCTGGGCGGCCGGGCTGGTGGCCGCCACCGTCTATGTGTGGATCTGGGCGCTGCCGCCGGGGTGGCGGATCGCCCAGGCCGGGTACACCACACAGGCGGCGTACGTCACCGCCGGGGGCGTGCTCCTGCTGTTCGCTGCGCCGCGGCTGACCGGCCTCCTGGTGCGGGCGCAGACCTGGGCCGCCGAGATCCTGCTCGGCCGCAGCCGTACGGAGGAGCTGACCCGCCGGGTCGAGGACCTGACCGAGAGCCGGGCCGGTGTGCTCGACGCGGCCGACGCCGAACGGCGGCGCATCGAGCGCGATCTGCACGACGGGGCGCAGCAGCGGCTCGTCTCGCTCGCCGTCAACCTGGGCCTGGCCAGATCCACCCTGCGTGACCTGCCCGAGGACGCCCGCCGGGTGATCGACGAGGCGCACCGGGAGGCCAAGGAGGCGATCGCCGAGCTGAACAGCCTGGTGCGCGGCCTGCATCCGGTCGTCCTGGAGGACCGGGGGCTCGACGCCGCGCTGTCGGGCATCGCCGGGCGCGCCCCGATCCCGGTGCGGGTGGCCGTGGACCTGGCGCGGCGCCCGGCGCCGACCGTCGAGGCGGTCGCGTACTTCGTGGTCTCCGAGGCGCTGACGAACGTGGTCAAACACGCCCGCGCCGACCGGGCGGACGTGACCGTGGCGCAGGTCGGGGAGACACTGCGGGTGGTCGTCACGGACGACGGCATCGGAGGTGCGGTGCCGTCGGGCCCCGCAGACTCCGGTGGACCCGCAGACTCCGGTGGACCCACGGACCGCGCGGGCACCGGACTCGCGGGGCTCGCCAAGCGGGTCGCGTCCGTCGACGGCGTGTTCTCCTGCCACAGCCCCGCCGGGGGCCCGACCGTCATCACCGTGGAGCTGCCGTGCGCGCTGTGATCGCCGAGGATTCCGTCCTGCTGCGGATCGGGGTGGTGAAGGTACTGGAGATGGCCGGGTTCGAGGTGTGCGCCGAGGTCGACGACGCCGAGGCGCTGCTGACGGCGGTCGAGGAACACCGGCCCGACATCGCGGTGGTCGACGTGCGCATGCCGCCCGGCTTCACCGACGAGGGGGTACGCGCCGCGCTCGTCGTCCGCCGCCAGTGGCCGGACACCTCGGTACTGCTGCTGTCGCAGTACGTGGAGGAGCGGTACGCCGCCGATCTCCTCGCCACCAACACCTCGGGCGTCGGCTACCTCCTGAAGCAACGGGTCGCCGACGTGGACGAGTTCGCCGACGCCGTGCGCCGGGTCGCGTCCGGCGGCACCGCCCTCGACCCGCAGGTCGTCGCCCAGCTCCTCGTACGCCGTCACAGCGACCCGCTCGACCGTCTCACCCCCCGCGAACGCGACGTCCTCGCCCTCATGGCGGGCGGCCGCTCCAACTCCGGCATCGCCGCCGAGCTGGTGGTGAGCGAGAGCGCCGTCGCCAAGCACATCAACAGCATCTTCACCAAGCTCGACCTCCCCAAGGCGGACGCCGACCACCGCCGCGTACTGGCGGTCCTGCGCTTCCTCGGGGTCGCGTCGGGCTAGGTCGCGTACGGCTGCCCGTAGTCGCCTCTGCCGGACTCGGGCGGCCGTCCCCCTCGGGATCCGCGCTTGAGCCGGTTGCGGACGCGGTCCGTCGGGGCCGGGATCCGCTTGCTTGGAGTGCACATCAAGGCCATAGCGTGGCAACCGCTGAACCGAACACCCACCGCGTCGACGCACCATCCAGCACCCCCGACCAACTCGAAAGACGGCAAGTGGTAGACAACCAATTCACCACGCATGCAGCACTCTTCGACCTGTGTGGAAAGCGCGCACTCGTCACCGGTGGCACCCGAGGCATCGGAATGATGATCGCGCGAGGTCTCCTCCAAGCGGGCGCCCGCGTGGTGATCAGCTCACGCAACGCGGAAGCGTGTGCTCAGGCGCAGGAACAACTGTCCGCATTCGGTGAGGTGCGGGCCATCCCCGCCGACCTGTCCCGCCACGACGAGTGCCGGCGGCTGTCGGACCTCGTCACCGCCGACTCGGAGCGTCTCGACATCCTCGTCAACAACGCGGGCGCCCTGTGGGACGAGCCGCTGGCGACATTCCCGGACGCGGCCTGGGACACGGTCCTCGACATCAACCTGAAGTCGCCGTTCTGGCTGGTCCAAGAGCTGCTGCCCGCACTGCGCAGGGCGGGCACCGCCGACGATCCCGCGCGGATCGTCAACATCGGCAGCATCGCCGCCATCCACATCCCCCAGCGGCCCAACTACTCGTACTCCAGCAGCAAGGCCGCGCTGCATCAACTCACCAGAGTGCTCGCCAAGGAACTGGGACCGCAGCACGTCACCGTGAACGCCGTGGCGCCGGGACCGTTCCCGTCGACGATGATGGCCGCGACCCTCGATGAGTTCGGCGAGGCGATCGCGGCGGCGGCCCCACTGCGCCGGATCGGCCGCGACGACGACATGGCGGGTGTCGCCGTGTTCCTCACCAGCCGGGCAGGCGCATACCTGACAGGCGCCGTGATCCCCGTCGACGGCGGCATCGCCACAACCGCGTAGGCCACCCAAGGTCGGCCTGACCATCTGGGACGTGGACATCGGCTCCATGGTCTGCCGGGCCCACCCGCACGCTGGCGGTCCGCTACGAGGCGACCGTGCTGGTCGCAGTCCTCAACGAGTGGCTGCGACCAGCACTTTCCCCACAGACCGTAGTCGGGTCAGTCGCGTCGGCGGGACGGGGGCAGGGCCGACGGCCGGGCCCGACAGGCAGGTCCGACGGGCGGGGCCGGGGCGTCAGGCTGCCTCCTCGTCAGTCGGTTTGCGGGCCAGGAAGCTGGCGAACTTCCAGTTCCGTTTCTCGTCGGGCTCCTGCACCAGCTGAGCGGTGACGGTGAATCCGGCCTGGTGCAGCAGTTCGGCGAGCTGGTGCGGGGGGAGCCGGTACGACACGTAGGCCACGGGGTGGCCGCCGTAGCCGTGTGCCGGACGGCGGTGCTCGCCGGTGCCGACATGGCCGGCGAGGAGGAGATGACCGCCGGGTGCCAGGGTGCGGTGGAACTCGGCGAACACGACCGGCAGCAGCTCCGGAGGTGTGTGATGGGTGGAGTAGTACGCCAGGACGCCGCCGAGTGTGTCGTCCCCGATCTCCAGCGCGGTCATGGAGCCCACGGAGAAACGCAGGTCCGGATAGGCGCTTCGGGCCAGTTCGACCATCTTCGGGGACACGTCGACACCGAACGCCGACACCCCGAGGCCGGCCATGTGGGCCGTCACTCTCCCGGGTCCGCACCCCAGGTCCGCGACCGGTCCTCGGTCAGCCGTCCGCACCAGTTCGGCGAAGGCGGTCAGCAACGATCGGGACAGTGGGTCCAGTTCGGACGGGCTCCTGACGAGAGCGGCGTAGTCGTCGGCCACGGTGTCGTAGGACTCCCGGACCGCGGCGAGGTAGGAAGGCTCAGTCACGCGGTGAATCTAGACGGGCGCACCGACAGCGCCTGTGGGCGGGCTCAGGGCGCTCCGGCTCGCCAGCTGTTCTCGTGCCCGTGGCTGTCAGCAGGTGGCGGCGTCGGAGATCCTGATTCCGGTGAGCGTCCCGCTGGTCACGCTGAAACTCGAATTCGGGGGGATGCAGGTCGTGGCGCCCCCCGACCACCGGATATGGGCGACGTCGTCGTGACGGGTGTTCTGGACCACCAGTCCCGGTCCGGACGGCTTGGACGGGAGGTTCTGCCACGAACTGGTGACGTCCTGGAACTGGCCGATCCTCACGCCGTTCTTGAAGAGGCAGACGTACGGGTAGGCACAGGTGTCCGCGGCCGTCCTGACCGTGGCGGTCGCGGTCGAAGCCGCTGCCGTCACCTGGGCCGCGGCAGCCACACCGCCCGCCATGGCCACCGTCATCGTCACTGCTCCGAGAGCGCGTGCTGCTTTCACTTCGAGCTCCTTGGGTTCAGGCCCTTCATGCGTGCGCGGTGCGCTCCGCATCCTCCGGCATACGGGGCACGGGCGCCCAGATCCATACCGGTCAACACGACGAACGGCCAGTGGGACCAGGGGAGATGTCTGTGCGTCACCGGGACGCGTCATGAGCCGGCTGTGCGTGTAACAGGAATGTACTAGGCGACGGCCTGGGGGAACGGGGCGGCGGGTCCGGGCTGTCCCATGGGGCAGAGTGGCCGGGGACGGCCGCTCGTGCCGTCTCCCACCGATGCTGAGGAAGAAACGATGCGTGTGCACAAGGCAACCAAGGTCACCTGTGCGGCCCTGGTCGTCGCCGCGAGTCTCTCGCTCACGGCCTGCCAGAGCGACGACGACGGCGGTACGGGGCAGAGCGCCCCGTCGTCCGCGGCCACCGTGCCGTCCGCGGATGGCGGCACCCAGGAGTCCTCCGGCAGCGGCTCCGGCGGGAGCAGTTCCTCCGGGAACACCTCCGGCGGGCAGAACGCCGCCTCGGGGACCGGGTCCGGCCAGAGCGGCGGCACCGGCGGCACTGGTGGATCCGGTGGATCCGGCGGGTCCAGCGGGTCGGGTGCGGCCGGTGGGCTGGGCAAGTGCCGTACCAGCGATCTGACGATCACGGCGTCGGACGCCACGGTCGGCGGCGACCCCGACCTCACCGTGGCGGTGCAGTTCAAGAACCGCAGCGGGCGGGACTGCACGCTCTCCGGGTACGCGGGGGTCGACCTGAAGACCAACTACGATCCCGTGTCGGCCAAGCGCTCCGGTGAGAAGGCCGGCACGTCCGTCCTCAAGGCCGGCAAGTCGACCTACTTCGGCATCCACTACCCGGCCAACAAGACGGGCGGCACCGGCGTCCGCATCATGGGGCTGCTGGTGACCCCGCCGGACGAGACCAGGACGGTCACCCTCGCCTGGCCGGGCGCCCCCTCCCTGCCCGTCACCGAGAGCGGCGGCGACCCCATCACGGTCGGCCCGATCGGCAGCGCGGGCCAGGGCGAATGACCCGCACGGCCGTCCCTGGAGTTCACCGCTCGGCGCTCGTCGGCGCGGTGGGCTCCTCCTCGGCGAGCCGGTCGGCGAGCCGCTGTACGGCCGACCGGATGCCCTGGCCGTAGCCATCGTCGTGGAGCGCGTCGAGGTGCTCCCGGGCCTGGGCCAGGTGCGTGCGGGCCTGCGGGACGTCCCCGAGTCGGTGGAAGTCCGCGGCGAGGTTGAGGTGCAGGGACGGGTAGAACCCGCGGATGGCCAGGGAGGAGTCGTGGCGCCTGGCCCGGTCGTCGGTCACCGAGGCGGCGGCGTCCAAGGCCCGCAGGTCCCAGTCCAGTTCGTCCCGCGGGTGCTGCTGGAGGTCGGCCATGTAGTGGGCGAGGACGCAGCGGTGGAACGGGTCGCCGTCCGGGGCGATCTCCTCCCAGATCTCGGTGAACCGCCGCCGGGCACCGTCGGCATCGCCCGCGTGCTGCAACGCGATGGCGGCCTCGATGCGCTTCATGGTCCTGTCCTCGGTGGTCACGGCAGCCTCTCCGTCGCTCTCCGTCACTCTTCGGTGATCGCCACGAAGCGTAGGGGCAGCCACTGACATCGAACGGCGTCAGGCGCTCGACGGCGCGATCTCCCGCGGTCCGTGTCAGGAGGTCCGCGACTGCGGGGCCTGTCCCTCCGCGACCAACTCCGCGTTCGGCGGGCATCCTGGGGGCGACCGGGTCGCGAGGCGCCATCGGGGCCGTGGCCGCGGACGACGACCGCGTCCCGGAAGATCTTCTCGACGTTCCGGGCCGCGTCCCGCTCCACCGCGGCCCGGCCGGAGATCACTCCGCGCAGGAACCAGTGGTTCGCCGCGGCGGGCACGGACGGGAAGGCCGGGTCCTCGTAGTCGAAGACACCGATCAGCACGGCACGGGAGCCGGATCGGTCGATCCGCTCAGTTCCCGGTGCCCCGGGTGTTGTTCGGCACCTGGGCGATCACAGCGGCGGCGTCCTTGACCTGCTCGGCATCCACTTCGACCCCTGCGTCCGCCGTCGCTTCTTCTCGGACAGCGTGAACAGGCCGCCATACGCCTCCTGAACCGCACGAGACACATACTTCAGTATGTCGCACCCTGCGGAAGCACCGTCTTTCGTCAGCCGTGGCACAGCGGTCGCCGACCTTCGGCCGAAGTCCGGGCCGACCCTGGATCCATAGTGTTGCCGACCATGAAGACGTTCATCCGGCGCCCTGCCCCGCTCGCGGGCGCCTCACTCGCTCTCCTCCGCACGGGTGCCGCCAGGAGGCACACACCATGACCGACTACGCACTGGAGACCGACGGTCTGGGCCGGCGCTACCGCCGCGGCTGGGCGCTGCGCGAGTGCTCCTTCCGGCTGCCCGCCGGGCGGCTGTGCGCCCTGGTGGGCCCGAACGGCGCGGGCAAGACCACGCTGCTCTCGCTGGCCGCGGATCTGCTCACCCCGAGCACCGGAGTGATCAGCCTGTTCGGCGACGCCCCCGCCAGTCCCGCCGCACGGCGGCGCACCGCCTTCCTCGGCCAGGACAAAGCCCTGTACAAGCGCTTCCGGGTCGAGGAGATCCTCCGCATGGGGCGCGAGCTCAACCCCTCCTGGGACCAGGCGCGGGCCGAACAGATCATCGCCGAGGGCGATGTGCCGCTGTCCGCGAAGGTCGGCACGCTCTCCGGAGGCCAGCGCACCCGTGTCGCCTTCGCGCTGGCGCTGGGCAAACGCCCCGAACTGGTGCTGCTCGACGAGCCGATGGCCGATCTCGATCCCCTGGTCCGGCGCCAGATGACCGACATGCTGGTACGCGACGCGTCCCAGAACGGCACCACCGTGGTGATGTCGTCCCACATGGTCGCCGAGCTGGAGGGAGTCTGCGACTACCTCGTCCTCATCAACAAAGGCACCGTCCGGCTGGCCGGCGAGATCGACACGATCAGCGAGGCCCACCTCCTCGTGACCGCTCCGGACGCAGGCCCCGGCCGCCAGGCCGAACTGGCCGGACACGAGATCGTCGAGAGCCGCACGGCCGACGGCCGCTTCGGCGCACTTGTCCGCCCTGATGGTCCGCTGCCACGCGACTGGCAGACCACCAGGCCGAGTCTGGAGGACCTCCTGCTCGCCCACCTGCGTACCACTGGCGCGCCCGCACTGATCACCGCGAGCGCACAGGTCGGCGGCACCGCGGCGCGGGACGCGGAGGTGAGCGCGTGACCGCCTCCGCTCTCACGCCACTTCGCGCGCCCCGGCTGCGCGGACTCACCTGGCTGGTGTGGCGCCAGAACCGGGCCGCGTTCTGGATCGGTCTCGCGTTCGCCCTCGCGGTGGCCGCCTACACGGTCGTCAAGCATCAGGACGCGGTGGCGGCCATCGACCGGCAGCATCTTCAGGTATGCCGCGGCGCCACGGTCTCCTCCAAGGAGTGCTTCAGCAAGATTGTGGCCTTCGGGTCCCAGTACCAGTACCCGATGCGACGGCCCCTCCAGGCGATGGTCGCCCTGCCGCTCCTCTTCGGCCTGTTCTTCGGCGGCCCGCAACTGGCGCAGGAACTGGAGTCGGGCACCTACCGGACCGCTTGTTCGCAGTCGGTGTCCCGGGTGCGCTGGTTCCTCGCGAAGCTGGCCGTCCCCGCCGTCATGACCGCGGTGATCAGTGCGGTCCTGGCCACGGCCATGACCTGGTGGTGGCACCCGGTGGCAGATCTGTTGGGCGGCCAGTTCCCCTGGTACCAGTGGTATCCGTACTACGGCATCGGTCCCGTGGTGGTCGGTCTGTCCGTGCTGCTGTTCGTCATCGGCGCGGCATGCGGGCTTCTGCTGCGGCGCACCGTCGCCGCGATGGCGGCCACGCTGGTCGTGGGCACCGGGGTGCTCGTACTGCTGGACCGGGTCCGCGCTCATCTGCTGCCGACCGTGACCGTGAACAAGCAACACACCAGCTCAGTACCCGACCTCCCCAACGCCTGGGTACTGTCCGACGGCCCGCTCTCCGCGTCCGGTGCGCGGGTGTCGGACGTGACCAGTTGCTACTCCTCGTCCGACTTCGACGGATGCCTGGCCGCCCACGGACGGACCGGCCACTGGGCCGACTACCATCCCGCCTCGCATCTGTGGCCCTTGCAGTGGGCGGAGACGGGGCTGTGCCTGGTGCTCGCCGCGGCCCTCACCGCCCTGTGTGTCTGGTGGGTACGACGCCGCCTGGTCTGACGGGCGCTTTGTCCCCGGGGCACGTCTTGTCCCCGGGGCACATCGCCCGGCAGGGTCGGTCCTTCTCGTTCCTCACACCAGCCCGGCGCGGTACACCAGCAGCGCGATCTGTACGCGATTGTTCAGGTCCAGCTTGGTCAGGATGTGACTGACGTGTGCCTTCACCGTGGGCAGGCTCATGTAGCACTCCGCCGCGATCTCCGCGTTGGTGCTGCCCCGGGCCACGGCGAGGGCGACCTCCCGCTCGCGCTCCCCCAGCAGCCGCAGCCGCGCCTGGGCGGCGGTTCGTTCGTCGTCGGGCCCCGGGCCGGCGGTCCGGGTGACGGCGTCGATGAGCTGGTCGAGCGCGCCGGACGAGAGCACCGGCTCTCCCGCCATCGTGTTACGGACCGCGGCGACGATCTGCGCGGGCGGGGTGTGCTTGAGGAGGTACCCGGCCGCACCGGCCCGTAGCGCGTTGAGGACGTAGCCGTCGGTGGTGAAGGTGGTGAGGATCAGCACCTGAGGCGGATCGGGCCGACGGCGCAGCACTTCGGTGGCGGCCAGGCCGTCCAGGCGAGGCATGCGGATGTCCATCAGCACCAGGTCGGGTCGGATCCGGTCGACCATGGTCAGCACGTCGGCGCCGTCCTCGGCCTCCCCCACGACCTCGATGTCGTCGGCTCCGCCGAAGATCAGGCTCAGTCCGGAGCGCACGAGAGGGTCGTCGTCGACGACGAGTACACGGATCAAGGGGTCCATGGCAGCCAGACATCGAGGTGGAAACCGGTGGAGGTGAGGCGGTGGCTCATGCGCCCGCCGGCCAGGTGGACACGCTCGTGCATACCGATCAGCCCCTCCCCGGAACCCTGGAGCCGGGCGGCGGGTGCGGGCTGGACGGGATTGACGGCGGAAATACGGAGACCGCCCCCGATGTCTCCGTCGAGGGTCAGGGACACACGTGTGTCGGGGGCGTGCTTGCGATGGTTGGTCAAGGCTTCCTGTAGGACACGGTAGGCGGTGCGTCCGGTGGTGGTGTCCATGGTCGTGAGGTCGTCGAGCCGCTGATGGATCTCGATGTCCGCTCCGGCGGCGCGGGCCTCCTCGATCAGCCGGTTGACGTCCCGCAGGGTGGGCTGGGGCGACGACGGCACGTGGTCCTCGACGACGGGGGCGCGCAGAACGCGCAGGACGCCTTGCAGGTCCTCCAGCGCCTGGCCCGCGCTCTGCCGGATCACCCCGGCGGCCTCGGCCACCCGTTCCGGGGAGGCCGTGGGGTGGAACTCCAGTGCCCCGGCGTGCATGCTCAGCAGGGTCAGCCGGTGCGCGAGTACGTCGTGCATCTCGCGGGCGATCTCCTCCCGCGCATGGCGGCGGGCCTGAGCGGCGCGCCGATCGGCCTCCTGCTCGGCGTGCAGGGCACGTTCGTGTGCGCCCGCGACGTACAGACCCCAGCCGACCGCGCAGGCGACCAGGGCCAGGGCCGAGACGGAGGTCGCGAGGGCGGCCGTTCCGGCGGCCGGCAGCAGCGGCTGGACCACCGCCGGGAGCAGGGCCGCGACGGCTGTCAGGACGGTGGTCCGGGCGTTCTGACGGCGGGCCACGGTGAACAGCGCCACCAGCAGGGGCACGACGACGGGCCAGCTGACGGAGAGGACCACCAGGACGAGGGCCAGCACCGCGGGACGGCGCCGCCGCCAGTACAGGGCCGCGCAGGCCAGCATCGGTACGTACACGGCATGCGCGGTCACCTGCCATCCGGCGGGCAGTACCTGTTGCAGCACCGCGCCGTGGGACAACTGGGGGTAGACCGACACCCCCGCGGCCTGGGCCCTGGACACGAGCAGGGTCAGTGCCGCGGCCCCCGCCACCACGGCCGCGTCCGCGAACCGCGGGTGCCGCTGCCCCACCTGTCGTACGTCGATCACGCACGCCACGGTAAACGGTGACTCGTCCCCGGCCAACCAGAGCCGGTCTCCGAAGGGAATTCCTATACCAAAGTATAGGAGCTCACGATGCGTATCGTTCTTTCGATCCGCCGAGGATGTTCCCCTGCCGGAATTCTCGGATCCGGGGCGCCGGATAATATCGCCGGTATGAACCTCAAGGAAACAGTGAAGAATTCATCCGGCACCGGTTTCGTCGCGGGATCCGTCGGGGTCCTGGGTCTGGCGCTGGTCGTGCTGGGGGCCGTGCGGGGCGTCGGCCGCCTGTGGGCGCATCTCGACATACAGCTCCGGACGGTGCCGGGTGCGGCACCCGCGCTCGTGCTCCTCGTCGGTGCGCTGCTGATCGCCTGCTCGTTCTCCGTCGCTTCCCGCCGCTCCTCCGCGACGGCGGAGAAATCCGGTCGATGACTGCGGGCCGGGGAATCCGTACCTTCGAATGCGCTTGAGATACCGGGGAATACGCCCCTACCGCCGCGGTGAACGGTATTCGGTTGCCGGCCGGGACCCTCGGTGCGCACCGTGTGTCCGCCTTCAGGCGGGACCGGCCGGTGCCGGGTCCTCGGGGAGTTCCCAGGCGCCGCCGCGGTCCCGCGTCGCGAGGCGGGCGGCGAGATCGGGGATGCGGAGGAAGCAGGCGAGCGCGGTGGTGGCCTGGAAGGCGTCGATCGCGCGCCGGGTCATCGGCAGGCCCAGGCGCAGCAGGCGCGGGTTGACCTGGCCCTGGATCTCGTCGACGAAGGGCCGCAGCACGCGGTCGTAGCCCGCCAGCGCGGTCGGCAGGTCGTCCGGGTGCCGGTTGATCTCCCCGGCCAGGACGTGGGCGCCGACCAGGCCGCCGGAGACGCCCATGCCGCTGTAGGGCGAGGCGCAGTGCGCGGCGTCCCCGGCCAGCACCACGCGCCCCTTCGACCAGGTGTCGGTACGGACCTGGACGACCTCCTGTGAGTAGAAGAACGGGCTGGTCCGCATGCCCTCGACGAAGCGCTCGGTCTGCCATCCGGCATCGCGGAAGCGGCTCGCCCAGAACGCGTGCCGGTCCTCGACGGGTGCCCGGTGGATCGCCGAGGCCTCCGCCGACTCCTCCCGCAGGACGAAGTACACCTGGGTCTCGCTCGGGCTGTGGCTGCGGCGCATGATCTGGCGGCCGCCCGGGACCATGCAGGTGTCCCGGATGTTGCTGTCGGACGCGATGCGCGGGACGAACCAGTAGGCCATGTGGATGCCCGTACGCCAGTACGGGTCGAGACCCTGCGGGAGGATCGCCCGCCGGATGCGCGATCCCTGCCCGTCCGCGCCGATCAGGAGGTCGAACGTGCGGGCTGACCCGTCGGAGAAGTGCCCGACGACCTCCCCGGCGTCCTGCTCGAAGCCCTCCACGCCCACGCCGAAGACGTACTCCGTGTCGTCCTTGGTGGCGTCGTGCAGGATGCGCACCAGATCCCCGCGCATGATCTCGTACTCGGACGTGAGGGTCTGCCGCCCCTTCCCCGAGGTGTTGGCCATGATTGTCGCCCTCGGCCTGCCGTGTGCGTCGATGAAGGCGACGCCCGCCTCGTCCACGAGCTTGCGGCGTACGGCGTCGAGCAGCCCCATCCGCCGGACGGCCTCGATGCCCTGGCCGCGCAGATCGACCTGGGCCCCGGTGTCCCGCAGCGCGGGGGCGCGTTCGGCGACGGTCACCCGGTGGCCGCCCCGGGTGAGCCAGTAGGCCAGGGCCTGGCCCGCGATCCCGCCCCCGGCGACGAGAACCCTCAGGGGCTGTCCGCCCGGTCCCCTCGATCCCCTGGTTATGCCCGTCATGCCCGTCCCTCCAAAATCTATCAGTGAAAGATTCCTTTCCAGCGTCATCTATCAGCGATAGATTGTCAACGTGACCAAGATGAACCGCGAGACCGTCGTCGCCGAGGCGCTCGGCCTGCTCGACGAGGTCGGGCTGGACGCCGTCAGCACGAGAAAGCTGGCGAAGCGGCTGGACGTCGAGCAGCCGTCGCTCTACTGGTACTTCCGCACCAAGAAGGACCTCCTCGCCGCCATGGCCGAGGCGGCGATGGCACCCCATGCGACCGCGCCCCTGCCGGTGCCCGGCGACGACTGGCGCGACTGGTTCGCGGAGAACACACGCGGTTTCAGACGCACCCTGCTGATGCGCCGGGACGGCGCACGGCTCCACGCCGGGACCACTCCCGTCGGCGATCTCGACCGGATCCGGCGCAAGATGGAATTCCTCGTGGCCTCCGGCGTCCCCGAGCGGGACGCGCAGATGGCGATGCTGGCCGCGAGCCGCTTCACGGTCGGCAGCGTCCTGGAGGAGCAGGCTGAGACCCGAAGCGGGAACAGGACCGGGAACGGGAACGGGAACGGAAGCGGGGCCGGTACCGGGAGCGGTACGGCTCCCGGTGACGGGGTGGACCTGCCGGCCGACGTACCGGTGATCGATCACGAGTCGGCGTTCGAGGCGGGGCTCGCCCTCATCCTGGGCGGCCTGGCGCACCGCGTCGGGCCCTCGGGCCCGCCACGGACGTCGACCGGCAGCTGAGTCCCGGCGAGCCGGGTTCCCCCGGACGGAACCTCAGTCGCTCGCGTCGAGCGTCCGCGCCAGCGCGTCGAGGGTCACGTCGACGATGGCGCGCAGTTGCTCCGCACTCGCTCCGGCCCTGCTCATGACGGCGAGTGACTGGTTCACGGCAGCGAGGTGGGCCGCGTGGGAGTCGGCCGCCTCGTCGTGCAGTCGGCCGGCCGTCAGTGCGGCGCGCAGCCGGGCGTGCTGGAGGCCGATCGCCTCCCGCGCGTGCGCCGCGACGTTCGCGCTCAGCGCGGGCGCCGCCATGACGGTCTGGGCCACCAGGCAACCGTCGGGCACGCCGGGGTCCGCGATGCGGTCCAGGGTGATGTCGAAGAACGCCCGCGCGGCTGCCAGGGGCCGCTCGGCGGCGCAGGACAACGCGGCGTCGTACTTGCCTCCGTACCGCGCGGCGTAGCGCTCCAGGCAGCGGACGAAGAGCGTGTCCTTGTCCCCGAGGGAGGAGTAGATGGAGCTGCGGTTGAGTCCGGTCGCCCGGGACAGGTCGTCCACGGACGTGTCCGCGTAGCCGGTCCGCCAGAACTGGATCATCGCGGCATCGAGCGCCGTGGCCATGTCGAACTGCTTCTTGCCCGCCATGCCGCGCCTTCCTCCCGCTCCGCCTTCCGGTGGCGTCCATCCTCTCACCTTGGACCCATCTTGAACTGTTCGGTTCAAGATGGGTTAGGGTGAAGGCATGCCGACGCGCGGCGCGGCCCCGGCGACCGCCCTCACATCAGTGGAGGAGACCCATGAACGACCCCGCAAGCGCCTCCCGCACTCCCCTCACCCCCCGCGCCACCGGCAACCCGGTCCGCGGCCTGCCGCTGCCCGACCTGGCCGGTTTCGCCCACCGCTGGGTGGACGCGGACGGCGTGCGGCTGCACGCCGTCGAGGGCGGGCGGCCGGACGCTCCGGCCGTCGTGCTGCTCGCCGGGTTCCCGCAGACCTGGTGGGCGTGGCGCAAGGTGATGCCGGACCTGGCCGACCGGTTCCACGTCGTCGCGATCGACCTGCCGGGCCAGGGCCACTCCGAACGGCCGGACATCAGCTACGACACCCACACGGTCGCCGCGCACGTCCATGCCGCGGTCGAGGCGCTGGGGGTCTCGGCGTACTGGCTGGCCGCCCACGACATCGGCGCGTGGGTCGCCTTCTCCCTCGCCCTGGAGCACCAGCGCCAGTTGCGGGGCGTGGCGCTGCTCGACGCCGGCATCCCGGGCATCACCCTCCCCGACGCCATCCCGACCGACCCCGAACGGGCGTGGAAGACCTGGCACTTCGCCTTCCACCTCGTGCCCGGTCTGCCCGAGACACTGCTCACCGGCCGCGAACGGGAGTACGTCGGCTGGTTCCTGAGGGCCAAGTCCCTCTCCCCCGACACCTTCGACGACGCCGAGATCGAGCGCTACGCCGCGTCCGTGGCCGCCGAGGGCGGTCTCCGTGCCTCCCTGGCCTACTACCGGGACTCCGCCGAGTCGGCACGGAAGAACCACGAGGCGCTGGAGCAGCGGCGCCTGACGGTCCCGGTTCTCGGGATCTCCGGCAGCCACGGCTCCATCCCCGACATGGCGGCCTCCCTCAGGCCGTGGGCCGCCCACGCCACCGGGGTCGTCGTGCCGGACTCGGGACACTTCATCCCCGATGAACAGCCCGCCGCCGTCGCTGCCGCACTGGCCGCCTTCATCACCGAGGACGAGGAAGCTGAGGGGGAGGAGGCAGAGGAGGGAGTGTGAGAGGGATCCGGTCTCCCGTGGGCGCTCGCGCGGACTCCCGTGTGCCGGGTGCGGTCCGGCCCTCGGCCCTCCCCCTCGAAGAATCGGTATCTTGATGTGACCCACATCACGTTACCGGAGGTATCTGAAACACCGTGTCGCAGGTAAGTTGCCGTTCATACGCAGAAGTTGGAACCGCGTGTCCGAGCAACTGCCGTGCCCCCAGGGGCAGGGCGCGTCTCCGCCCCCGCCTCTCTCCGGAGGCCCGCGAGCGAGAGTGAGGATCCTCCGCGATGGAGCAGACCCGCGTCGACGTCCTGGTCATCGGCGCCGGAATATCCGGCATCAGCGCCGCCCGCCACGTCCTGCGTGACAATCCCGGCGCCTCGCTCGTCGTACTCGAACGCCGCGCGAGGGTCGGCGGCACCTGGGACCTCTTCCGGTACCCCGGGATCCGCTCCGACTCCGACATGCCCACCTTCGGATTCGGCTTCCGCCCCTGGCGCGACAAGCGCATCCTCGCCGACGGGGCGAAGATCCGGCAGTACGTCGAGGACGCCGCCGACGACAGCGGCGTCCTGGGACGCGTCCGCTTCGGACGCCGCGCGGTCAGCGCCGACTTCTCGCACGACACCGGGCGCTGGACGGTCGAGGTCGACGACGAGAACACCGGCGAGCGCGAGTCGTACAGCGCGGGCTACCTCGTCGGCGCGACCGGCTACTACGACTACGACCACCCCTACCGCCCCGAGTTCCCCGGCGAGGCGGACTTCCGGGGCACCCTCGTCCACCCGCAGCACTGGCCCGAGGATCTCGACCACACCGGCCAGCGCGTCGTCGTCATCGGCTCCGGCGCCACCGCCATCACCCTGCTGCCCGCGATGGCCGACGCCGCCGCGCACGTCACCATGCTCCAGCGCTCGCCCACCTATGTGCTCGCGCTGCCCGAGGTCGACCCGCTCACCTCCGTCCTCCAGAAGCTGCGCGCCCCCGCCCGCCTCACGCACAAGGTCGTGCGCACCCGCAACATCGCACTGCAACGCGGGAGTTACGCCTTCTGCCGCAGGTACCCGCGCCTCGCCCGCAAGGTGCTCCTCGGCCTCGTACGGGCCCAGACCGGCAAGGGCGTCGACATGCGCCACTTCAGCCCAAAGTACAAACCCTGGGACCAGCGCCTGTGCGTCGTCCCCGGCGGCGACCTGTTCAAGGTGCTCAAGAGCGGCAAGGCGTCCATCGCCACCGACCACATCGACACCTTCACCGCCGACGGTATCCGGCTGCGGTCCGGCGAGGAGCTCAAGGCCGACATCGTCGTCACCGCCACCGGCCTGACCGTCCGCCTCATGGGCGGCATGGCCCTCACCGTCGACGGCGAGCCGGTGGACGTCAAGGACCGCGTCCTCTACAAGGCCGTGCTGCTGGAGGGCGTCCCCAACATGTCGCTCGTCATCGGCTACACCAACGCCTCCTGGACGCTGAAGGCCGATCTGGCGGCCGACTACACCGCCCGGCTGCTCGCCCATATGCGGCGCCACGGCCACGACATCGCCACTCCGGTGGCCTCCGACGGCGACCGCTCGGCGTTCTCCGTCATGGGCGAGGCGCTGACCTCCGGCTACATCGCCCGCGCCGACGAGGTCATGCCGCGCCAGGGCACCCGCGACCCGTGGCGGCTCTGGAACAACTACTACCGCGACCGCGCCCTGCTCCAGAACTCCCCCCTCGACGACGGCCCCCTTCGCTTCGAGAAGGCCGGCGCGCCACGGACCGCGCCGACCCGCGCCGCCTGACCGCTTCGCCGTACCACAGGAACCGAGGACGAAGATGACCGCGAACCTGACCAGGAAGCTGTACGACGAGCGTCTGCGGACCCTGTCCGAGGGCTCGGTGAACGTCAACTTCAACGCCTTCATCGACATCAAGTGGGACGACCCCGAGTTCGCCGTGGACACCAGCGACCCGCGCTGGGTCCTCACCAGCGCGGACGCCCTCGGCGCCCACCCGTGGTACCGGGAACAGCCCCTGGAGACGCGGATCCGGATCGGGATCTGGCGGTGGGCGGTGATCGCCAAGGTGGGCATGCAGTTCGAGAACATCCTGATGCGCGGCGCCCTGGACTACCTCTACGAACTGGGCAACCGCAACGAGGAGTTCCGGTACCTCACCCATGAGATCACCGAGGAGACCCACCACACCCAGATGTTCCAGGAGCTGGTCAACCGCACCGGTGTGGACACCGCGGGCGGCAAGCGCTGGTTCCGCAGGGTGAGCCGCTTCCTGCCGCTGGCGGGCTCGCTCTACCCCGAGGCGTTCTTCACCGGCATCCTCGCCGGTGAGGAGCCCATCGACCACCTCCAGAAGTCGGCCCTGCGCAGCGGCGAGCCGGTCCATCCGCTGCCGCAGCGGATCATGCAGATCCACATAGCCGAGGAGGCGCGGCACATCTCCTTCGCGCACGAGTTCCTGCGCCTGCGCGTCCCGCACATGGGCAAGGCCCGCCGCGGCGCCCTGTCCGTCCTCTTCCCGCTGATCATGCGGGTCCTGTGCGACGTCATCATGATCCCGGACCGCAAGTCCGCCGCGCAGGTCGGCATCCCGGCCTGGGTGGTCAAGGACGTCTTCTGGAAGTCCGAGGCGGGCCGGAGGATGCTCCACGACCTCTTCTCCGACGTACGGATGCTCGCCGAGGACATCGGCCTGATGAACAAGGTGTCCCGGCCGGTCTGGAAGGCCCTGCGCATCGACGGCCGCCCGGCCCGCTTCCGCGGCGAACCCGCCCTGCACACCGACTGACGGCCCCCTTCACCGGCTCACCGGCTGCACCGGCTGCGTCAGCTTCACCGGCTGCATCGGCTTCACCGCGTTTCCTCACCGAACGGAGAACAGCCCGCCGTGCCGTACGTCGTCACCCGCTCCTGCTGCGCCGACGCCTCCTGTGTGCTGGCCTGTCCGGTCAACTGCATCCACCCCGCGCCGGGCGAACCCGGCTTCGGCACGGCCGAGATGCTCTACGTCGACCCGCGCACCTGCGTGGACTGCGGCGCCTGCACGACGGCCTGTCCGGTCGACGCGCTCAAGCCGCACACGAAGCTCGGCGAGGGCGAGCTGCCGTTCCTGGAGCTGAACGCCGGCTACTACCGGCGGAACCCGCACGCCGACCGCACCCCCATGTACGTCGTACCGCGTCAACGCTCCGTGCCCGAAAGCGAGTTGTCCGTGGCCGTGGTCGGCGCGGGCCCGGCCGGGATGTTCGCCGCCGACGAGTTGCTCCGCCACCCGGGCGTCAGCGTCACCGTCCACGACCGGCTGCCGACGCCGTACGGTCTCGCGCGGGCCGGTGTCGCCCCGGACCACCAGGACACCAAGCAGGTCACACGGCTCTTCGGGGCGATCGAGTCGCAGCCCGGCTTCCGCTACCGCCTCGGCGTCGAGGTCGGCACCGACCTCACCCACGCCGACCTCCTGGCCGAGCACCACGCGGTGCTCTACGCCGTCGGCGCCGCGACCGACAGACGCCTCGGCATCGAGGGCGAGGACCTGCGCGGCAGCGTCTCCGCGACGGACTTCGTCGGCTGGTACAACGGCCACCCCGACCGGGCCCACGACGACCACCCCCTGGACACCGAGCGCGCCGTCGTCATCGGCAACGGCAACGTCGCCCTCGACGTCGCCCGCATCCTCACCGCCGACCCCGGCACCCTCGCCCGTACCGACATCTCCGACCGCGCCCTCGCCGCGCTCCGGGCCGGCCGGGTCCGCGAGGTCGTCCTGCTGGGCCGCCGCGGACCCGCACAAGCGGCGTTCACCGTGCCCGAACTCCTCGCGCTCTCCGCGCTGAAGGACGTGGACGTGCTGGTCGAGGGCTGGCCCGACGGCCTGGACCCGGACACCAGCGAGAAGACCCGGCTGCTCGCGGATCTGGCCGCCCGTACACCGGCCGGGGGCCGCCGCCGCATCGTCCTGCGCTTCCTGGCCAGCCCGGTGCGGCTCACCGGCGACACCTCCGTACGCGCTCTGGAGATCACCCCCACCGAGTTGTACGAGGACGAGGACGGCACCGTCCGCGCCCGGCCCACGGGCGGCGACACACAGCCCCTGGAGACCGGCCTCGTCCTGCGCTCCGTCGGCTACCGTGCCCGCCCGGTTCCCGGCCTGCCCTTCGACGAGGCGAGTGCGACGGTCCCGCACGAGCGCGGGCGGGTCGGGCCCGGTGTCTACGTCGCGGGCTGGATCAAGCGCGGCCCGACCGGCTTCATCGGGACGAACAAGACCTGCGCCCAGGAGACGGTCGCCTCGCTCCTGGACGACTTCGCCGCGGGCCGCCTCACCGGACCCGCACGAGCCGTCCGTACCCGGACGCAGGCGCTCGACCTGGACGCCTGGCGCGCGATCGACCGGGCGGAGCGGGCGGCGGGCGAGGCGCAGGGCCGCCCCCGCGTCAAGTTCACGGACGCCGAGTCCCTGCTCGGCGCCGCGCGGGCGGCCCGGACGGCACGCACCTGACGGTCACGGGGTCGCGCGGTGGGCTCAGACCCGCTCCAGGTCCGCCACCCGCTGCCCCGGCGAGAGTTCCACGCCCAGGTCCCGCAGGGCCGCGTCGAGGACCGCCCACACCGAACGGCACAGCATCGCGCGCAGTTCCTCCTCGGACTGCTCGCGCCGCTCGTCCCGCATCCACTGGTTGACCGACGTGTCCACGAACCCCACGATCCCGATCGCGACCGACCGGATCGGCGCCTCGCTCACCCCGAGCGCCTTGAGCACGTCGCTGAACCGGTCGCTCAGCATCATCGCGATGGCCGTCTTCGTGTCCGCCACCAGCGACCCGTCGCCCATCGCGTGCTCCCCGACCCCCATGTAGGCGTACAGGCGCGGGTGGTGTGCCACCCAGTCCAGATGCGCGCCGATCACGCGCTGCACGGCCTCCTCGATCGTCCCGTCGAAGGTGAGCGTGGGCTCCATCCGCCGCATGAACAGCTCCACCACCCGCCGGCGGATCAACTCGTCCAGATTGGCGCGGTCCTTGAAGTGCCGGTACAGCACGGACCGCGGCAGACCCACCCGCTCCGCGAGCCGCTGCACCCGGAAGCGCGCGCCCTCCTCCTCGATGAGAGCGACCGCCGCGTCCACCAACTCGACCTGCCGCTGCGCCTTGTGCTCGCCCCACCGGGTGGAGCGCCCGTCGATCTGCGGCTCGCCGCCGGTTCTGTCCGCCATCAGGCCAGGATATCGGCCTCCCGGACGCCGACGGCGGGCATCGTCGTTCTTGCTGCCGCCCCTGGTCACGGCACCGCGTGGCCCGGACGCCGGACGGCCGCTCACGTCCCGTCGCGCCGCTCGGCCGGTGCCAGCAGCAGCACTTCGAGCGCCCGCGCGCAGGACCGGGCCCGTTCCAGGAAGCGCGGCAGGGCCGCCGCCGTGATCAGTTCCGGGGTCCCCCGCACCGCCAGCGCGAACCGTGCGTGGCCGGCACGGTCGAGGACCGGTACCGCGAGCGTGCGCACGCCCTGTGCCGACTCGCCGTCGTTGAGGGCGTGGCCGTCCTCGCGTACGCGCACCAACTCCGCCCGCAGGGCGTCTCGTTCGACGATCGTACGCTCGGTGAAGGCGTGCAGCGGCGGCAGCGAACCGAGGTCTGGGTCGCCGGGGCGCGGCCACGCGAGGAGTACCTTGCCGAGCGCCGTCGAGTGCAGCGGACGGCGCAGCCCCACCTTCGGCGTGACCGATCCGCCCGCGACGATGACCGCGTACGGTCCGCTGCGCAGCGCCAAGTCGGCGGTGGCACCGGTGCGTTCGGCCAGGTCGGCCAGTTCGGGGGCGGCCAGGTGCAGGCCGCGCTGGTGGTAGGAGAGCCGGCCCAACTCGGTGACGGCGGGGCCGAGGCGGTAGCGGGACGTGCGGAAGTCCTGCTCCAGGAAGTCGGCGGCCAGCAGGGTGCGCGCCAGCCGGTGGGCGGTGGACATCGGCAGCTCCAGACGGCGGGCCAGGTCCGACGCGCTGAGGTCGGGCCCGTTGTCGTGGAAGCAGTGCAGGAGGTCGAGCGCGCGGCGCACCGCCTGAGCGCCGGAGGGTGCCCGCGCCGGTGGGGGGACGGCGGCGGACGCCGGACGGAGGGCATCGACTGCGGAATCGGTCACTGCGGTCCTCGGGAATGGACGGTGACGGGAACCCTCGTACTCTATGCCGCTCCCACATTACGGCAGCGCTGGACGGCCCGAAGCGGTCTGTGCAACAAGGCGTTCACACTCGTTCCCACATGGTGGGAAGCGACTTGCCGTGCCGTCGCGCGGCGTGCCACGCTGCGGCCACAGCGGGCCGGCCTGGCCCGTACCGAGAAGACCTCGGGGACCGGACCGAAGAGGCCTCGGGACCGAGGAGACCTCGGAGACCGAGGAGAGGGGAGCCGCGCCATGCACCGTCGCACCGACCGCGTCGCGCCCACCGCTCCCGTCGCCCTTCCGGTCCCGGCCGTGTTCACGCTCCGCCGCCACATCGACCTGGCCCGCGTGACCAGCGCCTCCTGTCGCCGCGCCCGCGCCTGAGCGCCGCAGCACCCTTTCTCCCCGCGGGCCCGTACGACGTCCCGTACGACCTGCCGTACCGCTTCCCGCACGACGTGCCGTACGGCCTCGCGCAGCACACGCCGCGCACCCCCTGTCGGCCTGCCCGCGCGCCGCCCCCGCCCCTCACCCCCGGGACCCCGCATGCCCTCGCACACCTCCGTCCGCGGCACCCGCACCGTCACCCCCAAAACCCTCTGGTTCACGCGCTGTCCCGTGCCCACGGCCACCGGCATCGCCGCCGACCGGCGCTGGCTGGCCGACGAGTTCGCCGCGGACGGGATCGCCGTACGGTCCCTCCAGGACGCGGCACCCGATGTCGACCGCCAGACCCACTACACCCACGCGCTGCCGGGCCTGTTCCGGGAGGGCGGCAATGTGCCCGCCCTGTGGGCCCGTGCGCGCGGCGAGCGGACTCGGCTCATCGGTCTGACCTGGATCGAGGAGCGCCAGGCGATCCTCGTACGGCCCGACAGCCCGGTGCGCGGTGCCGAGGCACTGCGCGGTCTGCGCCTGGCCGTGCCCCGGCACTCCCTGGCGATCGACTTCTGGCGGGCCATGGCCCTGCGCGGCTTCGAGGGTGCCCTGGCCTCCGCCCGGCTCACCCTGGACGACGCCCGCCCGGCCGACGTCCCCGCCGACGGACATCCCGGACAGTGGGCCGCCGAGCTCGCCGCCCTGCGCCGCGGTGAGGTCGACGCCGTCTACGTGAAGGGTGCCCTCGCCGTCGAGGCCGCCCGGCGCGCCGGAGCCCGCGTCGCCGTGGAGCTCGACGAGCTGCCCGACCGGACCCACCGGGTCAACAACGGCACCCCGCGCCCCATCACCGTGCACCAGAGCCTCCTCGACGACCATCCGGGCCTCGTCGACCGGTTCCTCGCCGTCCTGCTGCGCGCCGCCGACTGGGCCGCGGACCACCCCGCCGACGTGGCCCGCATCCTCGGCGCCGAGACCGGTGCGGGCGCCGAGGGTGTCGCCGGGGCCTACCGCCCCGGCACCCACCGCACCCTGCGTCCGGATCTGTCCGCCGACCGCCTCGACCTGCTCGCCGTACAGGAAAGCCGGTTGCGCGCGCACGGCTTCCTGCCCGCGGCCGTCGACGTACGCGCCTGGGCCGATCCGGCGCCGCTGCTCCGCGCCCGACAGCTCCACCCCGCCCCTGAACGTTCGTGAGGACGCCCGCCATGCGCACACCGAAATCCGTCACCGCCCTCGCCGCAGCCGCGGCGCTCACCGTCCTCGCCGCCGGCTGCGGCACCTCGCAGGCCGACGCCGGGAAGGGCGGGAGCGGGCAGATCACCGTCCGCATCCCCGACCCCGGCAACTCCGGCGTCCTCGCCGTCGGGAAGAAGGACGGCAGCCTCGACAAGGCGCTCGCGAAGGTGCACGCGAAGGTCGAGTGGACCGGCAGCGCGGGCCCGTTCGCGCCCGCCGCGCAGGCCATGAACGCGAACCAGCTCGACATCGCCACCGGCTCCATCACCTCCGGCATCACCTCGCTCACCCGGACGCCCGGCTTCAAGTTCTTCACGGCGACCGCACCCGACGGCGCGGGCGAGGGCATCCTCGCCAGAACGGGCTCCGGCATCGACTCCGTCGGGGATCTCGTCGGCAGGAAGGTCGCCGTCAACCAGGGCGGAACCGGCGAGTACCTCCTCCTCAAGGCGCTCGCCGCGCACCACATCCCCGCCTCCCGGGTGGAGCGGGTCCGGCTGCGGCCCGACCAGACCGCGGCCGTCTTCAACAGCGGCAAGGTCGACGCCTGGGCGGTCTGGGCGACGTACTCGGTCGCCGAACTCGGCACCGGCAAGGCGAAGTTCGTCGCCACCGGCCAGCAGATCGGCTCGGACAACTACAGTCTCACCGCCGTGCGCACCGCCTTCGCCGACCAGCACCCCGAGGTCGTGCGCGCGCTCTACGACTACCTCCACACCGCCAGCGCCAAGGAGAAGCAGGACCCGGCGGCGTACCTGAACGTGAACACCGACGCGGGACCGCAGGCCCTCACCGGCGCCGCGAAGACGGCCCAGATAGCCATCACCCGGCAGGGCGGCACCGTCGAACCCGTCACCCGGGCGGACATCGAGCGCTTCGAGGACGTCGCCCGGTTCTACGCCGAGCAGAAGGTCACCGAGAAGACCGTGGACATCGCCGCCCACGTCCTGGACGTGGAGAAACTGTCATGACGGCACAGGCGCAGGCGCAGGGACAAGCACAGGCACAGGCACAGGGGCAGGGACAGGGACAGGGACAGGGACAGGGACAGGGACAAGCGCAGGTGCAGCCACCGGCCGAGGCACAAGCACCAGCAGACGCACAGGTCACGACGCTGGTCGCGCCCCGGCCGCCGCGCGTCCGCACACGCCGTCGCGGACACACCGCCGTCATCCGGGCCCTCGGCCCGCTCGGTCTGCTCGCCGCGTGGTGGACCGCCTCCGCGACCGGCGCCCTCACCGAGGACGTACTCGCCTCGCCCGCACACGTCGTCGCAGCGGTGGCGGAGTTGTGGGGCAACGGCCAGCTCTCCGACGCGCTCGCCGCCTCCCTCACCCGGGCCGGCATCGGACTCGTCATCGGGCTCACCGCCGGACTGGTCCTCGGCGTCGTCACGGGCTTCACCCGCCTGGGCGACGAACTCCTCGATTCCTCCCTCCAGACCCTGCGCACCATCCCGTTCCTCTCCCTGGTGCCCCTCTTCATGGTCTGGTTCGGGATCAACGAGACCGCGAAGATCCTCCTCATCGCGGTCGCCACCACCTTCCCCATGTACGTCTCCACGTACGGCGGTGTCCGCAACGCCGACCGCAAACTGGTCGAGGCCATGCGCAGCTTCGGCATGGGCCGCCTCGCCGTGGTCCGCGAGGTCGTCCTGCCCGGCGCGCTGCCCTCGCTCCTCGCGGGACTGCGCCTGTCCATGACGCTCAGCGTGATCGCCTTGATCGCCGCCGAGGAGATCAACGCCACGGCGGGCATCGGCTACCTGATGGCGCAGGCCCAGAGCTACGCCCGTACCGACGTCCTCGCGGTCTGCATCCTGATCTACGGGCTGCTCGGACTCACCGCCGACACCGTCGTACGCCTCCTCGAACGCGTCCTCATGCCGTGGCGCGCGGCAGGGCAGGGGGCGACGCGATGACCGGCCCCGCCGTGACCACCGACGACACCGCCGTCCGCATCCGGGGACTGCGCCGCGTCTTCGGCGACCGCGCCGTGCTCGACGGCCTGGAACTCACCATCCGGCGTGGCGAGTTCGTCGCCCTGCTCGGCGCGAGCGGGAGCGGCAAGACGACCCTGCTGCGCATCCTCGGCGCGCTCGACCGGGCCGACGGCGGTGAGGTGCTCGTCCCGCGGGCCCGCACCGTCGTCTTCCAGGAACCGCGCCTCGTCCCGTCCAAGAAGGTCCTCGCGAACGTCGCCGTCGCCCTGCCCCGCGGCCGCGCCACGCGACAGCGCGCCCGCACCGCCCTCACCGAGGTCGGCCTCGACCGGCACGCCGACGCCTGGCCCGCGACCCTCTCGGGCGGCGAGGCCCAGCGGGTGGCTCTCGCCCGCGCCCTGGTCCGCGAACCCGAACTCCTGCTCCTGGACGAGCCTTTCGCCGCGCTCGACGCGCTCACCCGCCTCAAGATGCAGGACCTCGTCGGCGACCTGTGCCGGGTCCACCGGCCCGCCGTGCTCCTCGTCACCCACGACGTGGACGAGGCGGTCCGCCTCGCCGACCGGGTCTGCGTCCTGCGCGACGGGCGCCTCGTCACCGACGAGCCCGTCACCGTCGACCGCCCCCGCGACCCGGGCGACCCCGCCTTCGCCTCGCTGCGCCGCCGTCTCCTCACCGACCTCGGCGTCCACCCGGCCACCCCCCTTTCGTCTTCTTCACCTCATACGCCTCTCACGCCTCTCACGCCTCTCACGACAGGAGCTCACTGACATGACCGTCACCATCGGCGTCCACCACAGCAACCCGACGCTGTATCACCTCTCCCGCCTCGACCACGCCCAGGAAGAACTGGCCCCGCTCGGTGAGACCGCCGTCTTCCACAGGTACACCGACGGGGTGCGCACCGGGCCGCTCCTGACCGAGGGCGTCATCGACTTCGGCGGCACCGGCTCCACCCCGCCGATCACCGCGCAGGCCGCCGGGCACGACATCGTCTACACCGCCGTCTCCGCGCCACGCCCCGACCACGGTGCCCTCCTCGTCCCGGCGGACGGCCCGCTGCGCACCGCGGCCGACCTGAAGGGTGCCACCGTGCACCTCGCCGTCGGCTCCTGGCAGACCCACCTCGTGGCCAAGCTCCTGGACGGAGCGGGCCTCTCCTACGCCACCGACATCACGGCCGTACGGTCCGACGAGGACAGCGAGCGCCGGCTGCGGGCACGGGAGATCGAGGCCTGGGTGGCGCAGGGCCCGCAGCTCGTCGCCGCGCTGCGCACCGGCGAGGTCCGCGTCCTGGTGCCCACCGCCGGCGTCATCACCGACCGGTCCGTCTTCTTCGCCCGCCGCGACCTCGCCGAGCAGCGGCCCGAGATCGTCGCCGCGCTGGTCCGCGCCCTGCGGAGGGCGGACGACTGGGCGCGGACGCACCCCCGCGAGGCCGCCGAGACCGCAGCCGGGGACCAGGGCGGCACCGTCGCCGACTGGGAGACCGCCCTGAAGGCACTGCCCTGGCGCATCGAGGACGTCACGGACGCGTTCCTCGCCGAACAGCAGGAAGCGGCGGACATCTTCGCGCGCACCGGGTTCATCGAGCGGCCGGTGACGGTCGCGGACGCCGTGGCGCGGGCGGGGCAGGCCCGACCGTGACGACGGCCCACGACGCACCCGAAGTCCTCTGGTACATCATCCCCCGCGAAGGCGCCTACCCCTGGGAACCGGCGGGCCGCCGCCCGATCGACCTCGGCTACCTCCAGCAGCTCGCCGGAACCGTCGAACGCCTCGGCTACACCGGAGCCCTGCTCGCCACCGACCTCTACGACGTGTGGCCCCTCGGCAGCGCCCTGGCCGCCTCGACCGGCCCGGCCTTCCATCCGCTCCTGGCCGTCCACCCGGGCCTGATCTCGCCGACGCTGCTCGCGAAGATGGCCCTCAGCTTCGACACCCTCTTCGGTGGCCGCCTCCGCTTCAACGTCGTCAACGGCTCCACCACGTCACTGAAGGAGTACGGTCTCCACGTCGAGCACGACGAACGCTACGAGCTGAGCGCCGAGTACTGGTCGATCGTCAAACGCCTCACCGCCGGAGAGGTCTTCGACCACAAGGGCCGCTTCTACGATCTCCAGGACGCGGGCGCCTCCTTCCGCGACCTGGAGCCGGTGCAGTCCCCGCACATACCGCTGTGGTTCGGCGGCTCGTCGGCCCCCGGCATCGAGATGGCCGCCGAGCATGTCGACGTCTACCTCACCTGGGGCGAACCCCCGCACCTCCTCGAGGAGAAGCTCGACCGGGTCCGCGAACGCGCGGCCGCGTACGGCCGCACCCTGCGCATCGGCCTGCGCCTGCACCTCATCGTCCGGGACACGGAGGACGAGGCGTGGGCCGCCGCCGACCGGCTGCTCGACGTCACGAGCGAGGCGACCTACGCGCGTCAGCTCGGCGACCGGGCGGGCGAGGACGGCACCGGCTGGCAGCGGCAGTTCCGCCAGCACGGCGGCCGTGTCCCGGCCCGT
The DNA here is from genome assembly GCF_000373685.1 of Streptomyces sp. PsTaAH-124. NCBI lineage: Bacteria > Bacillati > Actinomycetota > Actinomycetes > Kitasatosporales > Streptomycetaceae > Streptomyces > Streptomyces sp. PsTaAH-124. The sequence goes on along the minus strand of NZ_KB892161.1, from coordinate 94,602 downwards.
GCCCGGGAGTTGGAGACGCACCCGAACCTGTGGCCCGGGATGAGCCTGTTCCGCCCCGGCCCCGGCACGGCGATCGTCGGCTCGACCGGCCAGGTCGTCGAACGGCTGACGGAGTTCAGGGACCTGGGCGTCGACACCTTCATCCTCTCCGGGAACCCCCTGCTGGAGGAGGCCTACCGGGTGGCGGAGACGGTCCTGCCCGCCTTGGGGGTGACCGACCGCCTCAGGGCGGGTCCGCGAGGTCGGGGGTGACTTCCGACGCGGGGCAGCCCGTGCGTGTCGGCCCCTACCGGCCGGCCCTCTGCTGAGGTGCCCCGTCCGCCGACACCGCCCGGCCGCGATACGGCCATGACGTGCCGGTGCGGGTGCCGGTGCGGGGTACGGACGGACTTTCGTGGGCGGCACAGCCGGGCGGGGGTCCGAAAACAGGAGGGTGCGGGAATCAGCACGGCGCCGGGAGCACGTACACGCCGTCCACCGTGCGCGGCACGCCCAGCGGGTTGCCGTCGCGCAGTTCCGCGGGCAGCAGTTCCTGCGGGGTGTTCTGGTAGCAGACCGGGCGCAGCCAGCGTTCGGTCGCGGTGGCGCCGACCGACGTCGAGGTGCTGGTCGAGGCCGGGTACGGGCCGCCGTGGTGCATGGCGGGGGCGACGGTGACGCCGGTGGGCCAGCCGTCGACGACGACCCGCCCGGCCAGCTGGGTCAGCCGGGCCACCAGGTCCGCGGCTGCCGCGTCCCGCTCGTCGGCCGCGAAGTGCACGGTCGCGGTGAGATTGCCCGTCAACGTGCCGAGCACGGCGTCCCGTTCGGCTTCGCAGCCGTAGCGGACCAGTACGGTGACCGGCCCGAAGCACTCGTCGAGCAGCGCGCGGTGCACCTCGCCGACGGCCAGCCGGCCGGCGGGGACGGACAGTATCCCCGGGCGCACCGACAGTGGCGCGTCCGCTGCGTCCGCCGCGCCTGCGGCCAGGACTTCCTCGACGCCGGGCAGCGCCGCGCGGGCGCGCGTCCCGGCCAGGAACGCCTCGCGCATGCGCGGGTCGAGCAGCGGCCCGGACGGTACCCGCGCCGTGACGGCGGCTGCCACGACCGCGTCGCCGTCCGCGCCCGCCGGGAGCAGGACGAGTCCCGGTTTGACGCAGAACTGGCCCAGCCCCTGGGTGTAGGCGGCGGCCAGTCCGGTGCCGATCTCGGCGGCGCGGGTGGCGGCGGCACGGGCGGTGACCACGACGGGGTTGAGGCTGCCGAGTTCGCCGTGGAAGGGGATGGGCCGGGGGCGGGCGGAGGCGATGTCGAAGAGGGCCCGGCCGCCGCGCACCGAGCCGGTGAAGCCGACGGCCGCGGTGAGCGGGTGACGGACGAGCGCGACACCCGCTTCGAGGCCGTGGACGACGGCCGTCACGTCCCCGGGCAGGCCGGCCTGGGCCGCCGCGGTGCGCAGCGCCCGCGCGCACAGGACGCCGGTGCGCGGGTGGTCGGGGTGCGCCTTGACGACGACGGGGCAGCCGGCGGCCAGCGCGCTGGCGGTGTCACCGCCGGGAACGCTGAACGCCAGCGGGAAGTTGCTCGCGGCGAAGACCGCGACCACGCCGAGCGGTACCTTGCAGCGGCGCAGGTCCGGGCGGGGCGCGGGCCGGGCGTCCGGGTCCGCGTGGTCGATGATCACCTCCAGGTGGCGTCCGCTCTCGGCGAGGTCGGCGAAGGTACGCAACTGGTGGCAGGTGCGGGCGAGTTCACCGGTGAGCCGGACGTGGCCCAGCGCCGTCTCGGCGTCGGCGGCGGCGATGATCTCCGCGCCGTCCTTCTCCAGCGACGCGGCTGCGGCACGCAGCAGTCCGGCCCGCGCCCGGTGGTCGGCCAGGGCGGTGCGGGTCGCATGGGCGGCCCGCACCGCCCTGTCCACGTCGGCGGCCGTGGCCTCGGTTGCCGCGGGTCCGCGGGACCCGCCCGTGCGCGGGTCGATGCTCAGCACTTCGGTCACCGGGTCACGCACCGTCCTGGTTCGTCGGTTCTTCGTCGTCCGGCCGGGGATTCACGGGCATCTGATCTGCTGTCATGGCCTCGGCCAAGGCGGCGAGTTCGCCGAGACGCACCGGGACCGCCGGGGTGCGGCCGGAGAGCGGGCGCAGGTCGTCCGCGGTGGCCGTGCGGCCGGAGAGGCAGGCGGCGATGCCCGCCGTCGCGTATCCGCAGATCCTGCCCTGGCACCAGCCCATGCCGGGACGCGCCAGCATCTTCAGGGTGCGCGCGTCGGTCGCGCCCAGGTCGTCGTGGGCGTGGCACAGGTCGCCGTAAGTGACCTCCTCGCAGCGGCACACCACGGTCGAGTCCGGCAGCCACCTCGGCCAGCCGTCCGGCACGGGGTAGGTGCGGTGCATGGCGGCGGCGAACCGCCGCGCCCGCCGGATGCGGCCCTGGACGCGGCGGATCACGGCCACCTGGCCTGCCGCCCCGGCCGGGTCCGGGGTCCGGTCCGCGCCCGCGCCCGCGCCCGCCGTCGTACCGGAGCGGCTGCGGCTGCGGCTGCGGCCGAGCGAGGCGGCCAGGGCGAGGGCGCTCAGCCGGCCCTCGCTGACGGACAGGGCGGCGCCGCCCACGCCGGTGGCCTCACCGGCCACGTACACGCCGTCGACGCTGCTGCGCTGCCACGCGTCGACCGTCACGACGAGCGACCCGTCGAGGTCCTGCCGGGTCGCCGCGCCGAGCATGAGCGGGAGTTCGAGCGAGGGGGTGAATCCCCAGCCTAGGGCCACCAGGTCGGCGGCGAGCTCCCGTTCGGGTCCGGTCGGCCGTCCCCGGCGGTCCAGCCTCGCGATCCGCACGGCCTCGACCCTGCCGTCGCCGAGTATCGCGCGGACGACGGTCCTGGTCCGGTACGGGACGCGGTGCCGGGCGAGCGTCGCGGCGTACCGCGCGGCCTCGATCCCCTTGCCGGGCGCGGAGATCGTGCCGACCGGGTCACGCAGCCAGCCGAGTGTGGCGTTGGCCTCGACGACCGCGGGGATCCGGGCGCCGGCGCGGGCGAGACCGGCGGCCACCGGCAGCAGGAAGGGGCCGGTGCCGCCGACGACGGCGCGTCGCCCGGCGAGCGTGCGGTGGCCCTTGAGCAGTGCCTGGACACCGCCCGCGGCCATGACTCCGGGCAACTCCCATCCGGGAACCGGAAGTTGCCGGTCGTATCCACCGGGGCACAGGATCAGCGCGCGGGCCGCGACGGGCTCGGGGGCGGCGGGGCCCGGGTCCGCGACCGGCACGGTGGGCGTGACACGCAGGGTGAACCTTCTGTCGCCGTCCCGGGTGGCGAGCCACACCTGGTGGCCCGGCAGGTAGCGGACACGCCCGGCGGCGCTCAGGGCGTACAGCCGGTCGCGCAGGCCGGTGAAGGCAGACCGCCCGTGGTGGCCGCGGAGGTCCTCCGGACGGCTGTGGTCCTCGTCGAAGTGCCGCCAGAACTGGCCGCCGGGCTGTCCGGCGGCGTCCACCAGGGCCACGTCGAGCCCCGCCTCCGCCGCTTCGACGGCAGCCGCGAGGCCGGCCGGACCGGCCCCGACCACGGCCACGTCATGAAGATGCGCCATCGCCGTCCTCCTCTGTGTGCCGTACGGCCTCTGTGTGCCGCGCGTGGGCGGGCTCCGGATCGCCGTCGTCCCGCGGTGTCTCCCCCGGCTCCGTCGCTTCGGCGCTCTCCAGCGCGTCGCCCAGCCGCATGCCGTCCGCGGCGGGGACCAGGCAGGCGCGCTCGGCGCGCGCGCCGTCGATGGTGATCAGGCAGTCGAAGCAGACGCCGATGCCGCAGAACAGGCCGCGCGGCCGGCCCTTCCCGCGGGTGGTGCGCCAGTCGGTGATCCCGGCGGCGACCAGGGCCGCGGCGATGCTCTGACCGGGCTGCGCGGGGACCTCGATACCGCGGAAGGTCATCCTGTGGGTCACGGGGAAACTCCCTCGGCGACGTCCTCGTGCCGTTCGGGGAAGCGGTCGGGGGCGAACGGCGCCAGGTCGAGGTCCGGCTGCCCGCCGGTCAGGGCCTGGACGATCAACTTGCCGGTACCGGCGGCCAGTCCGATGCCGGCGCCCTCGTGGCCGCAGGCGTGCCAGAGGCCGGGGGCCCGCGGGTCGGCACCGATGACGGGCAGGTGGTCGGGGCAGTACGGGCGGAAGCCGTGGTAGGCGCGTATCAGCCGCACCTGCCGCAGCATCGGGAACAGCGCGACGGCCTTGGCCGCGAGGGTGCTGATGGCCGGTACGGACACCGTGCGGTCGAAGCCGACCCGCTCGCGGGAGGCGCCGATGAGGACGGTCCCGCTGTCGGTGCCCTCCACCACGGGCGAGGTCTGGAGGGCCGCGTCGGAGCTGGCGACGTCGCCGACGTACTCGGCGGCGTACACCTTGTGCCGGACGGTGCGCGGCGGCAGGGGTTCGGTGACGAGCACGAAGCCGCGCCGGGGGCGGACCGGGACGGAGACCCGGGCCAGGGCCGCCACTTCGCCGGCCCAGGTGCCCGCCGCGTTGAGCACGGCGCCCGCGGGGATGTCGCCCGCACTGGTGCGGACCCCGGTGACCCGGTCCCCGCTGCGCAGGAAGCCGGTCACCTCGGTCCCGGTGCGCACGTGCGCGCCCCTGTCCCGGGCGAGGCGCAGCAGGTGAGCGACCGCCAGCATCGGCTGCACCTGTGCGTCCTGCGGGTAGAACGCGGCCCCGGCCAGGTCCTTCGCCAGGTGCGGCTCGTGGTCGTGCAGCCGGTCCTGTCCTACGTCCTGGACCTCGACCCCGCTCGCGCGCTGGTGGACGCTCAGCTCCCGCAGCGTGGCAAGGCTCCGCGCGCTCGCGGCGACGACGAGGCCGCCCTTGGACTCGAACTCCCAGCGGCCCGCGTGCTCGGCGAGGTCCTGGCGCCAGACGGCCTGCGAGTACAGCGCGAGGTCGAGTTCGGGGCCGGCCTCCTTGTCGGACACCAGCAGGTTGCCCTCCCCCGCGCTGGATGTGCCACCGGCAAGGGCGCCGCGCTCGACGACGACCACCCGGCGGCCCGCGAGCGCCGCGAAGTAGGCGGCGGCCGCACCGATGACGCCCGCCCCGACGATCACCAGATCGGCGCTCCGGCTGCGCGCGGTCCCCGGGCCGGCGCCGAGCGGTACGGTGCTCACGGCTCCTCCGCGCCGCTTGCGCGCCGGCCACGGGCGTGGCCGGTGTGATGGTGCGGCTGTTTCCCGGCGGTCCGCGGGGCACGGCGCTCGCCGAGGTCCGTCGGCTCCTGCTGTCCGGCTGCCGGACGGCCCGGCGGCCGGGGCGGGGTGGGCAGGGGGGACACGGCATCCCCCGGTGGCCGGTCGCCGCTGTGGCCGGGCCGGGCCGGGGGAAGGGCGTGGTCCGCGCAGGCGCGGCCGGTCAGGCCGCCGAGTCCGGCCGCGTCCGCGAAGGCGTGCGCCGGTTCCCGGACGGATGCGGCTCCCGGCGCGGTCCGGACGCGCTCGCGCGGCGTCGCCCGCCGGTCCCGGCTCTGCGGACGGGCGGTCGAGGGCGCGTTCACAGCAGGAATCCCGCGGGGAAGGGGTCGCTCGGGTCGAGGTGGAACTGGGAGGTCCCGGTGATCCAGGCGCGGCCGGTGAGGGAGGGCAGCACCGCGGCATACGGGCCCACGGTGGTCTCGCCGAGAAGGCGTCCGGTGAAGCGGGTGCCGATGAAGGACTCGTTCACGAACTCCTGTCCGACGGCGAGTTCACCGCGAGCGTGGAGCTGCGCCATCCGCGCGCTGGTGCCGGTGCCGCACGGCGAGCGGTCGAACCACCCCGGGTGGATGGCCATGGCGTGCCGCGACAACCGGGCGGTCGACCCGGGGGCCTTGAGGTAGACGTGGTGGCAGCCGGCGATGTCGTCGCGCTCGGGGTGGACGGGCGGATCGGCGGCGTTCACGGCGTCCATCACCGCGAGGCCCGCGGACAGCAGGTCTCCGGCCCGGGACCGGTCGAACGGCAGCCCGAGGTCGGCGAGTTCGACGATGGCGTAGAAGTTGCCGCCGAAGGCGAGGTCGTAGCGCACCGCGCCGTACCCGGGCACCTCGACGGTGGCGTCCAGGGTATGGGCGTAGGACGGCACGTTGGCGAGGGTGACGGAGGTGGCCGCGCCGTCCTCGACCGCCACCTCGGCGACGACGAGTCCGGCGGGGGTGTCCAGCCGGATGGTGGTGACCGGCTCGGTGACCGGGACCATCCCGGTCTCGACCAGGACGGTGGCGACGCCGATCGTGCCGTGGCCGCACATCGGCAGCAGGCCGGACACCTCGATGAACAGCACGCCGAAGTCCGCGTCGGGGCGGGTCGGTGGCTGGAGGACGGCGCCGCTCATCGCGCTGTGCCCGCGGGGCTCGTACATCAGCAGTGTGCGGACGTCGTCGCTGTTCTCCATGAACCAGCGCCTGCGCTCGGCCATCGTGGCGCCGGGGACGGTGCCCACGCCGCCGACGACGACCCGTGTCGGCATGCCCTCGGTGTGCGAGTCGACGGCGTGGAAGGTGCGGCGGGACCTCACTTGTAGCCCTTGGCGAGGACCGCCTCGGTGTCGGCGGTGATGCGGGCCGTCTGTTCGGGCGGCAGCGGCAGCCGGGGCGGCCGGCAGGGTCCGCCCCTGAGCCCGGCGATGTCCATCGACAGTTTGATGGACTGCACGAACTCGGTCCTGGAGTCCCAGCGCAGCAGCGGGTGCAGGTCGCGGTAGACCGGCAGCGCGCGGGCCAGGTCGGCCGGGTCGCCGGAGGTGGCCAGCCGGTACAGCTCGACGGTGCTGCGCGGGATCACGTTCGGGTAGCCGGCGATCCAGCCGACGGCGCCCGCCATGCCGAGTTCGAGCAGGACGTCGTCGGCGCCGACGAGGAGGTCCAGGTCCGGCGCCAGCTCGCTGATCTGGTAGGCCCGGCGGACGTCGCCGGTGAACTCCTTGACGCCGACGATCGTGCCCTCCGCGAAGAGTTCGGCGAGCAGTTCGGGGGTGAGGTCGACCTTGGTGTCGATCGGGTTGTTGTAGGCCACGACCGGCAGCCCGACCCTGGCGACCTCGCGGTAGTGCTCCACGACCGCCGCCCGCTGTGCCGGGTAGGCGTTGGGCGGCAGCAGCAGCAGCGAGGTGGCACCGGCCTCGGCGGCCTGCTCGGCCCAGCGGCGGGCCTCCAGGGCACCGTACGCGGCGACGCCCGGCATCACGCCGAAGCCGTCGGGGGCGGCCTGGACGGCGGTCTCGACGACGCGGGCGCGCTCCTCGGCGGTCAGCGTCTGGTATTCGCCCAGCGAGCCGTTGGGCGTCACGCCGTCGCAGCCGCCGGCGGCCAGGAAGCGGACGTGCTCGGCGAAGGCGTCGTGGTCGACCGACAGGTCGTCGCGGAACGGCAGGGCCGTGGCGACGTGGACTCCGTGCCAGGGCCTCGCGGAGTTGGTCATGCGGCAGCTCCTTGACTCGTGGGAACGAAAGAGTATCAGTGCAATGTCACACGTACAATGTCACAGGCCGATAGAGGGAGAAGCCCACCGGGTCCGGGTCACCGGCCGGCCATCCACTTCTCCAGGCCGTCGGCGTCCAGCGGCAGCGCGCGGGACAGCACGTCGGAACCCTCGGCGGTGATCAGGATGTCGTCCTCGATGCGCACGCCGATCCCGCGCAGCTCCGGCGGCACCGTCAGGTCGTGGGCGTGGAAGTAGAGCCCCGGCTCGACGGTGAGCGCCATCCCCTCCCCCATCGCGGCATCGTGGTACGCCTCCGGGGCGGCCCGCGCGCAGTCGTGCACGTCGAGGCCGAGGTGGTGGCCGATGCCGCAGATCAGGTAACGGCGGTGCTGCTGGCCGGCGTCGGACAGGGCCTCGTCCACCGAGACCGGCAGCAGGCCCCAGTCGTCGAGCCCGTGCGCGATCACCTCCATGGCGGCGTGGTGGAACTCGCTGAAGCGGCGCCCGGGGCCGACGGCCGCGAGTCCCGCCCGGTGTGCCTTCTCCACCAGGTCGTGCACCTGGCGCTGAGCGGCGGAGAACCGCCCCGAGGCCGGGAAGGTGCGGGTGACGTCGGCGGTGTAGTGGCTGGCGACCTCCACTCCCATGTCGAGCAGCAGCAACTCCTCCGGGAGCACCGGTCCGTCGCAGCGCACCCAGTGCAGGGTGGGCGCATGCCTGCCGCTGCCGACGATCGACGCGTAGCCGGGGCCGTTGCCGTACGCGCGGGCGTACCGGTCGAAGGTGCCCTGAAGCCACCGCTCGCCGCGTCCGGCGATCGCGGCCGGTATCTCCCGGACGACCTCCGCGAACCCCTCGACGGTGCGGTCCACCGCTTGCCTCAACTGGCCGGTCTCCCAGGCGTCCTTGTACATCCGCAGGGACGCCAGGGCGCGGGCGGCCTCCGGGTCGGGCCGCACCTCCTCGCGCAACTCCGCCAGCGGGCGCACCTCGATGCCGAGCGCCCGTGCCCAGTCCCCGGGCCCCGGCGCGGCACCCACCCACAGCTCGCCGTACCGGGCGTCGGACCAGAAGCCCGGCTCGCCCGGGTGGGCCGGCGGCGGGATGTGGAGCACGGCACCGCCGTCGCGCACCACGACGACGGCGTTCTCGACCGCGCAGCCGGTCAGCCAGTAGAAGTCGCTGTCCGGGCGGAAGTCGTACGCGGTGTCGTTGCTGCGGACCGGCGCCTCGCCCGCGGCGACCACGACCGTCCGGCCGGGCAGTGCCTCGGCGAGCCTGGCGCGGTGGGCGGCCGCGGCCTCGGCGGCGCCGGGCACCACCGGGGGCGTGCGGTCCGGGGTGTCCCACCGCGTGCCCATGTAGGCGTTGAACGCCGGTATCCCGGTCAGTTTCGGGGGTCTGTCCTTGCTCACCGGTGGTTCCTCCTCCTGTGTCGCACACCGGGTGCCCCAGCCGGGTGAACACCCGCTCGTCGCCGATGCCGTTGTGCTCGTACTCGTCGGTGGCCGGTCACGGTCGTACGGCGGCGGCCGACGGCACAACTTCCCTGCGCCCTTCAGTAATATGTGGCATTGCACTGACCATAAGGCCTCGGCTCGATGCACAGCAATGAGGTCACCGCGACTGTCCCGGGGCCGGAGCCGGAGCCCCGGCAACGAGGCATCCTCCACAGGTCCTTCACACCTCCTCCCGCCTGCACCGACATCCCCGAAGACCGCGGACCGGACGTAAAATCGCCACACTCCAGAGAGACCTGGGACGGGTGCTGATGGAACTCGAACTGCGACACCTGCGGATGCTGTGCACGATCGCCGACACGATGAGCCTGGGCCGGACGGCCACCGTCCTGGGGTGCTCGCAGCCCGCGGTCAGCAGTCAGCTGAAGCGCATCGAGCGGCTCATGGGCGAGGACCTGTTCGTCCGGGGCAGCGCGGGGGTGACACCGACGCGCTTCGGGGTCGAGGTGGTGGTGCAGGCCCGCGAGGTGGTGGCGCTGGCGAACGGGATCGGGCGCCGGTCCACCGCGGGCCGCCGCGGGACCGATCGGGTCCTGCGGGTGGCTGCGACGAACACGCCCATCCTGCCGGGGCTCCTCCAGCGGGCGCGCGCCGTCCTGCCGGCGCTGACCACGCAGGTGAGCAGCGTCTATTCCTCGGCCGAGATCATCAGGCTGCTGGAGGACGACAAGCTGGACATCGCCGTCGCGGTCGACTATCCCGGACGGGAGCTGGGGCATTCGGATGCCCTGGTGCGCCGCGGCATCGTCACCGAGCCCAGCTTCGTGGCCCTGCCCGCCGCCCATCCGGCGAGCGGGCGGCTGGACGTGCCGCTGCTCGAACTGGCGGGGGACGCCTGGTTCCTGACGCCCGACGACGGTGCGGGCTGGCCCGGTGTCTGCTACGACGCCTTCCAGGCGGCCGGTTTCACACCCGCCACCGTGCACGAGTATCTCGGTGACCGGGACCAGTTGCAGCGGATGATCGCCGACGGGCTGGGGATATCCGTCGTCCAGGCGACGTGCCGGCCGAACCCGGGTGTGGTCGTCAGGGCGCTGGCCGGCACACCGCTGTGGTGCCGCTATGTACTGGTCTGGCACCGGGAGCGGGTGTCCGACGAGGTCACGGAGACGCTCTTCGGCGCGGCCCTGGCCGCCTACGAGGAACTCATCGGCCGGGCACCGCACTTCCGGACGTGGGCCGCCCGCCATTACCGGACCCCGCAGCGGTAGGCGCACGGGGTACGGCGTCGGCACCTGCCGAGGGCCGTGGCCCGGTCGACCGGAGTCGACCGGGCCACGGCCCTTCGGGTCATTCGGCAGTGCCGCCCGGGGAGATCAGAACGACGTGGTGACGGTGACCCCGCTGAAGTCGGTCACGGCGTACAGGCTGATGTACCGGTAACCCGCCTCGGGGTTGCTGACGGTGATGCTCTCGGTGGTGCCGGAGCCGGTGGACTTCTCGGTGTAGGCGGACGGACCGGCCCATGTCGTCGGGTTGTAGTAGAGGTCGGCGTTGCCGCTGCCGCCGCTGGTGGTGACCTTCAGGGTGGTGGTGCCGGCCGGCAGCCAGACCCACAGGTAGTCGGTGTCTCCGGCGACCCGGGACTGGTCCGGCCGGAAGCAGTTCTGCCCCATCGCCTGGGTGTTGGTGTCGGTGCAGGCCGTGGCCGAGCCGTCGTTGCCGCCGTCACCGCCCAGGGTGTCGAGCCAGGCGTCGAAGTCGGCGTCGTAGCCGGTGCCGATGGAGTTGTAGACGGCGTAGGCACCCTGGTAGTCGCCCGTCCGCATCTTGGCCAGCATGGCCTGGATCCGGTCCGGGTGCTTCTCGGTCATGTACCGGACGGCCAGGTAGCCCCACGGGTAGGTGCGCGTCTCGTCGTCGATGGCGTAGGTGTTCTGGAAGAGCTGGCTGAGCTTGTAGGTGTGCTTGGCCGCCTCGGTCAGCGCGCCGTCGTCGGCGAGCTTGCGGTAGGAGTAGGAGACGTACTCCGCCTGGCCCTCGATCCACCAGACGTCCGGGACGGTGATCTGGGCGCCGAAGTCGCCCTTCATGTCGTAGATGGACTGCTGGACGTGCGCGAACTCATGGTTGAGGTTCCACGCGCGGGCCGGGAAGCCGTTGTCGGTCGGCCACTGGTAGAGGATGGAGTAGGCGATGTTGCCGGGGTCGGTCGGCGTGCCGGTCAGTGTCTCGCCGCCGTTGTCGGTGTCATTGCCGAAGATCGCCCACGAGTAGGTCACGTAGTCGGCCCGGCTCCCGAAGATGACCATCTTCACGTCGAAGTACTCACCGGGGATCGGCGTGGTGGTCCCGACCTGGTTCTGGTAGAACGCGACCTCCTTCGACAGGCTCGTGCAGACGTCGGTCTGCTCCGTCGCCGTCAGTGCCTGCGCCAGGACGGTGAAGTCGCCGCAGGCGTTGTCGATCGGCAGCGCGGCGGCCATGAGCTGCTTCGGCAGGTCGCAGACGCCGTAGTAGGAGCACTGGCCCGGGTCCCCGGTGCTCGCCCGGTAGGCGACGTGCACCCACAGACCGGCCGTGGCGCCGGTGATGGACGAGCCGTCCAGCAGACCCTTGACGAGCGGGCGGACCTTGCTCCGCAGGGCCGGTATCTGGAGGAAGTTGGCCAGGTCGTTGCCCGCGTTCGAGTCGAGGACGTCGTTGTCCCCGCCCAGCAGGTCGCGGTGGTCGAGGGTGAAGTGATGGAGGGTGTCGGTGATACCGGGATCCGCGGTCACCGCGGTGACGAAGTCCGGCATCCCCGGACCGCGCCACAGCGGGGTGTAGATCGCGTTCAGCGCCCGGTCCATCTCCGGGACGGCGTCCCACGAAGCGCTGCTGTAGGCGTTGAGGTAGCGGCTGTAGACGTCCAGGTAGTCGGCCTGCACCTGGGCGCTGTCGGTGAGGACGAACGCCTGCTCCAGCACAGCGCCGTTGCCCGCGCTGATGTCGTTCGCGTGGCTGCCGGCGAACAGCGTGTCGAACCCCTTCTCGATGGCTCCGCGGAGCGAGGAGTCATAGGTGCCGACGTCCTGGGGGTCCCCGTACTGCACGTAGTAGCCGGCGCGCATGAAATACATCAGCTCGTACAGGCCGCCGGAGTCGTCACCGGTGTAGGACCTCGCCGCGTCGGCGACGCCGTTCGCCACCGCGAGCATCTGGGACTGCTTGAACACGGCGTGCGCGTCCGGACCGGTCAGGCTGAACAGCGGGTTGATGCAGGAACTCCAGTCGACCGTCTTGATGTACGCCACCAGGTCGCCGCCGGACCGGCCCGAGAAGTCGGACGTGGTGCACGAGGCAGTGGCGGGCCGGGGGGAGCCGGCCGCTTCGGATGCCGCGTGCGCCGGGAGCCGCGGCTCGGACGGCTTGGCCGAACCCAGGTCCGCCGGCTGCCCGCGCAGTTTCGCGGGCAGTGGCTCGGCCCTCGTGGCGGCGGCCTGGGACCGGACGGTCTCGGCTCCGGCCGGTGTGGCCTTCCCGTGCTGTTCGGCGGCCCGCACGACCGCGGCGGGTGTCTGCGCGGCCGCTGCTGAGGCATGCCTCATGTCGCTGGTGGCCGCCGCCTGAGTGCTCATCAGGCCGGCGACGAGCCCTCCGGCCGCCAGACCGGCGGCCAGAACTCTGGGCAGGATGGATCGACAGTGCATCGCGTCTCCAGTGGGGGGAGCGAAGGGAAGCCGCCCGGGGAGACGGGCAGCGATATGTAACATTGCACTGGGGTGAAGGCTGGACAATGCTCCGGGACCCAGCACTGTTTCCGGTCGCCCCATAACACCGGCGCACAGGGCAACGACACCTGTGGGGAAGCGGGATGCGGATGACAAGGACTCAGCCGGTCGAGACGACCGACTGGCATACCGGCGGCGAACCGTTCCGGATCGTCGTGGACGGCCCCGCCGAGGTGACGGGTGCGGGACCGACCGTCGCCGAGCGCAGGGTCCTCGCGACGCGCAGCGAGGACGTGCAGTGGGTGCGGGCGCTGCTGTGCCGCGAGCCGCGCGGTCACGCGGGCATGTACGGCGGGTTCCTGGTCCCGCCCGACGACGCCGGCGCCCACCTCGGTGTCCTCTTCTGGCACAACGACGGGTTCTCCACGGCGTGCGGGCACGGCACGATCGCCCTGGGCTCCTGGGCCGTCGCCTCGGGCCGGGTCCCGGCACCCGCCGACGGCCTGACGGACGTCGTGATCGACGTCCCCTCCGGGCGCGTCACGGCACGGGTGCGGACCAGGAACGGCCTGGTCCAGGACGCGACGTTCACCAACGTGCCCGCCTACGTCCACGCGCACGGCGTCGAGGTGCGGACCTCCCGCGGGAAGGTCACCGTCGACATCGCGTTCGGCGGCGCGATGTACGCGGTGCTGCCGGCCGCGTCCGTCGGGCTGCGCGTCCGGCCGCAGGACGTCACCGGACTCACCGCCGTCGGGCGGGAGATCCGCGACGGGCTGAACGCCGCGCGCGCCGCCGAACACCCCCTCGACGCACGGCTGTCCGGGATCTACGGGACGATCTTCACCGAGGAGAGCGGGCCCGCCGGGACGCGGGCCGACGGCAGCCGGCTGGTGCGGCAGCGCAACATCACGGTGTTCGCGGACGGCCAGGTCGACCGGTCCCCGTGCGGCTCCGGCACCTCGGCCAGGATCGCGGTCCTGGCCGGCACCGGACAGCTGCGTCCGGAGGACGAGTTGCGGCACGAGTCCGTGGTGGGCTCGGTCTTCCGCGCCCGGATCACCGAGCGGACCGCGGTCCACGGGATCCCCGCGGTCGTCACGGCGGTGACGGGCACCGCGCACGCGGTCGGCACCTGCCGGTTCGTCGTCGATCCGCGCGATACGCTCCTGCCCGGGTTCGTGCTGCGATGACCGAACTCCTCGACGCGGAGCAGGTCTTCGCCCTGGGTCCGGTCGCCGCCGTCCGGGCCGTCCACGACGCGCTGGCCGCGGGCCTCGACCCGGACGACGACATGCCGCGGGTCGTCACCGCGCTGGCCAACGGGCAGGGGCTGCTGATGCCGTCCGAGGCCGGCGGCTGGTTCGGGGTCAAGGTCGCGACCGTCGCCCCGGGCAACACCGACCTCGGCCTGAACCGCGTCAACGCGACGTATCTCCTGCACGGCAGCCGGACCCTGACGCCGGCCGCGATCCTCGACGGCGTCGCGCTGACGACGCTGCGCACCCCGGCGGTCTCGGTCGCCGCCTGCCTCGGCCGGCTGCGCGAGCGCGCGACGAGCTCCGCGGGCGGGCTGCGTCTCGTGGTGTTCGGCGCGGGCCCGCAGGCCGAGTGGCATGTCCGGACCATCCGGGCGCACGCCCGGATCGCCGACGTCACGGCGGTCACCCGCCGCGGCAGCGCGGCGACACCCTGGGCCGACCGCCACCTGGCCGCGGGCGGCGCGGCGGTCGCCGGCCGCGTCCGCGCCGCCGACGTCCTGGTCACCGCGACCTCGGCCCGCGAGCCGGTCCTCGACGGGCGTCTCGTCCGGGACACGGCGCTCGTGCTGGCCGTCGGCTCCCACGAGCCGTCGGTGCGGGAACTCGACGGCACGCTCCTGGAGCGTGCCGCGGTCGTCGTCGAGAGCCGGGCGAGCGCGCTGCGCGAGGCCGGCGATGTCGTCCTGGCGGTGGCGGAGGGCCGGCTCGACCCGCGCGCCCTGGTGCCGATGGCCGACCTGCTCACCTCCAAGGCCGCCCTGCCCGGCGACCGTCCGACGGTCGTCAAGACCACCGGGATGGGATGGGAGGACCTGGTGGTCGCCGTCGCGGCGTACCGGCGGGCAGAAGCGTGCCGGCAGGGGGCACGGGCGGAGTGACATCCCCCTGTTGACATCCCCTGTTTCTATACAATGTGAAATGGTACTGTCGCCTCCAGTGGATTCCGACGGACGGAGCAACGGTGGTGCGAGACGACATACGGCCGCGCGAGGGCGCGAGCCACGACCGCGCGGTCGCGCCGACGCTGGCGGAGTGCTTCACCCGAGGGTGGGCCGAGGCCGCTCCGGCGGTGCCGGTCCTGCCCGGTGCGGCGTACGCGGCCGAACGCCGCGCGCTGCTGTCCGCGCGCTTTCCCGGAGAGCGGATCGTGGTCCCGGCCGGCGGCCTGAAGGTCCGGAGCAACGACTTCGACTACGTCTTCCGGCCGCACTCCGCGTTCCTCCACCTCACCGCGGACGAGGGCGCCGGCGCCGTCCCGGACAGCGTCCTCGTCCTGGAGCCTACGGGCACCGGCCACGACGCCACGGTGTTCACCCGGCCGCGCTCCCCGCGCGACGGCGGGCCGAACGGCACCGAGTTCTACCGCGACCGCCGCTACGGCGAGTTCTGGACCGGCCGGCGCCGCACCCTGACGGAGACCTCCGAGGCCCTGGGCCTCACGGCCCTCCCCCGCGACGACCTCGCACGCGCCCTCGCCCCGCACGTGCCGACCCGGGTGGTGCGCGGCCAGGATCCGGTGGTCGACGCGGCGGCGCCACCGGTCGCCGGGGCCGAGTCCGAACTCCTCGCGTTCCTCTCGGAGCTGCGGCTCGTCAAGGACGCGTGGGAGGTCGAGCAGATGCGCGCGGCCGTGGGACACACCGTGGCCGCCTTCCACGACGTGGCGGGCGAGCTGCCCGCCGCGACGCGGCTCGCACGCGGCGAGCGCTGGATCGAGGGCACATTCAACCGGCGGGCCAGGCTGGAGGGTCACGGCCTCGGATTCGAGACGATCGCGGCGGCCGGCGCACACGCGTGCGTCCTGCACTGGATGCGCAACGACGGTCCCGTCCGCGACGGCGAACTCCTTCTGCTGGACGCCGGAGTGGAGACCGACACCTGCTACACCGGCGACGTCACCCGGACCCTGCCGGTCGGCGGCCGCTTCACCGACGCCCAGCGGCAGGTGTACGACCTGGTGCACGCGGCCCAGTCGGCGGGCATCGCCGCGCTGCGGCCCGGCGCGCGGTTCGGCGACTTCCACGACGCCGCGACGCGTGTCATCGCCGAGGGCCTGGACACCTGGGGGCTGCGCCCGAATGGTGCGGGCAGCCACGACCGGTCCCTGTACGGCCGTTACACCGTCTGCGGCACCGGGCACATGCTGGGACTCGACTGCCACGACTGCGCCGACGCCCGGAGCAGCGCCTACCTGGACGGGGTCCTGGAGCCGGGCCACGTCCTGACCGTCGAGCCCGGCCTGTACTTCCAGCCCGACGATCTGACGGTCCCCGCGCGCCTGCGCGGCATCGGTGTGCGCATCGAGGACGACTTCCTCATCACCGCCGACGGCGCCGTCTGTCTGTCGGCCGGCCTGCCGCGTGCCGCCGACGACGTCGAGGCGTGGGTGACCGCCGCGCGCTGATGCCGCGCGGCCCGGGAGGACGGGGGTGCGCCCGCCACGGCGGCCGCACCCCCGTGTCAACCACGCCTCCACCTCACCCTCACCGGCGGACCGCGGCAGGCCGACCGACTGGTTCTCGCCCCTGCCCCCGGCGTCCGGCGGGAGCAGGCCCACGGTCCCGCACCCGTAGCGGTCGCCCGGCCGTGCTTCGGCCGGGCGGCCGGGCGCACCGCGGGGATCAGCCGGACTCGGGGAAATGGCAGGCCACTTGGCGCGACGGCGGTCCCGTCAGGTCCGGTCGCTCCACCCGGCACACGTCCTGCGCCTTGTGGCAGCGCGGATGGAACGGGCAGCCCGGCGGAGGAGCGGCAGGACTCGGCGGGTCACCGCGCAGCACGATGCGCTCCCGGGCCCGCTCCGCCGCCGGGTCGGGCACGGGCACCGCGGACAGCAGCGCCGTGGTGTAGGGATGCGCGGGATCGCCGTACACCCGTGCCCGGTCGCCGATCTCCACGATCCGCCCCAGGTACATCACCGCGACCCGGTCGCACACGCGCTTGACCACCGACAGGTCGTGAGCCACGAAGACGTAGGCCAGGCCGAGTTCGGACCGCAGCCGTTCGAACAGGTTGATGATCTGGGCCTGCACCGAGACGTCGAGGGCCGACACCGGCTCGTCGGCCACGATCAGCCGCGGCCGTGTGGCCAGCGCACGGGCGATCCCGATCCGCTGCGCCTGGCCGCCGGAGAACTCGTGCGGATAGCGGTCGAGGTGCTCGGGGAGCAGCCCGACGAGGTCCAGCAGCTCGGCGGCCCTGGCCCGTGCGCGCGCGGCCGTCTCCCCCTGCGCCAGCAGCGGGTCCGCCACCGTACGGGCCACCGTGCGCCGCGGGTTGAGCGACGAGTTCGGGTCCTGGAACACCATCTGCGCGTCCCGGCGCAGCGGTCCGAGCCGTCTTGCCGGCAGATGGCTGATGTCCTGCCCGGCGAAGGCGACGGTGCCCTCGGTGGGCTCCAGCAGCCGCACGATCATCCGGCCCGTGGTGGACTTGCCGCAGCCGGACTCGCCGACCAGCCCCAGGGTGCGCCCCGCGGCGAGGTCGAAGCCGATGCCGTCCACGGCCCGGACCGGAGGTGTCGCCCGGCCGCGCCGGCGCCGGCCGGGGAAGGTCTTGACCAGGCCGCGGACCGACAGCAGCGGCACCTCCGGCGCGGCCCCTGGCCTTGTCCGGTGCTCGGTCCTCATGGCGGGGGTGTCGGTCATCGGCTGTCCTTGGCGGGAAGGGGCGGGGGGACCGACAGGCCGGCAGCCGCGGCGTCGCCGGGCCCGGCGGCGGGCAGGGGCAGGTGGCAGGCGACCTGGTGCGAGGTGCCGTCGGCCGGCACCGCCCGCGGCGGCGCGGCCGGCCGGGGCCGCTCTCCGGCGCAGCGCTGTCTGTCCGCCTCCCCCGCGTCCGCGGCGCGCGGGCAGCGGGCGAGGAACGCGCAGCCCCCGGCGCGCGCGAGCAGGGACGGCGGCGAGCCGGGGATGGTGCGCAGCGGTGCGTCGTCCGGGTCGTCGAGCCGGGGCAGCGAGTCGAGCAGACCGCGGGTGTAGGGATGCGCGGGTGCGGCGAACAGCGCGTCCACCGGGGCCTGTTCGGCCGCGCGGCCCCCGTACATCACCAGGACCTCGTGCGCCACGCGGGCGACCACGCCCAGGTCGTGGGTGATCAGCACCACGCCGAGGCCGCGCTCCTCCTGGATGCGGGCGAGCAGTTCGAGGATCTGGGCCTGCACGGTGACGTCCAGCGCGGTCGTCGGCTCGTCCGCGATGAGCAGATCGGGTTCGCAGGCCAGCGCGATGGCGATCATCACCCGCTGCCGCATGCCGCCGGAGAACTGGTGCGGGTACTCCCCCGCCCGGCGTGCGGGCTCGGGGATGCCGACCTCGCCGAGCATCTCCACGGCCCGGCGCCGGGCGGCGGCCCGTCCCGCCCCGAAGTGCCGCCGGTACGCCTCGGCGATCTGTTCGCCGACGGTGTAGTACGGGTGCAGGCCCGAGAGCGGGTCCTGGAAGACCATGGCCATCCGCCTGCCGCGCAGGGCGCTGAGCTCCGCGGGCCGGAGTCCCGTCAGTTCCCGGCCGTCGAGCCGCACCGAGCCGGTGACCTCGGCGTCCTCGTGCAGTCCCAGCACGGCGAGCGAGGTGACCGACTTGCCCGATCCCGACTCGCCGACCAGTGCGAGAGTGCGGCCTCGTTCGACCGTGAAGCCGAGCCCGTCCACGGCGCGGACCGTGCCGCGCGGCGTCCGGAACGACACGCTCAGCCCGTCCACGCGCAGCAGCGGCGTCGGCGTGCCTTCGTCGGTGTCGTACGACAGCGGGCCGCCGGCGGTTTCCTGGCGCATCCTCAGTACCTCACCCTCGGATCGATGACCGCGTACAGCAGGTCGACGACGAGGTTCGCGCCGACGATGAAGAAGGCCGCCAGCAACGTGACGCCGAGGATCACGGGCTGGTCGGAGCGGCGCAGCGCGTCGTAGAAGAGCTGGCCGACCCCGGGGGTGCCGAAGATGCTCTCGGTGATGACCGCGCCGGCCAGCAGGCCGCCCAGGTCCATGCCGAAGAGGGTCAGCACGGGCGTCATCCCCGAGCGCAGGCCGTGCTTGACGATCACCGTGCGCTCCGGCAGGCCCTTGGCCCGTGCGGTCCTGATGTAGGCGTGGGTCATCGCCTCGATCATCGAACTCCGGCTCTGCCGGGCGTACATGGCGGCGTACAGCAGGGCCAGTGCGATCCAGGGCAGCAGCAGGTTCGACGCCCAGTGCGGCGGGTCGTCGGTGAGCGGCACGTACGACGGGTAGGGCAGGATCCCGGCGATCCGCACCACGCCCCAGATCAGCATGACGGCGGTGAAGTAGACGGGCAGCGAGGCGGTGGCGACCGCCCCCACCATCAGTCCGCGGTCGGTCAGTGTGCCCTTGCGCAGCGCCGCGGTGACGCCCGCGCCGAGCCCGATGGCCAGCCACAGCACCGCGGCGCCCGCCGCCAGCGACGCGGACACCGGCATCCGGTCGGTGAGCTGGTTCCACACCGGCAGCGAGTTCTCGTAGGAGTAGCCGAGGCACGGGAAGCCGCAGTGCAGCGCGTGCGGTCCGCTGCCCAGGTCGCGGCCGGTGAAGATGCCGGTGAGATAGTCGGTGAACTGACGCCACACCGGCTGGTCCAGGCCCATCATGTGGCGTACCAGGGCCTGGCGTTCGGGTGTGCAGGTCTTGCCGCAGGCGGCGGCGGCAGGATCGGCGGGCAGCAGGTAGAAGATGGTGAAGGTGATCGCGCACACGGCGAGGAGGACGCCCGCGGCCCCGCCCAGCCGCCGGATCAGGTACAGCGTCATGACCGGCCTCCCCGGGGGTCGAGGATGTCGCGCAGCGCGTCGCCGAGGACGGTGAAGGCGAGCACGGCGAGGAAGAGGAAGACGCTGGGGATCACGAAGAACATGGGGTCGGTGTCGTAGTAGGTGACGGCCTCGGAGATCAGTTGGCCCCAGGAGGAGGCAGGCGGCCGCACCCCGACGCCGAGGAAGCTGAGTGCCGCCTCGGTACTGATCATTCCGGGGACCAGCAGTGTGGTGTAGGCGATGACGGGGCCGGAGACGTTCGGCAGGATTTCCCGGGTCAGGATGCGCAGGGCGCCGGAGCCGCCGACGCGGGCCGCGTCGACGTACTCGCGGTGCCGCAGCGACAGGGTCTCCCCGCGGACCACACGGGCGATGCCCGGCCAGCCGAAGAGCCCGATGACGGCGGTCATCAGCGCGACGCGGTTGACGTCCTGGGCCACCGACATCATCGCGATCATGAAGATCAGCGAGGGGAAGGACATGGTCAGGTCCATGAGCCGGCTCAGCAGGGTGTCCACGCGTCCGCCGAAGTAGCCGGCGCTGATGCCGGCCGCGGTACCGACCACCACGACGATCGCGGTGGCGGCGAACGCGACCAGCAGCGAGACCTGGGCGCCGTAGACGGTCCGGGCGAACAGGTCGCGGCCGGTGGCGGGTTCGACGCCCAGCCAGTGGGTGCTGCCCATGCCGCCGAACGAGCCTCGGGGCATGCCGCCGAGGTAGGGGTCGATCGCGTTCTCGTCGAAGGTGTCGGGCGACCAGCCACCCAGCCGGGCCAGCAGCGGTGCGCACGCGGCGACCGCGACCAGCAGGGCCACGACGGCCAGCGCGGCGCACGCGGCCCGGTCCCGGCGCAGTTGGCGCCAGGCCCGCTGCCAGGGGCCGGCGGCCTTCTCCGCCGCGGGCGGATCGCCGGGCCGTGCCCGCCCGGGGAGTTGTCTGCGGGGACGCCCGGTCAGGCGCAGCCGGGGAGCCCTCAGCGGTGTGCTCATGGTCGTGGCGCTCCTCAACCCTGGCTCTTGGAGGGGTCTTTGAGGCCGATGACCGCGAAGTCGAACTGCCCGGTCCACGCGGAGTGGCCGTAGGCACCGGCGATGTTGGTGCCGACGAGCAGCGGCTTGCGCGGCCACAACAGCGGCACCGCGGGCGACTCACGCATGATCGTCGCGTCGAGGCGCTGCCAGGCGGCGGCCGCCTGTCCGGCGTTCGCCATCGCCGAGATCTGGTCCATCCGGTGCTCGACGGCGGTGTCACGGAACTGGCTGTAGTTGCCCTGATTGCCCTTGGCGACGATGGTGCGGCCGTCGAAGACGAACGGCAGGAAGGTGGACGCCGACGGGTAGTCGGGGCACCAGCCGCCGATGGTCATGTCCGGGGCGTGCGCGGTGTCGCCGATCGTGTCGTAGAACACCGACGGGTCCACCGTGGTGATCTGCGTCTTCACCCCCGCTTTCGCCAGGGACGCCTGGATCGCCTCGGCGCGGTTCTTGTCGCCGGTGGAGACGGTCAGGGTGGCGCTGAACGCGGGCTTTCCCGCCTTGGCCAGCAACTCCTTGGCGCGGGCGGGGTTTCCGGTGGGCGGCACGTCGTAGACCGGGGCTGCGGCGCCTTTGGCGAGGATCGGCGGCAGATAGCGGTCGGCGGCGTCGTTCAGCGCGGGCCCGCCGTTCGCCGTGACCTGGGCCGACTTCTCGACGGCGTACTGCATGGCCGTGCGTACCGCCGGGTCGGTGAAGGGCCCGCGGGCGGTGTTGAGGTACAGCATCTCGGTGCACCCCGTGGGCTCCGCCGACAGCCGCGCCCGCAGGCCGGGCTTCGGCAGCACCTTGGCGACGCTGGCGGGGCTCATGTCCGCCCACTCCACCGCCGAGGCGTCGGCGCCGGAACTCGCGATCAGCCGGTCGTCGATCTGCCCGCCCCGCAGGCCCATCCTGACGACGATGCGGTCCGGATAGGCCTTGCGCACGCTGTCGGAGGCCGGGTTCCAGTGGGTGTTGCGGACCAGCACCAGCTGTTTGCCGCGCTGGTAGCTCTGGATCCTGTAGGGGCCGGACGAGAACGGCCGCAGGTCGTAGCGGACGCCGGTCTCCTTGGACGGCGGCACCGGGGCGAAGGTCGGCAGGGTGACGGTGTACGGGAACTCGGCCACCGGCTGCCTGAGATGGAAGACGATCGTCCGGTCGTCCGGCGTGACGATGGACGACAGGTGCCTGCCGTCGAGCGGGCCGGTATAGCCGGCGCTGCCGGCGAGGTACTGGCGGGCGTAGCCGGGACCGCCGGTCAGGTCCGGCGAGAAGGACCGCTCGACGTTGTACTTGACGTCCTGTGCCCTGATCGGCGAGCCGTCCTCGTAGGTCAGGCCGGGCTTGAGGGTGAACGTCCAGGTCCGGCCGCCGTCGGCGGAGCGGCCGAGGTCGGTGGCGAGGTCCGGTACGACCGTGCCGCCGGCGGTGCCGGGCCTGGCCTGGAACGTGGTCAGCGTCCGGTACAGCAGCCGGGTGCCGAAATCCATGGCCGGCATGACCCAGTTGCGGGTGGGGTCGAGATGGGCGAAGTCCTGGTCGGACAGGACGGTCAAGGTGCCGCCGCGCTCGGGGGTTCCGCCGATGACGGTGCCCGAGGCGACGCCCGCCCCCGGGGTGCCGCCTGGTCCGCCCGCGGCCCCGTCGTCCTTGGGCCCGCAGGCCGCGACGGTCAGGAGGAGGGAGGCGGCCAGGAGGGCGGCCGGGAGGGAAGGGGTGCGCTGGGTCATGGTGTGCCACTCCGTTGTGGAGACGAGGACCTGCATCCGCGATATGGCACGTAACATAGTAATGTGAAATTGCACTGACAAGGACCCGTCACCACCGTTACCGAGCTGTGGCCCGGGATCGCAGTGCCGACGGACGGGCGAACGCAGCCGGGTCGAGCGTCCGTCAGATCGCTCGTCCGGGCCGCCTGTCAGTCCGCGGGGGCGTCAGCTCGCGCCGCGGTCGAGTGCGGCGGACGTGGCCGGCTCCGAGGAATCGGCCCACAGGGAACGGACGTTGCCGAGGTGGCGCCGCATGCACGCCTGCGCGCCCTCGATGTCGCCGGCCAGCATCAGATCGAGCAGTTCGAGGTGCTCCTCGGCGGACTCCACCAGACGGCCGCCCGCGTCCAGCGCGGTGAGCCCGTACAGCCGGGAGCGCTTGCGGAGGTCGCCCACCACGTGGACCAGGTGCGCGTTGCCCGCGAGCCCCAGCAGGCCGAGGTGGAAGCGGCGGTCGGCCTCCAGATACGCGATCAGGTCGTGCCGCCGGGCGCCCTGGACGATCTCCTCGGCAAGCGGGCGCAGCGCCTCCAACTGCTCGGCGACGGCGACGGCCGTGACGCGTCCGATCGTGGGGACCTCGATCAGCTCGCGGATCTCGGTGTACTCGTCCAGCTCCCGCTCGGTGACCTCGGTGATCCGGAAACCCTTGTTCCGTACCGCCTCGACCAGGCCCTCCCTGGCCAGATCGAGCATGGCCTCGCGTACCGGGGTGGCCGACACACCGAGGTCGGCGGCCAGGGTGGGCGCGGAGTAGACGGCGCCGGGCCGCAACTCGCCCGCGATGAGGGCGGCACGCAAGGCGTTGGCCACCTGGTCGCGCAGGTGTTCCTGCACGGGAATGACACTGCGGGACGAGAGATGGCCCATGATCGATCCTCCAGACACACGTACCACCAGCGTACAATGTCACGTTGCCCAGAGAGCCGGCCTTCCGTCCTGCCGTCGTACGCCCCGCCCGTAGCACGCTGATGACGCGTCACCCGGCCGGGTTCCTCGGCGACGCGGTGGCGCCGAAGGGCGGACCCGGTCAGGACGCCGGGATCTTCCACAGGTACACGACACCGTCGGAACTCGTCGTCGCGACCTGTGTGCCGTCGGGGCCGAACGCCAGGGTCCGGACGTTCCAGTGGTTGCCGACCAGCCGGTACGTCAGTTTGTTCTCGGCCGTGTCCCAGAGCCGGACCACCTGGCCGTCGAACACGGCGAGGATGGAGCCGCGAGGGCTGTACTCCACGCACTGGACCGGCACACCGGTCGTCTCGTCGACGCTGCCCGCGGCACGGCCGTCGGCGGCGTTCCACAGCTCGACCCGCCGGTTCTCGGCGGCGGTGGCGAGGATCCTGCCGTCGGCGCTGTACGAGACGCCGTAGACCTCCTCGGCGCGGACCAGCTCCTTGCGCGCCTTGTGCCGGTCCACGTCCCAGAGCCGCACGCTCCACGCGGAACCGGAGTTCCGGTCGCGGGAGTGGCCCACGGTGGCCAGCGTCCTGCCGTCCCGGCTGAACGCCACCTGCCGCGCCCACATGTCGTCGTCGAGCACCGCGACGGATGTGCCCAGATCCGAGCCGGTGCCCGCGCGCCAGAGCTGCGCGCCGCCCTCGCTCGCGGTGGCCAGGAGCCGGCCGTCGGGACTGAACGCCACACTGTCGATGGAGTCGGAGTCCTCGTCGGTCGTGGTGATGGCGGCGACCTGCCGCCGCCGGGCGACGTCCCACAGCGTGACGACGTTCCGCGCCGTTCCGGCGGCGAGCAGCCGGCCGTCGGGGCTGAAGGCGACCGTGGTCACGGCCACCGGGGTGGCGCCGGGCGCCGTCCGCGGGGCGAACCGGGCGCGCACCTTGCGCCCGGCCACGTCCCAGAGCCGCACCGTGCCGCCCCCGGCGCCTGTCGCGAGGGTGGCGCCGTCGGGGCTGAACGCCACGCCTTCCGGGCCCTTGCCCCGGGGGTAGCCCCCCAGCGTGGCGGCCGGTTGCACCTCGGTGGGCGTGTGGCGGCCGGAGGAGCTTCCGGGCAGCAGCACCGCGACCAGGATGCCGACCACGGCCAGTACTCCGATGCCGCCCAGCAGCGCGGGCACGGACATCGCCGGTGTGTGCGCGAGCGGTGCGGGCTGTGCCGGACCGGGCCCGGTGGCGGCGTCCGGCGGCTGCGCCGGACTCCCCTGCCCCGCGCCGGGCTCCGGCGCCCGGGGCGCCGCGGGCGCGGTGGCGGCGCTGTGGAAATCCGGTGCGGTGGCGGCGCTGTGGAGATCCGGCGCGGGGTCGACGGCGGTCCGCTGCGGCGGTACGGCGGGGTCCGGCCGGGCGGGAGCGCCGGTGCCGTCGGTACGGCACCGGCGGATGACCTCGGCGAGGCCCGGCCGTTGCGCGGGGTCCTTCGCCAGGCAGCGGGCGGCCACGGTCCGGACGGGCTCGGGGCAGCCGTCGAGATCCGGCGCCTGTTCGAGGATGCGGTACAGCACGCTGTGCCCGGTGCCGCCGAACGCGGGCCGCGCGGTGGCGGCGTACGCGGCGATGGCTCCGAGCGCGAAGACGTCGACGGCGGCGGTGAGGCTCTCGCCCCTGATGTACTCGGGCGCCATGTAGCCGGGCGTGCCGGCCAGCATGCCCGTACTCGTCATCGAGGTGACGTCCGCGGCGCGCGCGATCCCGAAGTCGATGACCTTGGGACCGTCGGCGCTGAGAAGGATGTTGGAGGGTTTCAGATCGCGGTGGATCACCCCGGCCGCGTGGATGGACTGTAGCGCCTCGGCCACCTGCGCCGTCAGCGCCAGCACCGCGGTGGCCGCCAGCGGTCCGCGCGCGGCCACCGCGTCGTGCAGGGCCGGGCCGGGGACGTACGCCGTGGCCAGCCACGGTTCGTCGGTGGCCAGATCCGCGTCGACGACCGGCACGGTGTAGAGGCCCTGCACCCGCCGGGCCGCGGACACCTCCTGCTCGAACCGCTTGCGGAACGACGCGTCGGCCGCGTACTCGCGGTGCACGACCTTGACGGCCACCGCGCTGCCGGCCGGGGTGCGCGCCAGGTAGACCCGGCCCATGCCGCCCGAACCGAGCAGGCCCTCCAGCCGGTACGGGCCGGCGGTGACCGGATCGCCGGATCCCAGCGGGCGCACCGGTGGTGGCTCGACCGGCCACCCCGGGACACCGGCCGGGTGCGGAACCGCGTGCGGGCCGTGGTCCGGTCGGGACATGCCGACTGTCACCCCTAGCTGGTCGTGCCTGCGCCACGCGGGCAACTGGCTGCCTCCGGCGAGGACACGGCACCACGCGCCCTCACCGCACCGAACCCAGCGCTCCGCCGAGGCGCGCGCTCGTCCGGGCGTCAGCGTAATGGAGCCCTGGCCGGGGCGTCTGCCCCTGTCCTGTCACAAGCGGGGGCCCACGTTCGCGAGCGGCGGTCGGCGGACCGTCACAAGCGGGCCCGCGTCCTGTGACGGGAAGGGGCCCGGCGGCGGCGCCGCGCTACGCCCACAACTGGCGCCGGCGGCACGCGCGGCGACCCGGCGGCACCCCCGCCCCGGGGCCCCTTCGCCGCGTGACAGTTCGGTCGGCGCGCCGCTGCCGTGACCACCCGGCGGGCCGTGGCCGCACCGCGACGGCCCGCACGTCCTGGGCGGGTCGAACCCGCGTCGTCCGTACGCCGGTCCGGTGGCGGCACTGCCGCCGGCGCGGCGGAGCTGGACGCGGAGTTGCGGGAGCGGAGTTGCGGGAGCGGAGTTGCGGGAGCGGATCGGGTGCTGGGCTCTGCCGAGCGCCGAGCGCCGAGCGGCTCCGCCCCGATCTGGCGGACACCGCCGGGTGGGGTCGGGGCCCAGAGGGCAGGACACACGCCGAGTCGCCGTCATCCGGGCCGCGGTCACCCTCATGACCAGGGGCATCACCGCCCGAGCTCACCGGAAGAACCGGCGTACCGCCGGGGAGAACCGACGTCAGGCCGGGAACCAGTGTCGAAGGCGGTCCCACATCTGGTTCACCACCTCAAGGAGTCCGTCCACGCCGAGCAACGTGGTGCGAAGACGCTCCAGAGCCGCGCGGGCCCGGCCGGGTTCCCGGTCCGCCACGGGAGCCCTGAGCTCACGGTCCAGCTCACCGAGATCTCCCGAGGCCCGCTGGCGGGCCAGGTCGGACAGCTCGTCGGTGTCGGCAAGCGCGGTACGCAGCCGCTCCACCAACTGCAAGACGGCCTGTAGGTCGGCTTCGGCCGGTACCGGCGTGGGCGCGGCGGCATGGTGCACGGTGGTGCCGTGGACGCCACCTTCGATCGTGTGCGCCACGGTGCCTGCTCCGCGCGCGTCGATCCTGATATGCGGCTGTTGCCGCTTCTTCTCCGCCTCGTTCATGCGCTTCCTGTCTCCCCCGTGCTCTTCGAAGATGCGGCGCCCTCGGGCAGTGAGGCGCCAGCGGCGTCCGTCGTGAACTGCCAAGCCCTCGCGGCGCGCCCTCTCCCGTGCCTCCTCGACCTCCCTCTCCCTCAGCTGAAGCCCCTGGAACTGCCGGAAAGCCATCCACTCCTGCATCGACCTCTCGTCCGGCCGGCTCAGGAGCCATCTGAGGAAGTGGTCCAGGACTGCCTCCGGCCACTGCGGATCAGCCCGCAACACCCGCTCGCGCAGCAACTGCGCCTCGACCTGCCTGTGCCGCTCGGACGCGGCCCGCTCCTCCTGGCGGGCGACCTCGCCACGGCTGGGCTTCCGGCCTCTCTCATGCCTTGTCATGAAATGGAGAACGAGGAGGAAAAGAATCAAAGCCCCGATGGGGATCAACGCCAGTAACGCCAGAAACCCGAAAGATCGCAGTGCGTCGCCGAGCAGCGATGCTGCCACTGGCAACGGATTCCCTGTCGGGCTTGCCTCTCGCATCAGCCGCCCCCGATCCAGATACGACCGTGAACTCAAAAGCTAGCATTTGAAAGGGAGTTGGGCCTCTGTCGGCCGGGAACCGGCCGTGTGCAATTCCGTCCGGAACGAAGATCCGTGAGTCGGCGGGCCGTGCCTCGCCGGGGCCTGGCCGAAACGGCGCGCCGCCGCCGGTCGGCGGGAACCGCGGCCCCGGGCCGCGTGGTTATAGGTCACGGCGTGAAGATGACGGCCCCAGGGGCCCTGACACGTACGGAGTGAGGCATGCCGAGGTGGACGGAGCTGCCGGACTCGCTGGAGCAGAAGGTGCGGCAACTCGTCGTGCAGATGCGCAGGTTGAAGGATCACAGCGGGCTGAGTCTCGCCTCGCTCGCGGCCAAGACCGACTACAGCCGCTCGTCCTGGGAGCGGTACCTCAACGGCAAGGTGCTGGCCCCCCGCCGGGCGGTGGAGCAACTGGCCCGGGTCACGGGGGCGGAGCCCACCCGGCTGCTGGTCCTGCACGAGCTGGCGGAACAGGCGTGGCAGCACCGGGACGAACCGTCGCCGTCGACGGTGCCGCCGCCGGTGCCTTCGTCGTCGGTGCCTTCGTCGTCGGTGCCTTCGTCGTCGGTGCCTTCGTCGTCGGTGCCTTCGTCGTCGGCCGTGGCGGGGGACGCCCGGACCGTCCCGCCGTCCTCGCCCGCTCCTCCGTCGGCTTCCGCTGCCCGGCGCGAGCCGCGGCGGAGCTTCTCCGGCCGCGCCCTGCTCGCCGCCGCCGTGGCCGCCGCGCTCGCCGGGCTGGCCGCGGGTCTGCTGGTCGGCGGGGTCCGGGACGGGAACGAGGACGCCACGGCGCGTACGACGCCCGACACGCCCTCGTCCCGGTCGGCCTCCGCCGCGCCGGGCACCGCCGCGCACGGCAGGTACGTCTTCAGGCCCGGCACCTCCTACCCGTGCAAGGTGCAGCGGACCGGCACCGCCGACGGCGCGCTGTCCGCCGGATACAGCACGACCCGTACCGCCGTGCTCGCCGGACCCGGCTGGGACGTGGTGGAAGCGCAGTGCCTGCTCGCCTACCGCAAGCTGGAGCCCGGTGCCGTCGACGGCGTCTACGGGCAGCAGACGATCGCCGCGGTGATGCGGCTGCAAAACCGGTCCGGACTCCCGGCGGACGGCGTCGTGGGCCCGCACACCTGGGGGGCACTGCGCCGATGACCGGCCCCGCCCCTGAGTGCGCCGCCCTGGCCGAGGGGCTGCGCGCGGTCCGGGCCCGGACGGGCCTGAGCCTGACGGCGCTGGCCGGGCGCACCGCGTACAGCAGATCGTCGTGGCAGCGGTATCTCAACGGCCGACTCCCTGTCCCCCGGCAGGCCGTCGAGGCGCTCTGCGCGATGGCGGGCGAGCCGCCCGGACGGCTGCTCGCGCTGTGGGAGCTCGCCGACGCCGAGTGGAGCGGCCGCGCCCGCTCGGCCCAGGCCACCGCCTCGTACGGCCCGGACCCGTACGGCCCGGACCCGTACGGCCCGGACCCGCGCGGCCCGGTCGCGCGTCCCGCCCCGCCCGCGTCCGTCGCCCGCGAGCCTGCGCCGCCGTCCACCGTCCGCCCCCGGCGACCGCGCCGCCGCCCGCTGCTCCTCGCCGCCGCGAGCGCGGCCGTCGTGGCTGCGGCGCTGACGGCGGCCCTGTCGGCACCGACACCCGGTCCCGGCCGTACGGCGCTCCAGGCCCCGGCCCTGGATCCGGCCCCCGGCTGCCACGGGACGGCCTGCGCCGGGAAGGACCCCGCGCTCATGGCGTGCGGACTGCCGGGGCGCGCCGAAGCGTTGGGGGCGCCGCACCGCACCGGCACCGGCGCGAGCGTGGAGATCCGCTACAGCCAGGTGTGCGCCGCCGCCTGGGGCCGCATCTGGCACTCCCACGTCGGGGACAGCGTGGAGATCTCGGCCCCCGGCACACCATCGCGCCGTGTCGTCGTCACCGGCGAAGCGGACACGAGGGCCTACCGGTTCACCCCGATGCTCGGCGATCCGGACCAGAGCCAGGTGCGCCTGTGCTTCGTTCCCGCTCCTGGCACGGCGCAGGAGTGCTTCCGCCCCTGAGCCTGAACCTGAGACTTGAACGTGAACCTGGGCCGTACCAACTCGGCGCGCGGGGAGCGGTTCTGCCGGTGTCCCGGTCCACGGTCCCGTGGTGACCGGCGCAAAGTCGCCGCGAAGTACCGGTATCGCGGGGTGTCACTGGGTATCGCGGGGTGTCGGCCCCGAGCCGGCACCGGGTTCGGTGCCGGCCGGGTGGGTCGGCGGGCGCGGGCCAACGCGCCTGCCGGAGAGTCCTGAAACGGGTTCGGGCTTGCGACCAGGAGCCGTCAGGAGCACACCGGCGGCTCGGCCGTCGGTGTTGTGCTGGGACCAGCGTCTTTCTGATGGAGGCCGGGCCGCAAGTCGGCTGGAACGAACGGTGAGCCGCCGCGGTCGCGGAGCGCGCGGACGAGGCCGCCGTCAGCCGGGCGGGCGCGGGTCCGCGGGGCGGCGGATTTCACGGTGGAGTGGGGAACATCCGCGGGGCCGGGAAGCCGCACAACAGACAAACAGCCCGCCGGGGCGGTGCGGCGGGATCCGCGAGCGTGGAAGGCTGTGTGCCACGCAGCCCGCTGCACGGCAGGGCCAACTGCCATGCGGGCCGCGTCACTTTGCGACCAGAGCCCGGGTCCCGGCACATCGTCGGCGACCCCTGTCAGGACGGAGTCCCGCGCACATGAGCCATGCTTCCCTCCCCCGCCCGACCGGCCCCGCCCCGGCCTGCGCCTGTCCTTCCGCCGACGCGCCGCCGCCGACGACGGCCCACGGCGGCGAACGGGACGTCACCGCCGGGCGGTTCGGGCCCACCCACGCGCTGATCCTGCTGATCACCTTCCTGGGCCTGGGCTGCGGACTGATCCTCTCCGGTATCGAGCTGCGGACCGTCTTCGCGCTGCTGGGCGGCTGCGGGACGATCGGCGCGGCCACGCTCACCGCCGCCGGTGGCGGCCGCCGTCTGATGACGGTCCTCGTCGAGACCGCCGTGCGCTCCGGCGCGGGCAAGTAGGGGCCGGACATGACCCGTTGCCCCGCCGACGGCACCACGCGGCGCCCCTTCGCCGACCTCGCCCGGCATCTGATCGCGCTGCGCCGGGCGGCCCGGCTGCCCCAGCGCGGCCTGGCCGAAGCCGCCAACGTCTCCCGTGGCGCCGTCCAGCGCGCGGAGTCCGGTACCGCCCGGCCCACGACGACCGTCCTCGACGCCTATCTGCGCGCCTGCGGAGCCGGTGAGGACGCGCGGAAGCGGGCCCGGCTCCTGCTCGTCCGCGGCCGCACCGCACAGCGCGGCAGGCTCCACGAACTCAGGGCGCCCGCACCCGACTTCATCAGCAGCAAGCGCGAGCTCGGCCTTGCCCTGGCCCTGGCCTACGAACGCGCCGGTGCTCCCTCCCTCACGGACGCCCGTCTCACTCCCGGCCGCAAGCCGCTGCCGCGCACCACCGCGTGGCGGATCGTCAACCGCAAGGGCCTGCCGGCCGACCACGAGCAGCTGATCACGTTCCTGACCGCCTGCGGTGTCCGCCACCCGGCCGCACAGCGCCCGTACCTCGACGCCTACAGCCACGTCATCGCCCAGCACGGCACGCGCCGCCCCCCGCCGCGCGCCCAGCGCACGCGGCTGATCCGCCGTGTCCACCCGGTGCCCCTCGCCCTCGGCGGAACGGACACCGACGCCCGCTACGACGTCGAACGGCTCGCCGCGGGCATCAGACCGGTTGTCGAAGCCATCGCCGCGGACCCCGGCGTCCGCAACGCCCCCACCGCCATGGCCGCGGGCGTCCAGGCTTTCGCGGACGCCCTCACCGCCCTGTCCCGGTCGGTCGGCCGGGAGGCGCACCGCAACGGCACCACCCCACCCGGCTGGATCACCACCGCCGGCCACGGCGCATCGGCGCACCGGACGGAGGTGATCCGACCGGTGCACGAGAGTGGTGGCTGATCGCGGTCGCCGACCGGGGCCCGCGTGGGAAGCGACGGGAATGCCGGGAGCGAGAGCGTCGTTACTGCTTGTCATGCACGTTTCCTCCGCACGGCCCCCGGCTGCCCGTATGCCGCTCGCCGTCTACATCCTCGGTCTGTCCGTGTTCGCGCTCGGCACGAGCGAGTTCATGCTGTCCGGGCTGCTGCCGCCCATCGCCGAGGACATGGACGTGTCCATTCCGCAGGCCGGTCTGCTGATATCGGCGTTCGCGATCGGCATGGTGGTCGGTGCGCCGCTGCTCGCCGCCGCGACGCTGCGGCTGCCGCGCAAGACCACGCTGGTCGCCCTGATCTCGGTGTTCGGCCTCGGCCAGGTCGCGGGCGCGCTGGCGCCGACGTACGACATCCTGTTCGTGTCGCGGGTGGTGAGCGCCCTCGCCTGTGCCGGTTTCTGGGCGGTCGGCGCGGCCGTGGCCATCGCGATGGTGCCGGTGACCTCGCGGGCCCGCGCGATGGCGGTGATGATCGGCGGTCTGTCGATCGCCAACGTACTGGGGGTGCCGGCCGGGGCCTTCCTCGGTGAGCACCTGGGGTGGCGGTCGGCGTTCTGGGCGGTGGCCCTGGCGTCCGCGATCGCGCTGGCCGGTGTGCTGACCCGGATCCCGCGCATCCCGCTGCCCGAGCGTCACTCGGCGCTGAGGGGCGAGCTGGCGATCTACCGGGACCGGCAGGTGTGGCTCTCCATCGGTGTGACCGCGCTGGCGGCGGGC
The DNA here is from genome assembly GCF_000373685.1 of Streptomyces sp. PsTaAH-124. Lineage (NCBI taxonomy): Bacteria > Bacillati > Actinomycetota > Actinomycetes > Kitasatosporales > Streptomycetaceae > Streptomyces > Streptomyces sp. PsTaAH-124. The sequence goes on along the minus strand of NZ_KB892161.1, from coordinate 62,569 downwards.
GGCGTGTTCTGCGCCTTCTCCTACCTCGCGCCGCTGCTCACCGATGTGGCCGGGCTGGCGGACGGCTGGGTGCCGACGGTGCTGGCGCTCTTCGGCGTCGGGGCGCTGGTCGGTACGACGGTGGGCGGCCGGGTCGCCGACGCCCACCTGTTCGGTGTGCTGCTCTCCGGGATCGTCACCTCCACCGTGCTGCTGGTCGCCCTCGCGCTGTTCGCGTCCAGCCCGGTGGCCGCGGTGGTCCTGTCGTTCCTGCTGGGCTTCTCGGCGTTCTACACGGCCCCGGCGCTGAACGCGCGCATGTTCAACGTGGCGGGCGCCGCTCCCACGCTCGCGGGCGCGACGACGACGGCCGCCTTCAACCTCGGCAACACCGGCGGTCCCTGGCTCGGCGGCTCGGTGATCGACGCCGGTTTCGGCTTCGCCTCCACCGCCTGGGCGGGCGCGGCCATGACCGCGGTGGCGATCGCCCTGGTGACCGTCTCGCTGCGGCTGCACAGCCGGTCCCGCGTCGTACGGACCTCCGCACCGCGAGAAGACGGCCGGGCGCCGCTGCTCACGTCCGACGTGACGGACACGCCGTCGGACCAGGGCGCCCCGGCGGCCTGCGCGACGGCCTCCGGCCACGACGGCGACGGCGAGCGGCCGGTGCTCAGCCACGACTGACCAGGTCCGGCCCACGCCCATGCCCACGCCGACGCCCACACTCCGGACCGCGGCCTGCACGGGCGCGGCACGGCCGGATTCCGCGGGCCGCCCCCGCGGTCACCGCGCGAGGGCGGGGAAGAGGCGGTGCGCGTTGCGGGTGGTGAGGTCGCGCCAGGTGGCGGCGCCGGACGGCGCGGGCGCGGCGTCGACGGTGGCGACCTGGGCGAGGGCGGTCTCGGCGGGGGTCCAGCAGTGGTCGCTGCCGTAGAGCAGGCGCTCGGTGCCGAAGGCCGCGTCCAGGGCGGGGATCTGGCGCGGGAAGGGCGTACCGGCCATGTCGTACCAGAGGCGGCCGAGCTGTTCGACGGTGCCCGGGGCGTCCGCGGGGCCCTCGGGGCCCTCGCCGAGGTGGGTGCGGAAGAGTTCCATGCGGTCGGCGAGCAGCGGCAGGACGCCGCCGCCGTGGGTGAGGATCCACCGGATGCGCGGGCGGCGGGCGAGGACGCCGCGCAGGAGCAGGTCGCTCGCGGTGCGGGCGCTGTCGAAGAGGAACTCCAGCATGGGCCGGGGGCGGCCCAGGGCGAGTTCACCGGCGTGCGGCGGCGAGGTGGGGTGGACGAAGACGACGGCGCCGCGCCGGTCGAGGTCCTCCCAGAGCGGTTCGAGGCGCGGGTCGCCGAGGTAGACGCCCTGGTGGTTGCTCTCCACGGTCACACCGTCCGCCCCCAGCACCTCGAATGCGTGTGCGACCTCGGCGAGCGCGCCGTCGACGTCGGGCAGGGGCAGGGAGGCGAAGAGGCCGAACCGGTGCGGGTGGGCGGCGCGGACCCGGGCACCGGACTCGTTGACCTCGCGGGCCAGCGCGCGGGCCGCGCCGTCGTCGCCGAAGTGCACACCCGGCGACGAGATCGACAGATAGGACTTGTCGATCCCGGCGCGTTCCATCAGGCCGAGGTGCTGCTCGACGCTCCAGGCGGGCCAGCCGGGCATGCCGTCGGGGTGCTCGACACCGGCGGCACGGGCCGCGGCCACATAGCCGTCGGTGAGGTAGTGGGCGTGTACGTCGACGAGTCCGACGAGTCCGGCGAGTCCGACGAGTCCGGTCGGGTTCATACGGAGTCTCCGTTGCTCTGGAAAGCCCTGGAAAGCTCTGGGATGCCGAGGTTGTTCCCGGGTGCCCCCGAGCGCCACCGCGGGAAGCGGGTCCGTCCATCCGCACGAGCGGTTCCGATGGACGGAACAGCATGACGGGAACAGGGTGAGCGGGACAGCGGCGGCTCGCGGAACTCGCCCGGCGCAGCGGCGTGCCCGACAGCAGTGCGCTGCGGCCGGTCCGCCGCGCGGTCACGGACTGCGGGCGGTGGCGGTGCCGTACATGGAGGATCTCTTCCACGTCACGCGTCAGCATGTCCTGCTCGCCCTGCGGGCGGGTCAGCTCCGGCGGCGGAGGCTCGGAGCGCGGACCGGGCTCGGGCCTTGCGCACGGCGGCGGTCTCCGCGGCTCCGCCCGCGGCGCCGCGGAGACCGCCCCAGTCGGCCGGTGGTGCCGTGCCGCTCGTGCGCGGGCCCGCGCCCCTCCGTCAGGCGGTGACCTCGGCGTCCTCGGGGCGCGGGATGAGGAAGGAGGCGGCGAACGCCGCGACGACGACGACCGCGCCGGTGAGCATCGCCGTCACGTACCCGCTCGTGGAGCCGCTGCCCTCCGGGCTGCCCGTGACCTGTACGGCGGACAGCACCGCGAAGCTCAGCCCGGCGCCGAGGCCGAAGGCGGCCGAGATCAGCCCCGGCAGGAACCCGGGGTGGTCCTTCGGCGCGAGGACGACTCCGAGCAGGTTGAGCACGATGTTGGCCACACCCGCGTAGGTGAGGCCGAGCAGCACGGTGCAGGCGATCATCACCGGCAGTGAGTGCACGCCGACGAGGGCCATGAAGGCGATCACCACCGCGCTGCCCGCCAGACCCGCGCGGAGCACCCGCCGGTAGCCGAGGACCGGCGCCAGCCGGCCGGTGAACGGGCCCACGAGCCAGCCGACCAGCGCGAACGGGGTCAGGAACACCACCGAGGCCGAGGTGGCTCCCATGCCGAAGCCCGCTCTGTCGTTCTGCACGAACGACATCAGCACGCCGTTGACGGTGGCGAACACGCCCATGAGCGTCAGCAGGGTGGTCAGCAGCGGAGCCCAGGTGGCGCGTCGGCGCAGGTCGTCGATCCGGACCAGGGGGTCGCTGCCGCGCTTCTCCGTCCGCCAGAACACCGCGAACGCGGCCACGGCGACGACCAGGAGCCCGCTCGCGTACGGCCAGTTCGCCGCTCCGAGTTTCTCCGCCTCGTCCACGGCGAGCAGCAGCGTGGCGACGCTCAGCACGAGGGGGACCACGCCCGCCCAGTCCATCGGGGTTCCGGCGGAGGGCCGGGACTCCGGGCAGTTCATCTGGACCAGGACCGCGGCGAGCACGGCGACGACCGCGATCACCCAGAAGACGCTGCGGAATCCGTGGTGGCTGGCGAGCCAGCCACCGGCCAGCGCGTCCACCCCCGCGATGCCGCCGTTGACCGCCGCGACCACGCCCATCAGGGTGCCGAACCGCTTGGGGTCGGTGATCTCGGAGCGCAGCATCAGCAGGGAGATCTGCACGACGGGTCCGGAGGCGCCCTGCGCGGCCCGTGCGATGTCGAGGACCGCGATGTTCGGGGCCAGCGCGGCCAGGACGGTCCCCGCCGCCATGAGGACGAGCATCCAGCGCAGCACCCTCTTGCGGCCCACGATGTCGCTGTAGCGGGGCAGGAACAGGGAGAACATCGCGGACGCGGTGAAGAACACGGTCTGCGAGAGGCCGGTGTTCGTCTCGTCGGTGTGCAGCTCGCGGGCCATGGTCACCAGGGCCGGGCTCAGCATGCTGGCGTTGAGCTGGAAGGCCGTGCACGCGGCGAGCAGCGCCGTCATGAGCGCCGCGGTCCCGGCCGCCGTCCTCGCCGGCCGGGTGGTCAGGTCAGTGGTCATCGCGCCGTCTCACTTCCCGGTCTGGCAGAGCCGGTCGACGAGGAGGTCCGGGAAGGTGCCGTCGGTCTTGAGCACGACGGCGGCACGGGCGCCGGGCTGCTCCGGGTAGCCCAGGTGGATGCCCCGGGTGTCCGCGACGAGCGCGCCGCGGGCCGCGCCGTCCGCGGTGTCCACGGTGACGTGCAGGCGCGGCGCGAGGACCGGGGTGACCTCGCCGACGGCGATACCGGCCGCGAGGGGGTCGTGGCAGGCGGATCCGCGGAAGGGCAGCGCGGTCTCCTCGTGGAAGGTGAAGTAGAAGTCGAGGATCTCACCGGCGAGCCGGCTCACCGGCGAGCCGTGGGCGAGCAGCCGCTGCCGGTGCGCCTCGGTGAGGTTCTCCCGCATCGTCACGTCGAGCGGGACGAGGGTGAGGTCCCAGTCGGCCGCCAGCACCAGTGCGGCCGCTTCGGGGTCGTGGCCGATGTTCGCCTCGGCGACCGGGCTGATGTTGCCGGGGTGGTGGACGGCGCCGCCCATCACGGTGACGCGGGAGACCAGTTCCGGCAGCCGGGGTTCCTTGCGCAGGGCGAGGGCCAGGTTGGTCAGCGGGGCGGTGGCGAGGATGTGCAGGTCCCCGCCGGCCCGGCGGGCGGTGTCGATGATGAGGTCCGCGGCGTGCCGGGGGTCCGTACCGGCGGAGGGCGCGGGCAGGCTGACACCGCCGAGACCTCCCTCACCGTGGACGAAGCTCGCATCGGCGTTCACGTCGCCGCGGAGGGTCGTCGCTGCGCCCGCGGCCACCGGGATGTCGGTGCGGCCGGCGACCTGGAGGACCTGGAGGGTGTTGCGGGCGGCCTGCTCGGCGCTGGTGTTGCCCGCGACCGTGGTGACCGCGCGCAGATCGACACCCGGGGTCTGGCACAGGTACAGCAGTGCGACGGCATCGTCGATGCCGGTGTCGCAGTCCATGAGCAGCGGACGTGATGCGAGGACGGACATGTCGCCTCTTTCGGGGAGTCCTGCGGGGAGTCCTGGGGTCGCGCGGAGGCGCCACCCGACGGCACCACCCTCAAGTTGTCAGACAGCTTTCGGTGGGCTGGCGAGAGGTTAGGCACGGCCCCACCGCGAGCACAAGAGTGACGCTGAACACGCCCCCTCCCGCTTCGAGGCGGCGAGGAACCGTTTCACGCAGGCAAGACAAGGCAGGAGCGATCCGCGAACCGCGACGGGACGGCCGACGCACCGGCGAGCTATCCTGAACCGAACCGGATACCGGTCCGCGATATTTGTCAGACAAAAAGAGGAGCCTTGATGCCTCGGCAGGGAGACCGCCGCCACTCACCCCGCGTCGAGCTCTACCAGCGCATCGTCGCGGCCATCGACGACGGCACCTTCCCCCCGGGCGCGCGGCTGCCCTCCGAACCCGCCCTCGCCGCACAGCTCGGCGTCAGCCGCCCGGCGCTGCGCGAGGTGCTGATCCTGCTCCAGGAGGACGGCGTCATCATCCGGCGGCAGGGTTCCGGCAGCACCGTGAGCCAGTCGCCGCCCGCGCCGGGCCTGGAGCGTCTGCTGCCCGTCGAGTCCTTGCTCGGTCCCGGTACCGTACGCTGCCGCCGCCTCGCGGCCGAACTGGAGGAGCCCACGGACTTCTCGGGCTTCCACCTGCGTCTGGCACCCTCGGAGCGCACCTGCTTCTGGGAGACGGTCGTCGACATCGACGGCGCCCCGGCGTGCTTCGCGCACGAGTGGGCGGCGGACGAGGCGACGCTGCGCGCCGTCGACCCGGCCCTGTCCACGGCGCTCGGCACCGCGCCCGCCGCCCCGGACCCGGCGGCCACCATGCTCTCCGCCTTCCTGGACGCCGCGCCCCTGCCGATGACGGCCCGCAGCACCCTGGGCGCCACCATGCTCGGCAAGGAGCGCGGTACGGCCATCTCCCGGCCCCCGGAGACACCGGCGCTCCTTCTCACCCAGACCGTCTCCGTCTCGGGCCGCCCGGTCATGGCCGCCAAGTACCTGTTCCCGGCGGGGGCCCCGCTGCTGCACCTGGCACCGCGCCGCTGACGGGCCGGGCGGGGCGGCCCGCCCGGGATCGCCCGGGATCGCCCGATCGCATCGGGACACCTGCGGCCGGTGGGCCGGTGGGGCGTCCTCGGCGTCCTCCCGGCCGCACCACAATCGTGTTGACCACCCCCGACAGGCGGTGCTTGAGTCGGCGCGTGGACAGCATTCCCGCCAACCGGCGGTTCTGGAACCAGTTCAGCAGCGCCTACCAGCACCAGCACGACCCGCAGATCGGCGCGGCGCCCCGGCTCTGGGGCACGTACGCCGTCCCCGACGCGCACCTGCGCGCTCTGGGCGACGTCACCGGCAAGCGCGTCCTCGAACTCGGCTGCGGCGCGGGCCAGTGGTCCAGGGCGCTCGCCGCCGAGGGCGCCGCCGTGGTGGGAATCGATCTGTCCGAAGCCCAACTCGCCGCGGCGGCAGGCGCGATGGGAGCGGCCCGCTATCCGCTGGTGCAAGGCGCCGCCGAACACCTCCCGTTCACCGCCGACAGCTTCGACCTGGTGTTCTGCGACTACGGCGGGCTCAGCTGGGCGCCCCCGCGCCTGGCCGTCCCGCAGGCCGCACGCGTCCTGCGCCGCGGTGGGCGCCTGGTGTTCAACGTCGCCAGCCCATGGTTCGAAGCCTGCTACGACGAAGCCGCCGGGCGCGCGACCACGACACTCCAGCAGGACTACTTCGGGCTGAACGCCATCGCCGAGGACGACGGCGCGACCAGCTATCAGCTCACCTACGGCGACTGGGTCAGGGTCCTGCGCGGCGCGGGTCTCGTCATCGACGACCTCATCGAGCCGCGGCCCGACCCCGGAACAGCCAACGGCTACAACCGAACCGACCCGCCTGACTGGGCACACCGCTGGCCGGCGGAAACGCTCTGGGTGACCCACAAATCGTAGGCACCGCACCGCACGCACCGCCGCACCGAGCCGTGAAAGTGTTCCCCCCTACCCTCCGCCGACCAGGGCCGGTGCCGCTCGTCCGCGACCCTTCGCGATCTTCCACGATCTTTCGCGAGGGGTTTTCCACAGGGCTGTCGGCCGTTGGCCCTGGCGTGCACAATCGCCCACATGACCTTCACCGCGGACGCGCAGCCCGCGCACAGCACACCCGCCGATCTCGCCCGCGGGCTCCTGACCGGCGGGGTGATCGGGGCGTCCCTGACCGCCTTCATCGGCGGGTGCGTCGTCGAGAAGGCGCTGCCGGTCGTCGTGGGGCTGGTCCTGCCCGCGGTGTACGGTCTGGTCCTCTTCCTCGCCACGCTGCCGCGCCGGGCCCGTGAGGCGGCCGTCGTACCGCGCACGGCGCTCGCGGTGATCGAGAGCCTGGAGGCCGTCGGCGGCGAGAGCAGCGACGTACCCGTGCGGTTCGAGCTGTCCGTGGCGCCGGACGAAGCACCCGCGTACCGCGTCGAGATACGGCAGGACATCAACCTCGTCGAACTGCCCGACTACCGGCCGCGCGGCATCGTGGTGGTCGAGTATCCCCCGGACCGGCCGGCGAAGACGCGGATCGTGAAGCGGCCCACCCCCAAGTGGGAGGAGCGAGCCGCCGGGGCCCAGGTGGATTCGGTGCCCGGCCCGGTCTTGAAGAGCGATCCCCCGGTGGGCTGCGCCGGCGGTCTCCTCACCCTCCTCGGCCTGCTGCTCGGCGCGGGCGCCGTGCTCCTGCTGTTCCGTGCCGACCTGTTCGGCACCGACGAGAGCGGCGCCCCCCGACGACCGTCCGTCTCCTCCTCGTCGTCCACGTCCTCGTCGACCTCGTCGTCCACGACTACGGTGACGTCGGCGACCGGCACGGTCACCGTCGGACCGGGCCAGTCGATGCTCGACCGGGGCGAACTGCGCAAGGCGGTCGAGTCGTTGACGGAGAACACGGGAAGCACGGGGAACGCGGGGAACACGGAGTACACGGACAGGCGCCGGGCACTCACCGTCGTCGTGCAGGACCGTCTGCTGACGGTCGTCTTCTCCCCCACCGGTGTGCGGAGCGCCGGGTTCGACCCGCGTTCCCTGCCCTTCGACCGCCTGCCCGGCCTGGTCGAGGAGGCCAGGACCACCCTCGGTACCGGCTCCCCGCGAAGCTGGCAGCTGACCGCCGACGGCATCACCGGCTCGCTCACGCTCAGAGTCGTGGTCACCGGCGACGGCGGCACGGCAACGCTGGAGGCGGACGGGCAGGGCACCGTACGTCGACACAGCGGCAGTTGACCGGATCGAACGGAGGAAGGGCGCACATGGGGTGGGACGAGTTCCTGGTGCTGTGGTGTGCGGTGTGGGGTGTACTGGCGCTGGTCGGCTACACCATGGCGCTGGCCGGGGTGACCGGGGCGCAGCGGACGGTCCGGCTCACAGGGCGGATCGAGCAGGTACGGGAATCCCGGCACGGCGGCTCCCGCAAGGGCGGGATACCGGTGGTCGTCACCTACCGCGATCCGGTCTCCGGGCAGGAGATCACCGTGACGAACGACGGTGAGCGCGGCGAGATGATCACCGCGGCGTGGGAGGGCCGGGAGATCGGGGTCAGCCACCCGCGGGGCAGACCGCACGACTACCGGTTCTCCGACCGCCCCGAGCGGCCCGGCCGCGGACTGGGCCGGCCCGGTTGCGCGCTCTTCCTGGTCTACGTCGGTCTGGTGGTCCTCGCCGCCGTCGAGCAGGGATGGCCCTGGGCGCTGATCGGCTTCGGCGGTCCGTGCGCGCTCTACGCCGCCGCCCACCTGCCCGGGACGGTACGCGCCAGGCGCGAACGCCTCAGCGGGCTGGCCGCGATGGAATCCGTTCCGGGACGGGTCGTCGCGGTCCTGAAGGACGTCAGCATCGACCAGGACGACGGCCACACCTGGACCACCATCACCCCGGTCGTGTCGTTCACCACCCGTGAGGGCACGGCTGTCACGGCCCACTGCACCTCGCATCTGGCGGACCCCGCCGACGCGTACGGCCGTGAGGTCACGGTCCACTACGCACCCGCCGATCCGGCCGACTTCACTCTGGACCGCGCGGCCGAACAGCGCTCACAGGGGCAGGACGTGACGTTCAACGCCCTGATGGTCCTCGTGCTCGCGGCGACAGCCGTGGCGGGGGCGGTGTTCCTCTGAGCAGCGGGAAGGGTTCCGGCGGATCCCACGAGGACGCGACGGACCGGGTGGATCGGCTCAGTCCATGAGCGTGGACACGCAGCCGGTGCCGCGCGCATGTTCCGTGTTCCGCCGTCACCGGTCCGGTGCCCGAGCTGCCGCCGGTGAGGGGCAGGGGAGCCTCCGGCGCCACGTGCGGGAACAGCTCGCGACGGCTCATCCGTCACCAGCCGCCCCATGGTCGTCACCACGGTATGTTGTCGGGCACACCGAATCAGATGACCCGTCAGTTCCATGGCGGGGGAAGGACATACGTTGCCCGATATAAGAACCCGCTCCCGGCAGGCTCGCGGCACCGTGACCGCCGGTGTCGTCCTGGCGGTCGCCGCCGGACTGCTCACCGCGGCGCCGGTCGCGCACGCGATGTCCGGCGCACCCGCCGCCGCAGGTGACCAGGCATTCGCCGCCCGGCTCCGCATCGGCGAGGGCGACACCATGCGCGCCTGCTCCGGCGCGCTGGTGCAGCAGCAGTGGCTGCTGACGGCCACGAGCTGCTTCGCTCCCACTCCGGGTGCCGTCGTCAAGCCGGGCAAGCCTGTGCTGAAGTCCAGCGCGACCGTGGGCAAGCAGACCCTCGACGTCGTCGAGGTGGTTCCGCGCGACGACCGGGACGTGGCCATGGTCCGGCTGGCCGAGCCCGTCACCGCGGTCGAGCCGGTGGTCCTGGCCGCCGACGCCCCCACGGCGGGTGAGACCCTGCTCGGTTCCGGATTCGGGCGGACCGCCACCGAGTGGGTCCCGGACCAGTTGCACACGGGTGACTTCCGGGTGGATTCCGTGGCCGGCACCACCGTGGCGCTGACCGGCCAGGACGGAGTCTCCGTCTGCAAGGGCGACGCCGGTGGCCCGGCCCTGCGCCGCAAGGGTGCTGAGGTCGAACTGACCGCCGTCCACAGTCTTTCCTGGCAGGGTGGGTGCTTCGGCGAGACGGAGACCCGGACCGGTGCGGTGGACGCCAGGGTCGACGGCCTCGCGGACTGGGTGAAGGACGTCCGTAACCGCGACCGGGACTACTCGGCCGACATCGACGGCGACGGCAAGGCCGATCTGGTCGTCCTGCGCACCAACGGCGACGTCGTGGTCCACCGCAACCAGGGTGACACCTTCGCCCCGGGCCAGGTCATGTCCGGCGGCTGGGACCTCTTCGTGACCTGGAAGGACCTGGGCAGACTGTACTTCGCCGATGTCGACGGCGACGGCAAGGCCGACATGATCGTGCACACCAAGGACGGCAACATCGCCGTCCGCACCAACCACGGCACCTACTTCGACCAGGGCAAGCAATGGTCCAGCGGCTGGGACCGCTTCATCGACGGAAGTGATCTGGGGCGGCTGTACTTCGCGGACGTCGACGGCGACCGCAAGGCCGACATGATCGTGCACACCAAGGACGGCAACATCGCCGTCCGCACCAACCACGGCACGTACTGGGACCAGGGCAAGCAATGGTCCAGCGGCTGGGACCTCTTCGTGACCTGGAAGGACCTGGGCCGACTGTACTTCGCCGACGTCGACGGCGACCGCAAGGCCGACATGATCGTCCACACCAAGGACGGCAACATCGCCGTCCGCACCAACCACGGCACGTACTGGGACCAGGGCAAGCAATGGTCCAGTGGCTGGGACCTCTTCGTCGACGGCACCGGGCTGGGGGTCCTGGAGTTCGGTGATGCCACCGGCGACGGAAAGGCCGACCTGTTCGTCCTCACCAAGGACGGGAAAGTCGCGGTCCGTGCCAACCACGGCACCTACTGGGACCAGGGCAAGGTCATGATCACTCTCTGACCCGCTGCCTCCGTGGTGTGCCGGACGGCCGGCTCCTCCGCACGGAGTGATCCGTCCTGCCGCCGCCCGGCCCTCCGGTGGCACAGGCTGTTCCCGGAGGGCCGGGCCACGCCCGGCCCGTCGAAGCATCGGACCGCTTCCGCAGCTAGGCAGGCCAGGCAGGACGTGCCGACGTCGACAGGGGTCTGCCGGTCGCAGAAACCCTGGTTCCGTCGACCCGGCAGCCGGGAGGCGGCTTCACCGGCGCACCGCCGAGATCAGTCCCCCAGGCCGCTCCTCGTGCCGCGGCGGGGTCCTGACCGGGCGGCCGTAGGCGGCGGCGCGCTCGCGCAGGGTGTGGCCGGTCGCCTCCCAGCCGTGCCCTGCCAGCCAGGCCACCGGGTCGTCGGGCATCTCCGAGACCCACAGGGACGCCGCCGAGCCCGGCGCGGCGTCCGCGCCGAAGCGTTCGATCGTGCCGCGCGAGCCCAGGGTCAGCCCCATCCGGCTGCCCGCCGCCGACTGCGTGCCGATCCGGGCCAGCAGCAGGTCCACCGCGTCCTCGGGCAGATAGATCAGGAGGCCCTCGGCGATCCACACGGTCGGGACGGCCGGGTCGTGCCCTGCGGCTGCCAGCGCGCCCGGCCAGTCCTCACGCAGATCAGCCGCGACGGTGATCCGCTCGCAGCGCGGGACGGCCCGCTCCCGGCGCAGCACCGATGCCTTGAAGTCCAGGGGCGCGGCGGTGTCGACCTCGAACAGCCGGGTGCCCTCGGGCCAGTCGATCCGGAAGGCCCGGCTGTCCATACCGGCGCCGAGCAGCACGACCTGCCGGATACCGGACCCGGCGGCCTGCCGCACCAGGTCGTCGAGGAACTTCGTCCTGATGACGATGGAGAACGAAACGGCCAGCCGGCGGCGGCGCGCGGCCTCGTCGTCGGGCGGCGGCGAGGAGGGCCACAGGCCGCCGGCGGCCGCGAAGGCCCGTGCCAGCGGGTCACGGAACAGCGCGTCCTCCCGCTCGGTCTCCAGCGCCCGGACCCTCGCCACCTCCACGGCCGTGGCCCACACTCCCGACGGCCGCACCCGCTCCTGGTCATCAGTCACCGCGCCAGCGTAGACGGCGGGCACGACGAGCGGCCCACCGGGCATCGCCCGTCGTGCCCCGGGCTGCCGGGACTGGTGCGTCCGGCAGCGGCGGAGTCAACGGTCGTACGGGGCGGAGGGGAAGAGGGGAGGAGGGGACCTCCCCGGACGCAGGGTCAGCGGAGTCCGGCGAAGAGGTCGTCCTCGGGCAGGGCCGCTCCGGTGGTGTCCTGGACGCGCACGAAGGTCTCCATGCCCATCAGCTCGCCGAACCGCTCCTGGCCCATCTTGAGGAAGAAGATGTTCTCGCCCTGGCTGGCGTGCGCGGCCAGCGAGTCGAACTTCTGGCCGCTGAACGCGGTGGCGTCCACCCACGTGGTGATCTCATCGTCGGGGAGACCTATCTCGGCCATCGCGGCGGCCTCGGCGGGATCCGGTTCCGGCATGTCCTCGTGGAACTCGCGCATGGCCTCCTCGAACCGCCGCATCGTCGAGTGGGGCATCGTCGTCCAGTACACCTTCGGTGTCAGGTCGGTCGTCTTCAATGCCGCCATGGTGATGCGGTGGGCCTGGATGTGGTCGGGGTGGCCATAGAAACCGTTTTCGTCATAGGTGACGACCACGTCGGGCCGGTAGTGCCGCATGAGCTCCGCGAGCCGGGCGGCGCCCTCTTCCACAGGGGTCCGCCAGAAGGATCCCGGGGCATCGTTGCCCGGCCAGCCCATCATCCCGGAGTCGGCGTAGTCCAGGGTCTCCAGGTCGCTGATCTTCAGGATGTCGCAGCTCGCCTCGAGCTCTCGACGACGCATCGCGGCGACGGTCGCCGGATCGTGTCCCGGATCGCCCGGCTTGACACCTCCCGGCCCGTCCCCGCAGCCGCCGTCGGTACACGTCACGAGAACCGTGCGGACGCCCTCCGCCGCGTACCGCGCGAGGATCCCTCCGGTTCCGGTGGCCTCGTCGTCGGGGTGGGCATGCACGGCCATGAGCGTCAAGGGCCGGTCGGTCATAAGATCCTCCTGCATACATATGTGTCGGTTCGAGTGCGCGGCGGGTGCACCACGATCCCGAGGGTACGGATTGCCGGAGACGACCCTGCGTTCTCCGTGTTCCCCGCCCGCGCGGGTCCCGGTCCCCTGTCCATGCAACAGCACCGTTCGCGCCGACTGTTCCCGGTCCGCGGAGACGCGCTCGACCAGGACTCCGACAGGCTCAGCGCCGTGATCACGGCGACGAGACGTCGCTCGGTCCGGGCCCGCCACCCGGCGAGCCCGGCGTGACGTTCACCGATAGGGCCGGCTCAGGTGGCCGGTACGCCGTGTCCGGGGCGACGGGGAACCGCCGGCTCGTGGCGGCGGTTCGCGCCTCGGGTGGACCTGGCGGCCCGGAAGAGGAGCCCGTGCGACGGGTCTTGGCCTGAGCCTCACCGCGCCTTTGGTCCAGACCTATTGACGCGCCCTGCCGCCCACCCTACGATCCCGACGGTCACCGCCGTATGACTCCACTTCACCAGAGCCGGGCGTCACGCCCCTCCACACCTTGCACGTGCCCAGGGCACGTGGCGAGAAGGGAGCACAGCATGTTCCGTCGGAGGTTGCGTCCTCTAGATCCGGCAGATCCGGCAGATCCGACCGGTGCCGGTCAGCCTCGCACCGCCCCGCGCTCGGCCGTCGGGCAGCGCGTCCTCGCAGGCGCCGCAGCGGTCGCCATGGTCGGCACCGCCCTCGCTCTGGTGAACTCCGGTTCGGCGGGCGCCGCGACCACCAACCTGGTCTCCAACCCCGGTTTCGAGAGCGGGCTTTCGGGCTGGACGTGCTCGGCCGGCTCCGGTGCGGCGGCCGTGACGAGCCCGGTGCACTCCGGTTCCGGCGCCCTCAAGGCGACGCCGTCCGGCCAGGACAACGCGCAGTGCGCCCAGACCGTCAGCGTGCAGCCCAACTCCCGTTACACGCTGAGCGCTTACGTCCAGGGTTCGTACGCCTACCTCGGTGCCACCGGCACCGGCGCGGGCAGCGACCCCTCGACCTGGGCGCCGGGCAACTCCTCGTACGGCCAGCTCAGCGTCGACTTCACCACCGGTACCGGCGTCACCTCGGTGACGATCTTCCTGCACGGCTGGTACGGCCAACCGGCCTACGTCGCCGACGACGTGGTGCTCAGCGGACCCGGCGGGAACCAGAGCACTCCGCCCACGACTCCGCCGACCACGCCCCCGACCACCCCGCCCACCACTCCGCCGACGACGCCCCCCACCACACCTCCGCCGACCAGTCAGCCGCCCACCAGTCCTCCGCCCACCAACCCGCCGGGCAGCACCTGCCCGACCAAGCCCAAGCCTTCGGGCAAGGTCCTCCAGGGCTACTGGGAGAACTGGGACGGCGCCGCCAACGGGGTGCACCCCGGTATGGGCTGGGTTCCCATCACCGACAGCCGTATCGCCGCGCACGGATACAACGTCATCAACGCCGCCTTCCCGGTGATCCTCTCGGACGGCACCGTCCAGTGGCAGGACGGCATGGACTCGGGCGTCAAGGTGTCGACGCCCGCCGAGATGTGCCAGGCCAAGGCCGCGGGCGCCACGATCCTCATGTCGATCGGCGGCGCGGCAGCGGGCATCGACCTGTCCTCCAGCTCGGTCGCCGACCGCTTCGTGGCGACGGTGGTGCCGATCCTCAAGCAGTACAACTTCGACGGGATCGACATCGACATCGAGACCGGCCTGTCCGGCAGCGGCAACATCAACACCCTCTCCGCCTCCCAGGCCAACCTGGAGCGCATCATCGACGGCGTGCTGTCGCAGATGCCGGCCGGTTTCGGCCTGACGATGGCGCCCGAGACCGCCTACGTCACCGGCGGCAGCGTCACGTACGGCTCGATCTGGGGCGCGTACCTGCCGATCGTGAAGAAGTACGTGGACAACGGCCGCCTGTGGTGGCTCAACATGCAGTACTACAACGGCAGCATGTACGGCTGCTCCGGTGACTCGTACGAGGCGGGCACGGTCGCGGGCTTCACCGCGCAGACCACGTGCCTGAACAACGGACTGGTCGTCCAGGGCACCACGATCAAGGTGCCGTACGACAAGCAGGTCCCGGGTCTGCCCGCCCAACCCGGCGCGGGCGGCGGCTACATGGCGCCCGGCCTGGTCAGCCAGTCGTGGAACGCCTTCAGCGGCCAGCTCAAGGGCCTCATGACGTGGTCCCTCAACTGGGACGGCTCGCGGAGCTGGTCGTTCGGCGACAACGTCAGGTCCCTCCAGGGCCGTTGACGCTCGCTGCCTCCCCCTGCCCGACCGGATCACCTCCGCTCCCCCCACCTCAGCCCGAGGGACTTCCATGAACTTCGCGAAATGGGCGGCCTCCGCCTCCGCGCTCGCGCTCGTGACCGCCGGTTCGGTCCTCGCCCTGGCTCCCAGCGGTGAGGCCGCGACGGCCGACGTCTACTCCGTCGCCCCCTACGTCGACATGTCGAACAGCCAGGAAGGCATGCTCGACACCGCCATCACCGGCCACCACCTCAAGGCGTACACGGCGGCCTTCGTCCTCGGCTCGGGCTGCAACCAGATCTGGGGCGACACCCTGCCGGTCGGCAACGACTCCTTCACCGACCCGCTGATCGCCAAGGCGAAGTCCGAGGGCGCGTCCCTGATCATCTCCTCGGGCGGCGCGAGCGGCCTGCCGCTGGCCTGGACGTGCTCGACCCCGAGTTCGATCCAGGCCGGCTACCAGAAACTGATCGACACCTACGGCGTCACGCAGCTGGACTTCGACGTCGAGGGCGCGGCGGTGGCGGACACCGCCGCCGCGGCACGCCACATGCAGGCGATGAAGGCCCTCAAGGCGGCCAATCCGAGCCTGTCGTTCTCCATGACCCTGCCGGTCCTGGCGAGCGGACTGACCAACGACGGCGTCAACATCCTCAAGGCCGCCAAGAGCGCGGGCGTCAAGATCGACGTGGTCAACATCATGACCATGGACTACTACTCGGGCACCGGGACCGAGATGGGCCAGGGCTCGATCGCCGCCGCGCAGGCGACGCTGGCCCAGATGCAGTCCGTCGACGCGAGCTACACCTATGCGAACCTCGGGATCACCCCGATGATCGGCAAGAACGACGACGGTTCGACGTTCACGCTGGCGGACGCGGCAGCCGTGGAGAAATTCGCCGAGCAACACGGCGTCGGGCGGCTGTCGTTCTGGTCGATCAACCGCGACCAGCCGTGCAGCGGCAGCGCCAACTCGCTGTCGACGTGCAGCCAGATCAGCCAGAGCAGCCTGGCGTTCACCGACGCCTTCATGGCCTACGCGGGGGGCTCCGGGTCGTCGGGCGGCACGACGTCCGGGGGAACCACGTCCGGCGGGACGACATCGGGAGGAACGACGACCGGAGGGACGACGACCGGCGGTACCACCACGGGTGGTACGACGGACGGCGGGACCACGGACGGCGGGACCACGAGCGGTGGATCCGGTGGCGGTTCGACCTGCACGATCACCGCGTGGAACTCCTCGCAGGTCTACACCGGCGGCACCTCGGTCTCCTGGAACGGCCACGACTGGAAGGCCAAGTGGTGGACGCAGGGCGAGGAGCCCGGAACCACCGGGGACTGGGGTGTCTGGCAGGACCTCGGCTCCTGCTGAACCCCGCGCCCTCCGCACATGGCGAGGCCGGCCGGGTCCCGGAGACGGGACCCGGCCGGCCTCGGTCCGACGCACCCCGATGGTCCGCCGTCCTCCCTCTCCAGCCTCTCTAGCCTCTCCGGGAGCCGGCGGCCTCCGCCAGGACGCGGGCGAGTTCGCGGGGACGGGTGGTCATCGGCCAGTGGCCCGAGTCGATGTCCACGTATGCGAGATGGGCGGCGCGAGCGAGCTCAGGACTCTCGCCGGAGCCGATCCACTTCTCGGCCTGGGCCGGGGTGAACTCGGGGCAGACGACCACGACGGGGACGTCGAAGCGGCGCTCGTCGGTCAGGCGTACGACGCCCCTGACGACCGCCTCGGGGACGGGGACCGCGGCGGACGCGAAGCGGTCGCGGGCCTGCTGGTCCAGGTCGGCGGCGTCCGCGCCCTCGAAGGGGCCCCAGCCCGGGAAGGGCACGGCCCCGCCCTCGATCGCGAAGTGATCGGCGTACGCCCGCCCGTCGGGGGCGGGGAAGCCACCGATCAGGGCGACCTTGGCCACCTTCTCCGGCCGTGCGTCGGCGGCCAGCCAGGCCAGGGTCGATGCCGCGGAGTGCCCCACCACCAGCGGCCTTCCGGGCGCCGCGTCCACCGCCGCAACGACGGTCTCCACCTGCTCGTCGAGCGTCGCGGCGGCGGCACCGTCGCCCTGGCCCGGGAGGGTGAGCGGCACGGGACGGTGACCGAGCGCGGTGAGTTCCGGCACGACGTCGTCCCAGGCGGATCCGTCGAGCCACAAGCCGGCGATGAGCAGGATGTCCATGGCGGTTCTCCCTGGGACGAGTCGGAGCTGGTTGCCGGCACGCTGTCGGGAGGCTCTGACAACGGGCTCCGGCCGAGGAGTGCGCGCGGCGGGGCTGCGCGCTCAGCCGCTGTGGGCCACCAGCGCGTCGATGAGCTGGGGCCAGAGTTCCCGGGGGCGGTCGTGGCCCATGTCGGGGACCAGCAGGAGTTCGGCGCCGGGCACCAGGTCCGCGGTGCGTTCCCCGCCGCTGGGGTCGATCAGTGTGTCGTCCAGGCCGTGGATCACCAGTGTCGGCACCCGCAGCTCACGGAGCGCGTCCGCGCGTGAACCGCTGAGGATCATCGCGCCGAGCTGTCGCCCGGTCCCCTCGGGGCAGTAGGCCCGGTCGTAGCTGTCGGCGGCCAGCTCGCGCAGCACCGCCGCGTCGCCGTAGCGCTTGGAGGCCCACACGAGTTCCTCGGCCGCCGCCGCGATGTACCCCTCGCGGTCCGCGGGCCTGGGTCTGAACAGCACCGCCTGGGCCTCCGGGGCGGCCTGGCCGTACGCGCTCTCGCCGGTCGAGGACATCATCGACGTCAGGGTCAGCACCCGCTCGGGGTGGGAAAGGGCCATCGTCTGAGCGATCATTCCGCCCATCGAGGCACCGACCACATGGGCGCGTTCGACACCCAGCGCGGTGAGCAGGCCGAAGCCGTCGTCGGCCATGTCGAGAAGCCGGTAGGGAACCATCGCGAGAGCGGCCGGAATGTCTCCGGAACTCACGGCGGCGATGAACTCGCCCATGTCGACGGGGTGTTCCTCGAACTTGGTGGACAGCCCGCAGTCGCGGTTGTCGTACCGGATGACGTGACGGCCGCGATCTGCCAGCGCCCGGCAGAAGTCCTCGTGCCAGGCGAGCATCTGCGCCCCGAAGCCCATCACGAGCAGTACAGGAGGGTCCCCGGGGTCGCCGAAGGTCTCGTACGCGAGAGACACCCCGGAGGACACGTCGACGATCGGCATGCGGGGAGCCTGCCACAACCGGCGACGGAGCGCACCGGGAATACGCGTGCGTGACCTGCGCGCACCGCGCGGCGCGGAGCCCGACACCCGACCGGCACGGGCCGGGCCGTGACGCCGACGACGGACGGTGGCTAGGAACGCGTCGCCCGCGCGCACTCGTCCCCCGGTCCCGGTGTCTTGCTCCGCCCGATCGGCGTGCTGCGGTCGTAGGGGTCGATCTCGGCGCCGTCCTCGTCCGTGCGGTGGTCCCTGCCGAAGGGCGGGGTGAGGTAGCCCGTGGGGGCGCCGCAGCCGCCGTTGGTCATGGCGTACTTGTACGAGACGATCGAGAACGTGCCCGGCTCGGTGCTCACCTTGGTGGGGTCGTCCCAGCTCAGGACCAGTTCGCGCCGGACGATCGTGCGGATGATCTCGTCGTCGCCGCCCGTGTCCGCGCGGGTGACCGGGTAGACGAAGGTGACGTCGGCGGTCACCAGGAGAGCGCCGCGCTCCCCCTCCCGGTAACTGAGCCGGCCCCGGGTCTTCACGACGTCGCCGACCAGGCGGGTGCGGGTGGGCTGGAAACGGCTGAAGAGGAGGAGGGGGTCGTTCCTCTCGCTCGGGGTTCTGAAGGCGGTTCTCAGCAGGTCCTGGACGTCCTTCTGGTGCGGGTTGATCAGTGCTGTCGCCTTCTCGGGGCGCTCGCCCCGCAGCACTCCGCGGTCCAGGCCGGAAGCGACGAGGAAGTCCCGGCTGCGGGTCAGGGCCCGCTCGACCTCGGTCGCGCTCATCCAGCCGACCGCCCTGGCCTCCGGCACGGTGATGCCCGCCGCTCCGCTCGCCCAACTCGCCGCCGGCGAGCCGCGGAAAGACTCCTCCACGGTGGGTCGCAGGTCCGCCCCCCTCGGTGGTGCCTGGGCCGGGCGAGCGGTCTCGGGTGCCGACGACGGAGAGTCGGTGCCCGCGAACAGGTCCCCTGTCCGCCCCGGCGCGAGCGCCACCGCGACCAGCACCAGCGCGGCCAGCAGCCCGACGACGTACCAGCCCGTACGCCGCTTGGGCCGCGGGGGTGTGTGGCCGCGCCAGCCCTCCGGGCCGCGGCCGGGCTCGGAGCGCAGCCGCGCCGTCACCTCGCGGGCCCGCGCGGACGGCTCCTTGGGCGCGCCGGGGGCGCCCGCCGCCGACTCACGCAGAAACCGCTCCCACTCCTCGTCGGACCTGGACGAGCCGTCCGGCTCCGTACCCGCGCCCATTCCCTCACCCCCAGGCAGACAGCGAACCGCGGCCCACTCCCCTGGGACGCCTCCGCATCATGGCACGGAGCACTGACAGCGAGTCCGGGCGGACGGACCAGCGGGCACGCACGGGCGGAAGGCTGCGCCGCGGGCGAGTTGGGCGCAACGGCGCGGGGCGGCGGTGCTCATCCACGCGGCCGGCCCAGGACCGGACGCGCTGGCCCGCCCCGAACCCCGGTCATCTTCTAGGGTCGTACGTATGATGATCAACACTGAGGCCGGCGGGCAGCTCTTCGAGTCCCTCCGGGCGGACGCCCTCACCGGCCCGGACCAGTTGCGCGAGCTCTACGCACCGCCGAACCCGAACTCGCTGCGCAAGGAGACCGACCACCTGACCGAGGAGACCCGGGCGCTGATCGGCTGTTCCTCGCTGGTGTTCATCGGCAGCGCGGACGCCGGGGGCCGGGCGGACGTGACACCGCGTGGCGGCCCTGCCGGGTTCGTCACGGTGCTGGACGAGCAGACCTTGGCGATACCCGACGCGACCGGCAACAAACGGCTCGACACCCTGCACAACGTGCTGGAGACCGGGCGGGTCGGACTGCTCTTCCTCGTCCCCGGCCGCCCGACCACGCTGCGCGTCAACGGCCGCGCCTGCGTCTCGGCGCGACCGGACCTGCTCACCCAGCTCACTCCGGTGGGGAAGCCGCCGGCCACGGCGCTGGTGGTGCGGGTCGAGCAGGTCTATCCGCACTGCCCGAAGTCGCTGATGCGCGCCGGTGCCTGGCAGCCGGAGCGGTGGGTGCCCGCTGACGCCCAGCCGACCAGCGCCGAGGTGACGCTGGCCCAGCTGGACCTGCCGGGCCTGACCGTCGGCCAGGTCGAGGAGGCCGAACAGGAGTCACTGCGCCTGCGTTACGAGTGATACGAGTGAGGGGTGAGTTCGGACCGCGGTGCCCGGGGCTCGTGTGCTCCCGGGGCTCGTGTGCACACGAGCCTCCCGCGGCGTCGAGCGCGCCCGTCCCGGCTCCAGGAATCCTCAGCCCAGTACCCGCCCGAGGAAGCCGCGCAGGTATCCCGCGACGACGTCCAAGTGGCTCTCCAGCAGGAAGTGGCCGCCGTCGATCAGGTGCACCTCCGCGTCCTTGGCGTCGCGGGCGAAGGCCAGGGCGCCCGCCGGGCCGAAGATCTCGTCGTTGCGGCCCCACACGGCGAGCACCGGGACCTCGCTGGTGCGCAGGAACTCGTGCAGCAGCGGGTAGAGCGGCCGGTTGTTCCGGTAGTCGCGGAACAGCGCCAGCTGGACCGCGTCGTTGCCCTCGCGGGAGACGAGAGCGGCGTCGTGCTCCCAGGTGTCCGGGCTGACCAGGCTCGGGTCGGGCACGCCGTGCACGTACTGCCACCGGATGGCGTCGATGCCCAGCGCGGCGCGGACGGCGGGTTCGGTGTCGGGGCCGGGGTTCGCCCCGTAGGCCCAGACGTCGGTCCAGAACGACTCGACGAAGCCGTCCTCGTAGCCGTTGCCGTTCTGGGTGACGAGGGCGGAGATCCGTTCGGGGTGCCGGAGCGCGAGGCGCCATCCGATGGGGGCGCCGTAGTCCTGGACGTAGAGGGCGTAGCGGTCCAGGCCCAGTCGGTCGAGCAGGTGGGCGGTGAGTTCGGCGAGGGCGTCGAAGGTGTAGGTGAAGTCCTCGGCACGGGGGGCGTCGGAGTGGCCGAAGCCCAGGTGGTCCGGGGCGATGACGTGGTAGTCGTCCGCCAGCAGCGGGATCAGTTCGCGGAACATGAACGAGCTGGTCGGGTAGCCGTGCAGCAGGACGATCGCGGGGGCGTCGGCGGGGCCGGCCTCGCGGTAGAAGATCTCGTGGCCGTCGACGGTGGCGGTCCGGTGGTGCACCGAGCGCATATCTAACCCCTTTGAATTCTTGATGTGGTTAGCCTCTCGCCATGCAAGCACGCGTGGAATAACCTGTCAAACGATTCGATCCGGTTAGATCTGGAAGGAGAGTGGCACCCGATGGACACGCTGCTGGACCTGCTCAACAGCAGGCCGCTGGTCGACGGCGAGGAGCAGGACGCGCTCGGCGACCCGGCCGGGGGCAGGCGCTGGGCCCGGGAGCACGGCGGCGACGGCACCCCGGCGGAACTGGCGCTGCTGCGCGAGGCGCGGGACATCCTGCGGGACGTGGTGCGCGCAGAACGCCCGCCCGCCGCACTGAGCCCGCTGCTCGAAGGGGTCCGGCAGGTCCCGGAGATCACTCCGGACGGACTTCGGTGGACGGTGCGCACTCCGCCGCACGCCCGGCTGGCCGTCGAGACCGTTCTCGCCTGGGCCGCCACCGAGGAACAGCTACCCGGCCGGCTACGCCCCTGCGCCAACGACGCGTGCCGGCTGTTCCTGCTCGACCGCAGCCGCGCAGGCCGCGCCCGCTGGTGCTCGATGGCCGTCTGCGGCAACCGCGAGAAGGCACGCCGCCACTACGAACGCCATCGCTGACCCGGCCCGCTCCCCTCGCGCGCGGTACGCGGACGGCACTCGCACGAACACCCCGCCGCCTCCTCCGAGGCCAGGAATCTACACACCGATGACAAAAATCGACGTGGTGTAGATTTTGTTGTGAGGGAGCGGTCCCGCTTCCTCGGGCCGCGCCCCTTGGAGGAGCGATGGAGAAGCAGAACTGGCTCATCACCGGTGTCAGCTCGGGTCTGGGGCGTGCCTTCGCCCAGGCCGCTCTGGACGCCGGGCACACCGTCGTCGGCACGGTCCGCTCGGCAGGCGACCTGAGGTCCTTCGAAGAGCTGGGGCCGGGCCGCGCCCACGGCCGCATCCTGGACGTGACCGACGACGACGCCGTCTCGGACGTGGTCGCGGAGGCCGAGCAGCAGGTGGGCCCGCTGGACGTCGTCGTCGCCAATGCCGGTTACGGCGTGGAGGGCACCTTCGAGGAGACCCCGCCGGCCGAGGTGCGGCGGCAGTTCGAGGTCAACGTGTTCGGGGCGGCGGCCACCCTGCGGGCGGCGCTGCCGTCCATGCGCCGACGCCGTCGCGGCCATCTGATGGCCGTCACCTCCATGGGCGGGCTCATGGCCGTGCCCGGCATGTCGGCCTACTGCGGCAGCAAGTTCGCCCTGGAGGGCATCCTCGAAGCACTGGGCAAGGAGGTGGCCCACTTCGGGATCCATGTCACGGCGATCGAGCCCGGCTCCTTCCGTACCGACTGGGCCGGGCGGTCCATGACCCGCGCCGAACGGACCGTCGACGACTACGACGAGCTGTTCGGCCCGATCCGCGAGGCGCGGCGCAGGGCCAGCGGGAACCAGCTGGGCGATCCGGCCAAGGCCGGGGCGGCCGTCGTGCACATCACGACGTTCGAGAAGCCACCGGCCCATCTGGTCCTGGGCTCGGACGCGCTGCGGCTGGTCGGCGCCGCCCGCACGGCGGTGGACGACGAGATCCGCGCGTGGGAGACCCTCTCCCGTACGACCGACTTCCCCGAGGGGGCTCAGCTCTGATGCCGCCGGGGAGCCGGCGCAGCGCCGAACGCAAGGGCGACGTCCGGGAGCGGGCCATTCTCGACACCTGCGAGGCCCTGCTGGCCGACAAGGGGTACGAGGCCATGACCGTCGGCGACATCGCCGAGGGCGCCGGTATCACCCGGGGCGCCCTGTACTTCTACTTCGGTTCCAAGCAGGAGGTGGTGACGGGCCTGGTGGCCAGGACGGTCGAGCACCTGTGGGAACGGTCGCGGGCCACCGCGCAGGCCGACGATCCGCGCCGGGCCGTCACGGCGGCCATGCGGCGCACGGTCGAGCTGTGGACCGAACACGGCCTGGTGATGCGTACGGCCATCGACCTGTCGCTGACCGTCCCCGAGATCGGCGCGCTGTGGAACCGCACGGCCGACCTGTTCATCACGGCCATCACCGCCGTCCTGGAACGCGCCGGCGTCCGGACCGGCACCGGGCCGGACGAGGCACCGGCGATGGCACGGGCCCTGTGCTGGATGATCGAGCGGACCTTCTACCACGCCTCGCAGGGGTCCCCCGGTGAGCTGGAGGTGGCATCGGCGACCTGTGAGCACATCTGGCTGACCAGCGCCGGACTGACGGCGACGGACTGACCGCAGCGGATCGACGGCGGCGGACTCACGGCGGCGAAGTGGCCGCGCAGGGTCCGGGCGCGGCGCGGCACGGGCGGGTGCGGGTGCGGGTGCGGGTGCGGGTGCGGGTGCGGAACGATTCTGCGTTCTCGTTCGAGGGACAAACCGACTGTCCTGCGGTCACCGGGGCATCGCTGACACTGACCGCATCCCTACCCGCCGGAGAGAGAACACCGTGATCCGACGCTCCCTCACCGCAGCCGTCGGCGCCGCCTGCGCCTTCGTCCTGCTCATGGCCGTACCCGGCTCAGCCTCCGCGGCGACCGGCCAGTTCCGCTACTCCTACACCACCGCCGAGGGATACGAGGCCGTCGGCTTCCTGAACAACCCCGCGAGCGGCGAGTGCGTCGACCTCCCTGCACCCGGCTCCGCCCCCGGGACCGTCTCCCGGGCGCCGAAGAACCACACCGACGCCACCGCCACGGTCTTCCTCGACGCCGGCTGCGAAGGCGACACCTACTACACGCTGCGGCCGGGCGCCGGCGCGTCCGACCGTCTGCTCCTGCGCTCCGTCGTCTTCTCCTGAGCGGGCACCCCGGACGACTGGGCGGGCATCCGGGGCGACGCGCGCCGGACCGAGCCGTCGCGGCCCCGGCGGCACCGCTCACCGGGGGCTGACCGCTCCTTCGCACACAGGTCCCGCACGGGTCCTGTCCAGGTCCGCCGTCGGGCGGCGATGAGTTTCGGCGTGGCGCCCCGTCTGAACTCACGTACCCCCTCAGCCGCACCCGAGGAGAGCACCATGGGCGCCACCTACACCTTCGACGTCTTCTCCACCCTCGACGGCTACGGGCGGCCCGGCAGTCCTGACTGGGGCGGCTACTGGGGCAAGCAGGGGCCCGAACTGCTCGACCGCCGCCTCTCCCTGTACGAGGCCGAGGAGCGGATGGTGTTCGGGGCCCGCACCTACCGCCTGTTCGCGCAGGTGCTGGCCCCGGCCTTCGAGGAGTCGGGGCGCGACCCGTGGGTCACCCGCATGCTGAGCCTGCCCGCGACGGTGGTGTCGAGCACGCTGGAGGGGCCTCTCGGCCTGCCGGACGCGGTCGTCGCGAGCGGTGACGCCGTCGACATCGTCGCCCGGCTCAAGGAGGAGTCCGAGGTGCCGCTGCGCTCGCACGGCAGCATGTCGCTGAACCGGGCGCTGATGGCCGCCGGTCTGGTCGACCGCGTCCAGGTGACCGTCTTCCCCGTGATCACCGGGCAGACCGGCGAGCACCCGGTCTTCCGGGGCGCGGCCGACTTCGACCTCGAACTGCTCGACAGCCGGACACTCGACGGCGGCATCCAGGAACTCACCTACCGGCCCACCCTGCACGGCTGAAACCGTCCGGTGCGATCAGGTGCTCGGGCGGACCGGGCGCCTCGTCCCGTCCGCGGATGTCGAGAACGTGTCCCCGGCTCCGTCCCCGGGACAGCAGCGGCCGCCACCGGCCGCACCAGGAAGCCAGAAAGCCCGGAAGCCCGGAAGCCTGGAAGCCCGGAAACTCAGAAGAAGGAGAGCCGCATGGCGATTCAGCGGATGGACAATGTCGGCATCGTCGTCGAGGACCTGGATGCCGCCGTCGCGTTCTTCGTGGAACTCGGTATGGAGCTGGAGGGCAGGGCGGAGATCGAGGGCCTCTTCGCCGACCGGTGCACCGGGCTCGACGGCGTCCGCTGCGACATCGCGATGGTCAGGACGCCGGACGGTCACAGCAGGCTCGAACTGGCGAAGTACCGCAACCCCGCGCCGGTCGGCACCGAGCCGCGCGACCGGCCGCACAACACGCTGGGCATGCACCGGGTCATGTTCGCCGTCGACGACATCGAGGACACCGTGGCCCGCCTGCGCCCGCACGGCGCCGAACTCCTCGGCGAGATCGCCCGGTTCGAGGACAGCTACCTGCTCTGCTACCTCCGCGGCCCGGACGGCATCATCGTCGCGCTGGCCGAGCAACTGCACTGAGAGGGACCGAATCGCGCGCGACGGTAGCCCCTGGACGGAGTCCCGCGCGGGCTGCGGCGGCGTCGTCGTCGGGGGCGTGGCTCAGTCCGGCGTGCCGGGGGTGCCCGCCCACGCGGTCAGTGCCCGTGTGCGCTCGGCGCGCCGTCCGGCCGTGTCACCGGTCCGGCTCGCCCAGGCGACATGGCCGTCGGGGCGTACCAGGACCTCGGTCACGCCCGCGAGTTCGGGGTGGTGGTCCCGTCCGGTCACCGTCACGGCCTCCACGCGTCCGCTCCAACCGGCCGCGACGGCGGGCGGGAGCGCCTCGTCCCCGGCGAGGTCGAGCAGCAGGAAGCGGCTGCGGTCGGTCAGTTCGTAGACCCGGGTGGCGGCGGATCCCGCGGCGGTCAGGCCGATGTCCGGCATGCGCCGTCCTTCCAGCGGGTCGGCGCCGGGACCGCGGGCGGGGTAGGCGGTGCCGAGGGCGGACACCTGCTCGGCCAGGATCCGGTTGACCTCGGCCGTGCCCAGGAACCCGTCGAGCATCCCGCGCAGTGCGGCGGCGGGCCGCGCGTACTGCGGGACGAGGACCAGTTCCGCCAGCAGGGTCTGGATCCCGGTGTTCTCGACGACCGCCGCACCGACCGGCCGGCGCTCGGCGTCGTAGCCGTCCAGCAGTCCGGGCGGCGCCCAGCCGCTGATCTCGGCCGCCAGCCTCCAGCCCAGGTTGGCGGCGTCCTGCAAGCCGGTGTTGAGACCCTGGCCGCCCGCGGGGAAGTGGATGTGGGCGGCGTCACCCGCCAGCAGGATCCGGCCCGCGCGATACGTCTCGGCGAGGCGGGCCTCGTTGCCGAAGCGGGACAGCCAGCGCGGGCGGCCGACACCGCAGTCGGATCCGCAGATGTCCGTCAGGGAGGTCCGGAACTCCTCCAGCGTCACGGGCTCGCGGGAGGGGACCCGCATCCGGGCGGGGTCGAGGCAGACGAGCCGGGTGGCGCCGTCCTCCAGCGGTGCGACCAGCACCCCGCGGGCCTGTGCGCGCCGCAGTCCCGGGTCGTCCCGGTCCACGGTCTCGAAGTCGCCGAGGACACCGGTCACCGTCTCGTCCGTCCCCGGGAAGCCGATCCCCGCGGCCGTGCGCACCAGGCTGCGTCCGCCGTCGCACCCCACCGCGTACGCCGCTCGCAGGGTCCGCCGCCTGCCGGGGCCGTGCTCGTTCCGTACGTCCACGACGTCCACCTCGACGCCGTCGGGGTCCTGGCGTACGCCGACGGTCCGGTGTCCGCGCAGGATCCCGACGCCCAGTTCGGCGGCGCGCTCCGCCAGCAGGGCCTCGGTGCGGGCCTGGGCGATGAACAGCGTGTAGGCGTGGCGGCTGTCGAGGGCGGTGAAGTCGAGCCGGGTCTCCAGGCCCGCGAAGTGCCAGCCCGGCACGGTGGTGCCGGCGGCGAGGAAGCGGGGGGCCAGCCCCCGCAGGTCCATGAGCTCGATGCTGCGCGGGTGCAGCGTGAGGGCCCGGGAGTCGCGCTGCGGCTCCGTGCGGCGCTCGACGATCAGCGGCCGGACGCCTGCCAGCGCCAGCTCGCAGGCGAGCATCAGCCCGGTCGGACCCGCTCCGACGACGATCACCTCTGTGGTCACATCCGCCTCCGAATCAGTGAGCAATGAGCAAGTGAGCAGTGAGCAGTGAGCAGTGAGCAGTGAGCAGTGAGCAGTGAGCAGTGAGCAACGAATTAGTGAACGACGTTCACGTGAACGGCGTTCACTATAATCACCGGCATGAGCGATCCGTCAACCTCCCGCCCGGCCCGTGGCCGTCCGCCCCGGCTCGACCAAACCCGTACCGTCGAGACCGCCCTGGACCTGCTGAACGACTCCGGTCTCGACGCGCTGACCATGCGGCGGCTGGCGGACGCGATGGGCGTACAGGCCGGGGCGCTCTACCGGTACTTCCGGACCAAGGAGGATCTGCTGACCGCGATGGCCGAGCGCATGATGGCCGGCGTCCGGGCCCCGGCGGGCGGTGCGGACTGGAGCGACCGCCTCTCCGGCCTGGCCAGGGCGTTGCGGCAGGCGCTGCTGGCCCACCGTGACGGTGCCCGGGTGTTCGCGGGGACGCACTCCACCGGCCCGGGAACCCTGGGCTTCGCGGAGAGCTGCACAGGCGTCCTGCGCGAGGCCGGATTCAGCGACGCGGACGCCGCTCGGGCCGCGCTGGCGGTGGTCCGCCTCACCATCGGGCACACCCTGGAGGAACAGGCCGCGCTACGGACCGAGGACGGCTCCCCGGCCGACCCGGAGGTGCTGCGCGAGGCGGTCTCCTCCGGCGGCTACCCCCACCTCACGGCCGCCCTGCCCACCCTCACCGAGGCCGACCAGGCACCCCACTTCGAATTCGGCCTCGCCCTGCTCGTGGCAGGTCTGGAGACGCTGCGTCAGCCGCGCCGGTGAGCGAGAGGGCGAGGAGCGGAGCCGGTCCGCCGTCTGCGGCGGCGTGTCATGCCGCGGAGATCCGGAACTCGAATTCGGGACGGTCCCACGGCACGGCGGGCGGGTTCGCGGGCACGATCCCGGTACGCACCGCACCGACGCGGTGGTAGAAGTCCTCGGCGGGAACGTGTGACACCACCCTGACGCGGTCGAGCCGCGCGGCACGGGCCTCGGACCGCATGTGCGCCACGAGCAGCCGCCCGATGCCGCGTCCCTGCGCTTCGTCGGCGACGAACAGCAGATCGAGCTCCGGCGGCGCGAGGACGAGCGAGTAGAACCCGAGGACCCGCCCGCCGTCCTCCTCGGCGCCGACGGCCACGAAGACGCGGTGGGCCTCGATGTAGTCAGGGCCCACCCGGTAGCCCGCGACCGCTGCCGCGTACTGGCCCGCGTAGGCCCCTGAGCCACGCACGAGCCGCGTGAGCCGTCTGGCGTCCCGCGCGACGGCCCTCCGTATCGTGACCGGCCGGCTGAGCGGCGACGTGCGGGGAGTCATCACAGAAGTGTCCCGCACCGGGGAGTGCCTCCGCGCGGCGGGGCGGCCGCGGGCGCCGGGGACAGGGGCAGGGGACCGGTGGGGCGGGAACCGGGAGATCCGCTGGAGCAGTGTGCAGGTCTGCCGGGGTCCGTCACCTCCGGTACCGCTGGGCCACGGCGGTGAAGGCGGCCTTGGGCTCCCAGTCCATGTCGGGATAGGTCCGTCCCCGTCGCCCTTCGAGGAGTTTCACGATGCCCAGACCGGCCCGGTCCAGGTCGTCCCTGGGGTCGCCGTCCGGGCGGTGCGGGTAGCCGGGCAGCGCGAACAGGAAGACGAACGCGCTGTCCACGCCCTCCGTCTCGAAGATCTCCAGCAGTTCGCTCAGATACGCGGCCTGGCCGGGCTCGTCCCGCTCGTACACGCCGTTCAGCCGTACCGGGGCCTTGGTCTGCGGGTCGTACTCGACCACGTCGAGCACCCGCCCGCCCCGGTCCCCCGCGCCGCGGTAGGCCGCGGTGCCGAACCCGGTGACGGCGAGCGGCTTCGGGCCCCGCACCAGGACGCGCACGGCCTCCCGGAACCGGCCGGCGATCTCGGCGGAGCGCAGCAGTTCGTAGGTCACGATGTCGAAGGGGGTCCAGTCGACCTGTTCGAACTGGATGGACGCGTAGGTGAGCCTGCCCCCGAAGCGCTCACGGACCACGGCCACGGCGTCGCGGAGGAACGCGTTGACGCGCGTGCCCAGTTCGCGTATCGCGCCGGCCCGCCGCTCGGGCCGGCCCATCAGATGCCCCACCCGTTCCTCGGGGCTGTCTCCGGGCAGGAATCCGGGGTTCATCACGCTCAGCTCGACACCCGCGACGAACACGACGGCGGCGCCCTGCCGCCGCAGCCGTTCCGCTCGCTCGGCGCAGTCACGGAAGAGTGCGAGGATCTGCTCCCGGTCCAGCTCCAGCGGGTAGGGCGAGAACCAGACCTCCAGACCGAGTCCGGCGGCGGCCTCCGCCGCCAGCTCCAGCCGGTCGGGGTCACCGCCGATGATCTGGACCGCGTTGCAGTGCAGGTCGTCGCGGATGACGGTCAGCTCGCGCCGGACCACTGCGGGGTCGAGGCGCTCACGGGACACCTGACCGTGCACGACGAATCCGGTGTCGTACGTCATGCCTCTCGCCCGCATGGTGATCTCCTCCCTGTCGTGACCGGTCGGTGCCGGTCGGGTGCGCCGAGACTCACAGGAAAAGTGCGTGCACGCAAGTTTGCGTGCACGCATTGTTCCGTGGAACCCTGGCACCGTGACGACACCACCACCGGGGCTACGGGAGCGGAAGAAGCAGGCCACACGCGAGGCGCTGCGCGAGGCGGCCCTGCGGCTGGCCGTGGAGCACGGGCCCGACCGGGTGCGGGTCGAGGACATCGCCGAGGCCGCCGGCGTGTCGCCGCGCACCTACAACAACTACTTCGCCAGCCGGGAGCAGGCGATCGTCTCCGCCGTCACCGCCGACCGCGAGGCACGTGTCGCGGCGGCGGTCGCCGCCCGGCCCGCGGGAGTGCGCCTGGCCGACGCCGTCACCGACGCTGTGGTCGAGCAGTACACGGACACCGGTGAGCACACACACAGGGCACTGCTGCTGATCACCACCCGTCCCGTGCTGCGCGAGGCGTTCCTCGGCACGACCGCCGGTATCGAGTCCCCTCTGACCGCGGTGATCGCCCAACACCTGGGCGACACAGAGGCGCCCACGGCCCGCGTACTCGCGGCAAGCGTCGCCGCGGCCGTCCGCATCGCTCTGGAGGACTGGCTGCGCCCACCCGGGGACGCGGCGTCCGAGGGGTCCTGCGGCGCGGCAGGATTGATCGTCCCCTCCGGCTCACTGCCCGGCCTCCTCCGCGCGGCCCTGGCCCCGCTCGCCCCCGCTTTCGACGCCGCCGAACATCGCACCCGGGCGTGAAGCCGCCGCCCCCAGCCGAGGGGCCCACGCGCCGCCGGCCGGAGCGGTTCCACTTCCTGAGCGCTGCGAACCGGGGCCCGACCGCACGGACCAGGGTCCGACCGCACGGATGGACCGGGGCCCGACCGTACGGACCGGGGTCCGATCGCGCCGCGACGCCCGGCGCAAGCACCGGCTCTTCATCGTGCCGCCCGTCACCCCGCTCGGCGGCGGGTGTCACGCGTTCTGTTCGGCGCCGGTCATCAGGGCGAGCAGGCTGTGGGGCGCGTGGTCGTCGATCATGATCGTGTAGAAGCCGTCGTCGTCGGCTTCGTCGGCGCGGGCGAACATGGCCTGCTCGTGCGTGGCGGGGGCGGCCTCCGTGTCGCCGGGGTGCGCGGCGAGGGCCCGGCCGAGTTCGGCGCCGTCCTGGATGGCCAGGTTGGCGCCCTCGCCGTTCGGCGCCCGGAGGTGTGCGGCGTCGCCGAGGAGAGTCACGCCCGGTGTGCGGTCCCAGCGGTGCCCGGCGGGCAGCGAGAAGACGGGACGCAGGACCGGCGGGGTGTCGCTCTCGGTGAACAGGGCGGTGAGTTCGGGGGCCCAGCCCTGCCGGCCGTGGCGGCCCGCGCTGCTGGACTTCTACGAGAGCATCGGCCGCCTGCTGGACGCCCTCGGCGTTCCGGAGGAGGCGCGCTTCGACGCGGCGGGCACGCTGGTCAACCACGTCCTCGGCGTCGCCGCGCAGAACGCCGCGAACGCGCGGCTTCTCGCGGACGCCCGCGGCACGGACCGCGAGTCCTTCCTGGAGGACGCCGCCACGCGATGGGCGCGGGTCGACCCCGAGCGGTATCCGTTCGTGCACGCGGCGGCGGCCCGGCTGGGCGAGCACAACGACCGCGAGCAGTTCGCCTTCGGCGTCGACGTCTTCCTCGCCGGCATCGCGGCCCTGGGCGGAGCCCGGCGCTGAGTGCCGCACCGAGCCTTGAGCAGGGGCGGCCCGGAGCGGGATCCGGCCTCGGCGGGGCGGTTCCGTGCCTCAACTGCTCGTGCCCGGAAAAGGGGTTGGGGCGGGCGGCGGCCCGCTGCTACGTTCGTGGCGGACCGTGAAGCCGTCGTAGGGAGGTGAGCCCCGTGAACACAGTCACCCATGGGTGCTCCCTCATCCCGTCACGGTCCGGCGGCTGACATCCGGTGTCGCCAGGAGCGCCTGAGACCGAGGCACTCCTGGAAGAGGACTCCGATGAGTACAACACCTGTCACATCCGGCCGGAGCAGGGACACGGTGGTGGTCACACGTGTCGCGGACCGGCAATGGCACGCGCTGGACGACGACCTGGTGGCCGGCCGCGGACACGCGGAACAGCGGCCCGACGGGCGCCTGTTCGTCACCATCGACGCCTGGCACGACGCCGCCTTCGACCGGCTCGCCGAGGCGATGCCGACCGACCTGCCCGCGCCGCTGTACACGCTGGTCGACGAAGCCGACACCGAGCTGACGGCCGGCTGGCGGCGCGCCGGGTTCACGGTCCGGCGCCGCGAGCGGGAGTACGTCGTGCCGACCGATCCGCGGGTCACCGGGCTCGGAGCGGTCCTGCCGCCTCCGGGCGTGACGATCGTCCCCGCCGCGGAGGCGGACGAGACTCTGCTGCGCGCGGTGGACCGGGCGATCCGGGACGAGGTCGAGGCGTCCGTCGGGTGGCGGTCGATGCCCGCCGAGGTGACCCCCCGCCCCGAGGACGGCACCGCCGCCGGACCGTCGGTGTACGCGGTGGCCGCCGCGCCGGACCGCTACCTGGGTCTGATCCGGGTGGAGCGGGTGAAACGGCCGCGCATCGGACTGGTCGCGGTCCGGGCCGGTGAGCGGCGTCGCGGCATCGCGCGGGCGCTGCTGGCCCACGCCCTGGGGACGCTGCACCGTTCCGGGACGGCCGCTGCCTGGGCCGAGGTCCACGACTCCGGGCGGGCGGCCTCGGCGCTGTTCGAGGGCATCGGCGCCCGGCCGGCGGGAAGCAACCTGGAGCTGGTGCGATGACGAGGAACAAGAACGTCATCGAGGTCGAGGGCAGGGTCGTCGAGTGCCTGCGCAGCGCCATGTTCACCGTGGAGCTCGAGAACGGCCACCAGGTGCTCGCGCACGTCAGCGGGAAGATCCGCAAGAACTACATCAGAATCATGCTGGAGGACCGGGTGCTGGTGGAGCTCCCGCCGTACGACCTGACGCGCGGCCGGATCGTCTTCCGGTACCGCAACTAGAGAAGGCCCCGGCGACGGCCGGCACCTTCCGCGACGGCTGATCCCGGCGCCCCGGTCACCGCATCTGCGTGACCGGGGCCCGGAGACGAGGGGGCGGCGGGCGGGGACGAGCGTCGTAGTCGGAGGGGCGACGCCGTGCCGTACTGCCCCGGTGCCGTACCGCCCGGTCGCAGGCGGCTACCGCCTCGGTTCACCGACCTGGGGCGGAGGGCATCCCCAGTCGTCGGCCGTAGCGTCCATCAGGGCGGTGACATAGGCGTCCAGCCGCTGTTCCACGGCGCGTTCCGTCAGCTCCGGACGTCCGGCCTCCCGCCAGGTCCGCGCCACCGGACGCACCTCCTCCGAGGAGGCCAGCGCGTCCCGGACCAGCCAGTACCGCCGCTCGCTCACGGCCGCGGCCAGCGCGCCCCCGGCCTCCTCGTACGCCTGGGGGAACCGCAGGCCCCACTCCGGGCCGTGCAGCAGCGCGAGGTTGGTCGAGCAGTGCGCCACATCGAAATCCGCCGGGCCCCAGGAGGCCGCCGCCCAGTCGACGACGGCGGTGATCCGCGCTCCCGCCGGGTCTGAGGACCCCATGTCGAACAGCACGTTGCCGGGCTGGAAGTCCCGGTGCAGGAAGCGTCCCTCATAGGGCGGCGCGGGCCCGCGGATCACGTCGATCGCCGCGGCCCATGCGGCCGTACGGGCGCCCGCCGGGGTGACGACGGAGTCGGCGGTCGTCAACGCCTCGTACTTCGGGGGCCGTTCGGCGGGCCGTACCGCGTGGATCGCGATGAGCTGACGGGCCAGCAGGGGAACGCGTGTCTCCACCCCCTCGTCGTCCAGGACCGTCCGGCCCGTCATATGTGTCATCAAGAGCGACGGGTGCTCGGCATGCGCGGCGACCGGGTCGGCCGCGACCAGTCCGGGAACCGGCACACCGGTCCCCGCCAGCACGGTCAGGGCGCCGGCCTCCCTCCCCAGCCAGTCCTCGGCGCGCTCCCGGTAGTACGGGACGACGAAGCTCCGCAGCACCAGATCACGGGTGCTGCCGTCCGGCGCGCCGACGGTCAGCCTCCGCATCTCGGCCGTGATGCCACCGTGCAGCACCTCGGCTCCGACAACCCTTTCGCCGTCCTCCAGCTGTCTGTTCACCCAGGCCAGCGTCAACGGGCTGACAGCGCCTGCTTCTTCGTGGTCGGTCACCGTGACCTCTCGTCATCCGGACGGCAGTACCCGCAAAGGCTCTCATCGTGATGACCAGCGGTCTGCCAGGCGCGACTTGGCTGGATCTGGTTCGTCCGGAACCCGTCCCGGAGCGGTGGCTGCGGGGCGTGGGGTGGTGTGGGCCGCCGTGGGGCCCTGGAGGGGGCCGTTGTGCGCGGGAAGTGCGGGGGCGGGACGGGTGGGTGCGCGCGGCGGGTGCGGATGGTCTGTGCGGGATGCCGGTTGCGCGGTATCCGGGCAGAGGTATCCGGATTCCGGGACAGGTCGTGCCGCGCGAGAGCCCATGGGCCGGGCCGGCGCAAGGTCTTGTCCGTGCCCGGGAGCCAGGCAGGGAAATCTCCACGCCGCTCACCGGCATGGACACGCCGAGTTCCTGGGAGGGGATGGCGGAGTGCGACCGCAGGACTATGAGGCGTACTGCCGGGCCGATCCCGCCTTCTACGACGACCCCGTCCGCGGTGAGGAGTCGCGGGATCCACAGGACCCGCAGGACCCGGAGGTCATCGGCGAGGTGCTCGCGTACTGCCGTGAGCACCGGCTGTCGGTGAAGTTCCTGCGCGGTCCCGTCACCGTATTGGCGGCGAACTCGAAGTACGCTCCCCGCGCCTCCCGCGGGAAGCTGCTCACCCTCTACCCGCGTGACGAGGCGGA
Source organism: Streptomyces sp. PsTaAH-124 (assembly GCF_000373685.1). Classification (NCBI taxonomy): domain Bacteria; kingdom Bacillati; phylum Actinomycetota; class Actinomycetes; order Kitasatosporales; family Streptomycetaceae; genus Streptomyces; species Streptomyces sp. PsTaAH-124. Next base: position 28,160 of record NZ_KB892161.1, on the reverse strand, counting down.
GCTGCGGCGCGCCCTCACCGGTCTCGCCGCCCGTCCGGACGGCCGCCGCGGACCGTACATCCTCAGCGACCTGCGCTGGCGGGACACCGTCCTGTACGTGCGCGCGCTACGGCGCGTTCCGGCAGATGTACTGCGTCAACGCGGCCGGTGAGACGGTCTCGGCGCTGCGCGACCCGGCCGGCGCGCTCGTCCCGGACCTGCGCCGGCCCGTCTTCTCGGTTCCCGACTGGGTCGCGGTTCCCGGCTTCCTGGCCGAGCAGGTCGCCGCCCAGGGACGGCCCGAGGACTTCACGTACGACATCGAGCGGGCCCTGCACTTCTCCAACGGCGGTGGCGTGTACAAGGCCCGCGACCGCCGTGACGGGCGCGGTGTCGTGCTGCGCGAGGCTCGGCCGCCAGCCGGTCTCGACGGCCGCGGCACCGACGCGGTCACCCGGCTGCACCGGGAGCGCGACATGCTGCGCCGACTGGCGGGGCCGGACTTCGTACCGCGTCTGTACGACCACGTGACGGTGTGGGAACACGAGTACCTGGTCGAGGAGTTCATCGAGGGCGAGAAGCTGGAGCGGCACCTGTTCAACGGGGCCCATCCGCTGCTGTCGGCCGCTCCGGACCAGGCGACGCTGGACGCGTACGTCCGCACCGCGCTCGGCTTCTCGGACCAACTGGCCTAGATCATCCAGGAGTTGCACCGGCGCGGTGTGGTCTTCGGTGATCTGCATCCGGGCAATGTGATGGTGCGGCCCGACGGGCGCCTGACCCTGGTCGACTTCGAGCCGGCCTTCGACGCGGAGAGCGGGTCCGCCTGCGGTCTGGGGGCGCCGGGGTTCTTCTGCGCCACCGCCCGGGAGGGCACGTCCATGGACGACTACGCGCTGGCCTGTATGCGGCTGTTCTTCTTTCTGCCGCTGACGTTCCTGAACGCGCCGCCGCGCCGCCGACAGCCGCCCGGACACCGGCCCCCGGGGCACGGGGGACCACCGACGGAGACGGCGCGGAGGACACGGAGGACACGGAGAGCAGGGAGGACACAGAGGACACCTGGGAACCGGGCCGCCTCACCGGACCCGAGGAACTGCGGCAGGTCATGGACTCACTGGCCGCCGGTATCGTCGCCGCGGCCACCCCCGAGCGCACCGACCGCCTCGTGCCACCCGCGCCGGGCTCTATGACGGCCTGTACGGTGCCGCGGTCGTGCTGGACCGCCTCGGCGAGGCGGACGCGGCCCGGCGCGCCCTGGCCAGGGCCGGACAGGTGGCCGGTGAACGCACCGGACGCGGCATCCTCACCACGGACCTGTCCGGTGGCACCGCGGGTGCCGGTCTGGCCCTGCTGCACTTCGGCCTGGTCGACGAGGCGGCGGACCTCGGCGGCTCGCCGGCCGAGCGGCTGGGCGCCGCGGGCCGCCCGCCCGGCCGGCCCGGTCTGCTGTACGGGGCCTCGGGCGCCGCCCTGTTCCTGGTGCGGCTCCATGAGCACACCGGTGAGGACCGCTGGCTCGACCTGGCGGGCGCGGCGCCGGCCGAGGACCTCACCCATGCCTCGGTCGACACCAAGGGCATGCTGTTCCGCCACGGCGGGCACCTCACCCCGTACCTGGCCAACGGCAGCGCCGGTGTGGCGCTCGCGGCCCGCGCGCTGCTGCGCCACCGCGACGACGCCCGGCTGCGCCGGGCGGTCGGGCACATGGAGCGCGCGTGCGCCGCCGAGTTCACGCTGATGCCGGGGCTGTTCGAGGGCCGCGCCGGGCTCGACTGCTCCCCGGACCGCGGCGCGGGCGCTGCGGTCCGGGGCCGGGGCCGGGCCGGACGGTTCCCCGGTCGCCGCGGCACGGGCCCAGGCGCTGCGGCTCGACTGGCATCTGCTGCGCCACGGCGGCCACGCGGCCGTCCCCGGGCAGCACCTGTTCCGGCTCTCCGCGGACCTCGCCACCGGAGCGACCGGTGTGCTGCTGGCCCTGCGGGCGGCGCTGGACGGAACGGGTACGGCGCTGCCCCTGCTCGACCCCTTCCCCGCCGGTGCGGCCCGCCGCTGACGGGAGCCGCACCTCCCGTCACCCCGAGATGTCCCCGGCCGACCGGTCCGGGGCAGAACCCATCACGAAGGAGGTACGCCCATGTCGTTCGTCCTGGACTTGCAGGCGATGCAGGAGGAGTCCGAGTCGATCGTCGAGTCGCTGTGGTGCAGCCACTGGTCCACTCGGGCCTGTATGTGACAGCCCGGCTGCCCGCCGTGTGACCGGACTCAGCAGGTGGGCACTCCGGGCAGCCACTCCGGGCCCTTGATGTAGATGTTGGTCATCCACGAGCCGTCGGTGAGCCTGGACCAGGCATCGTTGGTGTAGCCGTCGGCGGTGACCGTCTGGGCGTGGGCCTGGCAGGTCACGTTGACGGTGGTGGGCTGCGGGAAGTAGTCCACGACGGCGGCGTTCACGTTGGCATCGGAGTGGGTGCGCACGCCGGTGCCCCAGGTCTGGAAGGGCTTGCTGCCTCCGCTGGGCGGCGGGGTGGAGGTGCCGCCGCAGTCCGGGATGCCGGGCAGGGACGCCGGGCCCTTGATGTAGATGTTCGTCAGCCAGGAGCCGTTCGACAGCTTGGCCCAGATGTCGTTGGTGTAGCCGTCGGCGGTGACCTTCTCGGCGTGCTGCTGGCACATCACCGACACCTGGGTGGGGCCGGGGAAGGTGTCCACGACGGACGCCTTGACGCTGGGCGCGGAGTGGGTGCGCACCTGGGTGCCCCAGGTCTCGAAGGTGGTGCCGCCGTTGGCCGGCGGGGGCGGCACCGTGCCGGAGCCGTCGATGCGGACGGCGCCCGCGTAGTCGCCGCCGGTGCGCACCGGCGCCACCCGGATGTGGGTGCCCGACTCGTACGCCTCCACCATCTGTCCGGCGCCGAGGTAGACGGCGACATGGTGGATGTGTCCGCTGCCCCAGAACATCAGGTCGCCGGGGAGGAGGGGTGCCGTGCCCTGGCCCGCGGAGAACCTGGCCGCCGCGTGCGAGGTGTGGAACTGGTCGTCGGCCGTGCCGTTGATCAGGTCGCGGCCGGTCGCCTGGGCGTAGGCGTAGCGGGCCAGTCCGGAGCAGTCGAAGCCCTTGCGCTCGTTGTCGTGGAGGCTGTCGGGGTCGGAGCCGTCGTAGTAGCCGTAGGTCGCGCCCGGGGTGGCGCCGTGGCCGCCGCCCCAGCTGTACCAGACGCCGATCTGGGTGCACGCGGCGCGGACGGCGGCCTCGGCGGTGGCCGAGGCGCCCGGGGCGAGCACGTCGCAGGCGGCCTGCGCGGACGCGGGGGCGGCCGACACCGCGTGCGCCGTCGCGGGCAGGGCGGCGGAGAGGGCGAGGGCGGCGACGGCGGCCAGCGAGCGGCCGGCGATCTGGCGCGTCCTGATGGTGGGGTTCACGGTGCACATCCTCCGTTGACGGTCTGTCGTTGCGGGGACCGCGCCGGGCGTGCGGCGATATGCCTCAACTCGGGTGACCTACATCACACTTCATGGCGGGCGGGCTGCTCATACCCGCTCCGCGCCGCCGCCGTCCCCCCGATGACCCGCCGAGCGCGGCGCCGGCCGAGCGCGCCCCGCGGCGGGCGGCTCCCTGCCCGCCGACCGAGGGACACCCCATGGCCTCCTCCGGACCGCCGACGACCGTCCCGGCCCGATCCCGTTCCGTCCTGCGTCGACGGCTGGCCGCCGGTGTGCCCGTCGCCGCCGCGCTGGCCGGCACGCTGCTCACCGGCCCCGCCGCCGCGGCGCCCACCGCGCCGTCTGTGCCGTCTGTGCCGTCCGCGCCGTCCGCGCCGTCCGCCGCTTCCGGCAACGACGTGTACGTCTGGGCGACCGGCGTCAACCTGCGCCCGTGCCCCCGGGTGTCCACCACCTGCCGCCCCACCGGTGTCCGGCTGGGCCGCGAGTACGCCGCCGCGTACTGCCAGGCCGTCGGCGACCGCGTCGTCGACGGGCCCTACGAGAACACCTACTGGGTCCAGGTCGCCGCGCACGGCCAGGTCGGCTGGATCAGCGCCGTGTATGTGCGCGGCGGCGACAACAACCAGCCCGTCCCCGGTGTCCCGGGCCCCGACAGCTGCGTGTGACCCCTCCGCATCCCGCCCTCCATGTCAGGAGACCCCGTGCGTCCAGACCCCGTGCGTCTGCCGTCCTTCCGCCGCTCCCTCGCCGCACCCGCCGCCCTCGCCGTCACCACCGCCGCCGTCCTGCTGTCCACTGCACCGACCGCCGGGGCCCGGACGGCGGACCCCACCGTCCAGGCCGGCCGGGACCACCACACCTGGGCCAGCGACGTGAACGTCCGCGTCAGCAAAGCCGATCCGAACACCTGCGGACGCCACCCGTCCGTCGCCGACTGCTCCGGCACGAGCGGGGTGCGCGGTGCCGTCGCGCCGGGTGCCGCGGCAAGCGGGACGAAGGAGGGCGCGGCGCCGGTCGCCGCCAAGAGCGCGCGTCCGTACGGCCCTTACAGCGTCACCGCGTACGAGACCGTCAACATCCGCAGCAAGCCCCACACTTCGTCCCGTGCCTTCGACCAGATCCAGGCCGGTGAGACCCGTACGGACGCCCTGTGCTGGACGCACGGCGAGACCGTCCGGGACCACGGCTACACCAACGACGTGTGGATCGGCTTCACCGAGGGGTGGGCCAGCGCGGTCTATCTGAAGGGGAACGAGTACGCGGGGCTGCCGGCCGGCGCGAAGTGCTGAGACGGCGTACGGAATGAGGGGGGCGGGGCCGCGTGCCCCGCCCCCTCGGTCTTCGGACGCTCCGTCAGCAGGGCCGGGCGTCGGCCAGCGCGGCCCGCATCTTCGCGAGGCCGCGCATCCGGTTGCGCTGCACGGTCCCCCGGTGCGCGCCCAGCCACTCCCCCGCCGCGTCGTGGCTGAGCCCCTCCAGGTCCACCAGGATCACCGCGGCGGCCTCCTTCGGCGACAGCAGGGCGAGCAGGGCCAGCGCCGCGCACCGGGCCTCGCAGCGCTCGACTCCCCCGTCCCAGCCGGGCTCGGGCAGCCGCTCGGTGGCCGTCTCCCGGCGGGACGGCCGCTGCCAGGAGTCGCGCAGCAGGTTGAGCGCGGTCGCCGAGGCGTAGGCGTACGGATGCTGCTGGGAGGCCAGGGTGCGCCCCCTGGCCCGGCGGGAGAGCCGCATGTAGGTGTCCTGGAGCAGGTCGTCGGCGTCGTGCGGATTTCCGGTCAGGGTCAGCAGCCGTCGGCGCAGCCGGGGCATGACCTCGGTGAAGACGGCGTCGAACTCGGCCGAGTTCATGCCGTCGAGCGGACGGTCGACGGCGGTGTCGCAGGGCTCGGTGAAGCTCATCGGATGTTCCCCCAGGTGCCCGCGGTTCCACTGGTCAGGTGGTACGGGCTGCTGCTGTGTCCGGCCGGGGCCTGCTGCTCCGGCCGGTGGTGAATGGTGTGGTGCGGACGAACCCGGTACGGACGGGGCGGCCCTGTGCGGACCGGCTCAGGCCGGTGCGGTGGCGTGCTGTGTCCCGTCCGGCAGTTCCACGGGGCCGTAGCGGGCGGCGCGCTGCCCGGACAGCAGCGCCCAGTACCGGTCCCCGTAGGACCAGTGCCACCACTCCGTGGGGTAGTTGACGAATCCGGCGGACGTCAGCGCCCGCCGCATGACCTCGCGGTGGGCACGGGCGGTGGCGTCGATGTCCGGCGCGTCCGTGCGGCACGCGTTGCCGCTCTCCTCCGGGGTCGCGTTCACCTCGGTGCCCAGGGCCAGTTCGGTGCCCTCCTCGGTGCACAGGGTCAGGTCGATCGCGCCGCCGCTGACGTGCGGGGCGACCTCGGGCGGCGAGATGTAGGCGCTGGCCAGCTCCTGGATCCGGGCCGGGGACGCCTCGGGGTGCGCGGCCCGCAGGTCCGCCGAGTACCCCTCGAAATAGACCCGTTGGAGTTCCGGCGGCCGGTACCCCTCGACCACCAGGAACCGCGTCCCCGAGGGGAGCGCGCGCTGTGCCCGCAGAAGCCTGCCGAGGACACCGGACCGGGTCCGGGCGTAGGCGCCGAGGCTGTCGGCCTGCCGGCCGTCGAGCAGCAGCTCCGGTACGTCCCGGAGGTCGACGAGCGGTTCGTCGCAGTCGTCCAGCGGGACGGCCGCCACGCGCGGGTCGGAGAGAGTGATGATGTCGGTCACCCGCCGATGGTCCCGGGCACCTCTGCAAAACCTCTGTAGATGCTCTGCAAGCGTGCTCTGCAAGCGCCCGGCAGGTCCGGCTGCCGCCGACCGGGGCGGCCCGGCTCGCTGCCGGTGAGCAGGACGGACCTCGGTACGGCGGGGCCGGGTGCCGCGTGGGACCTCCGGCCCTGCGCCGTTCAGCCGCGTTCCTCCCACGCCTCCCGGCCACCGAGCGCGCGGAAGGCCGCGTGCGCCTGGCGGCGGGCCTCCTCGGCGGCCGCGCGGTCGCCGTGCGCGGCGTGCACCTCGGCCAGATCGCGCAGGGTGCGGGCGCGCCAGAGCGGCAGGGCGAGCCGTTCCCAGAGGGCGAGCGCCTCCCGCAGCGGGGCTTCCGCGCCGTCCGGGTCTCCCGCCGCGAGGTGCCACTCGCCCCGGGTGCGCAGCACGAGCGCCTGGCCGAAGCGGTCCTGCCGTTCCCGGGCCACCTCCAGGCAGCGGCCCAGCCGCTCGTCCGCCCGGTCCAGCAGTCCTTGCCGCAACTCCACTTTGGCAAGGGCCTGTTCGGTGTACATGAGGCCGAACGAGTCACCGAGGGAGGTGAAGACGCGCAGCGCCTCGGCGAGGACGCCGGTGGCCTCGGACAGCGCACCGCGCGCCCGGTCGCACAGGGCGATCGAGCGCAGGGTGAGCGCCTCGCCCTGGCGGTCGCCGACCCGCCGGAACAGCGCGAGGGACCGGGTCAGCGCCTCCCGGGCCTGGTCGCCGCGCCCCTGCTCGCGGTGGACGTAGCCGATCCCGTAGAGGGTGCGGGCCAGCCCCGCGTCGTCGCCGAGCGCGGCGTACCGCTCCAGGGCGGCGCCGAGCGCTTCGGACGCTTCGCCGAACCGGGCCTGTTCGCGGCGGATGGTGCCGATGCCGACCAGGGCGGTGGCACTGCCCCGCAGCGCGTCGCGCGCGGTGTCGGCCGCCGTTCCCCCCGCGTCGCCCGCATCACCCGCATCACGTAAGTCGCCTGCGTCGCCCGCGTCACGGGCCGTCGGTGTCTGCTCGTCGAACAGGCGCCGCGCCCGCTCCAGGCAGGCGTACGCCTCCTCGAACCTGTCCTGCTCGTAGCGGAGTTGGCCGAGTCCGACCATGAGCCACGCCTCGCCCTCCCCGTCCCCCTCCCGGCGCACCGCGTCCAGGGCGACGGTGTGGGTCTGCGCCCAGACGTCGAACTGGTTGTACAGGGCGGCGGAACTGGCGATCAGGGCGCCCGCCAGTGCGCGCGCGGCCCGGGTCATGCCCTGGGCTGCGCAGTGGTGAACGGCCGAGACCAGGCAGTTCTGTTCGGCGGCGAACCAGGCGGCGGGCCGGGACAGCAGCCGGTCCTGGACCTCGGGGCCCAGGCGGCACTCCGGGTCGGGCTGCGGCAGCAGCCAGGAGGCACCGCCGGGGCCCTGGACGGCCGCGCGGTCGGAGAGCGTGAGCCAGCAGGCGACCAACCGCTCCACGGCGCCGTCGCGTTCGTCGGCGCTCTCCTCGGCATGGCAGCGCTCGCGGGCGTGTTCCCTGACGAGGTCGTGGATGCGGTACCGGTTCTCGCCGGTGCCGTCGGTGCCGAGCACCTCGATGAGGTGGCAGTCGACGAGCCGCTCAACGGCCTCCTCCGCCTCCTCGGTGCCGATGTCGAGGAGGGGCGCGGCGATCCAGGCGGCGAAGTCGGGCAGGTCCATCAGCGCGAGGCGGCGCAGCGCCCGGCGCTCGGGCGGGTCCAGTTCCGCGTAGCCCAGTTCGAGGCTGGTGCGCACCTCCAGGTCGCCGACGCGGAGTTCGTTGAGGCGGCGGCGTTCGTCGAGGAGCCGTCCGACGAGCTGCCCGGGGCTCCAGTGCGGTCGTGCGGCGAGCCGGGCGCCCGCGATCCGCAGGGCGAGCGGGAGCTGACCGCACAGGGCGACGATCTCGGCGAGGTCGTCCGGCTCCGGGCGGGTGCCGGTGCGGCCCGCGACCGTGGTCAGCAGGTGCAGTGCCTCGGCGGGGCCGGGCACCGGCAGGTCGAGGCGGACCGCGCCCTCCAGCGCGGTCAGCCGCCGTCGGCTGGTGATCAGCACGGCCGAGCCGGGTCCGGGCGGCACCAAGGGCCGCAGCCCGGCCTCGTTGGGGGCGTTGTCGAGGATCAACAGGATGCGGCGGCCCGCGAGTTGGGTGCGGTAGAGGCCGATCAGATCGTCGGTTCCGGAGACGGTCTCGGGGTCGACGCCGAGCGCCCGCAGCAGCCTGGCGAGGGCATCGGCTGTGGTCAGCGGGGTGGTGTCGGAGGCGCGCAGGTCGAGGAAGAGGCGGCCGTCGGGGAAGAGGTGCGCCGCGCGGTGGGCGGCGTGGACGGCGAGCGCGGTCTTGCCCATCCCGGGGCGGCCGGAGATGACCGCGACGGGCGGGGCGGTCCTGCCGGGGTCTCGGGCCTGGTCGAGGAGGGCGGTGACCCAGGCGATCTGATGGGTGCGGCCCACGAAGTCCGCGACGTCCGGGGGGAGATGGGAGGGCGGACGGGCCGTCGTCCGGTCACCGGCCGTGGACGCGCCGGGGCCCGCGGAGGTCGCCGGGGCGACCGGGGCCGCCGGGGCCGCCGGGGGCGCGGGCGTCGCCGGGGAGTCCGGGGAGGCCGGGTCGGTGGGCAGGGGAGCCTGCGGGCCGGTGGGCGCGCGGCCCGGCACCTGGCCGGGCGTATGGCTGGGCGCACCGCCGGATGTGCCCGGTATGGGGCCGGACGTGCCGCCGGATGTGCCGGGTATACGGCCGGGCCCGCCGGACGCGGGCGCTTCCGCCGTCCCGGGGTGACCGGCGGCGAGCGCGGGGTCGTTGTGCAGCGCGGCGAGGTGGACCGCGTGCAGTTCGGGTCCCGGGTCGAGGCCGAGGTCGGCGCGGAGTATGTCGCGGCCCTCCTGGTAGACCCGCAGCGCGTCGGGCGCCCGGCCGATCCGGAGCAGGGCGGTCATCAGCTGGGCGCGCGGCCGTTCGCGCAGCGGATGGGCGGCGACATGGGAGAGCAGCGGCGCGACGACCTCGCCGTCGTGCCCCATCTTCAGCCGCAGTGCGAAGAGTTGCTCCTGCGCGACGAGCCGCAGTTCCTTCAGCCGGGCCGCCTCGATCCGGGCGAAGGACTGGGTCACGCCTTCCAGGGCGTCCTGGCCGCGCCACAGGGCGAGGGCCTCGGTGAGCAGGTCGACCGCCTCGGTGTCGCGCCCCGCGTCCGCGGCACGGCGGCCGGCCGACAGCAGCCGCTCGAACCGGCGGGCGTCGACCTGGTCGGGGGTGAGGCCGACGACGTATCCGGGGGCGCGGGTGCGGATCGCGGAGGCGGCACCGGCCGGTGCCAGGGCGCGGCGGGCGGCGGCGACGTGCGAGGCGACCAGCGCGGCCGCGGTCGCGGGGGCGCGTTCCTCCCAGACGAGGTCCACCAGCCGTGCGGTGGACAGGACTTCACCCAGATGCACGACGAGCGCGGACAGCAGCGCCACCGGTCTCGAACCGCCCAGCGGCAGATTCCGGGTCCCGTCCTCCCACACCTCGACGGGACCCAGCAGGCGCACTTCGATCATCGTCCCCCGGCAAGCATCGATCCGCGCACTTGTCCAGACAACGATATCGGCAGGCCGGGCGGGGTGGTCACAGATTTCGGGCCACTGGCCGGTTCCGACCCGTGCGCTGGTGAGAGACCCGGGCGAAGCCCCGACAGGAGCGCTCCCAGCTCGATTTCGGCGCCGACGGGTATTGGCTGGTTCTCGTGGCGTGTCCCACCGGATGCGCCCACGGCGCGGACATCGGTCGGGGCGCGTACGAGCGCATACGCGCGGCGGCGCTCATACGGGACGATCGCGTGCCCCGTCCGCCCTGTGACAACAAGTCACCGAGCGAGGAGACGACCATGACGAACATCCTCCGCGCAGCGGCGCGTTCGCTGCGGCACGCGGTCCCGGCCGGTGCCGTCGCGGCGGCCGCGGCGCTTCCCCTGCTGCTTCCCGCACCGGCCCAGGCGACCACGTCGGACGCCCAGTTGTACGTGTGGGCGACCGGTGTGAACGTACGGGAGTGCGCGGGGGTCTCCGCCAGCTGCCCGCCGATCAAGTACGCGCAGATCGGCAAGCGGTGGGTGACGGCGTACTGCCAGCGGCAGAGCAGCGAGGTGGTGGACGGCCCCTACCGCAACAACTGGTGGGTGCAGGTGAACGCCGGGGGTCCGATCGGGTGGATCAGCGCGGTGTACGTGCGCGGCGGCGACAACGACCAGCCGGTGCCCGGCCTGTCCACCGATTCCGACTGCCACTGACACCCGAGAACGGCGGCGGAGAGCCGCGGCGAAGGACGGCGGCGCGGACGCTCATACGAGGAGCCCGTGGGCGCCGTCTCCCGGACGACGCGTCAGTCACCATCCTTCACCGACACCGAGAGGGGCACCCGCTGTGTCCTCGAAGTCCATGACCCGCCTGTTCTCCTGGCGGGCGCTGTGCACCACCGTGCTCGGCCTGACGGCCGTGCTGGGTCTGATGTCGGCTCCCGCGCAGGCCGACGTCACGACGAGGCCCGTCCACATCTGGGCCAGCCAGGTCCGCGTACGGGAGTGTCAGAGCACCAGCTGCGACCTGGCCACGCAGGAGCGGCTCACCAACGTCACCGTGCAGGCGTTCTGCCAGCGTTGGAACGAACGCGTCTCCGACGGCCCCTACTACAACCACTACTGGGTCGAGATCATCACGCCCGGTCACAGGCTGGGCTGGGTGAGCGCCGTGTACGTCAGCGGCGGGTCCAACGACGGTCCGGTGCCCAACGTGCCCGTCGAGACCGACACCAGCTCCGTGTACTGCGAGTACCCGTAAGCCGCGCGAGGTACGGGGCGTCGACCGCACCACAGGAAAGGGAACATCATGAACGCGCAGGACCCGACGTCCGGACGGCGGCTGCGCCGGGCGGTCGTCGTCCTCGCCTTGGCCGCCTGTCTGAGCACGGGCGTGGCCGGTGTCGCCAGCGCCGACGCTCCGGCACGTGACGGGAGCCGGACCGTCTCGGCGGGCGCCGTCTCGGCGGCGGCGGTCGAGCACTACGGCAACATGGCGACCGGCGGCTGTCTCGACGACAGTGAGCACGGCTTCCGGGGCTACCAGTGCAACAACAGCAACTACCAGAACTGGAGCGTGCGGATCTGGCAGGGGGACGGCACCCGCCAGTTCCGTAACGTCTTCACCGGCCGCTGCATGTACGGCGGTGTCGGTGCCGGGGCCAGGCCGGAGACCCGGGCCTGCGACTCGTCCGAGCAGCAGAGCTGGTGGGTGCACGCGCGGGGCGACCAGGTGAGCTTCGAGAACCAGGCCACCGGTCTCTGTCTCGACGACAGCGAGTACGGCCTGCGCATGATGGTCTGCACCTACAACCGCTACCAGACCTGGCGCTGACGACACGCCGGGCGGGCGCTGCCGGAGGGACGAGCGGGTGGTCCCTCCGGCACCGCGTTCCGCCACACTCCGCCGGATGCTGCCGGGTGCTGCCAGCTGCTGCCGGGTCCGCTTCGGGGTGAGTGCCTGACATCCGCGAGGCCCTTTGAAGCCCGTGAAGCCCGTGAGGACCATGAAGCCCGTGAGGACCATGACCGGGCCCGCGCGCTGTCAGGACTTCATCGCCGGGGAGCTGTAGACCGACCCCACGCGGAATCCGTCGAGCCAGGCGGTGAGGCGTTGCGCCTGTTCATCGAGCAGGCGCTGTTCGGTGGGGGTGACGCGTTCCAGCAGGCGCAGGCTCACCAGACCGGCGGGATCCTGCACCCAGCAGCCCACCACACGGCCGTTGGCCCAGGCGGTCGTGCCCGCGTTTCCTCGGCGGTCGAACAACTGGTCACGGTGGGGGCCGAGATAGAAGTCGCGGTCGCGCCAGCCCATCACCGTCGCGTCGAGGACGGGCAGCAGCGCCGCCCAGGGGCCGGGATCGGTGACCTCGTCGAGGTCGTCGGGCAGCAGCCACCCGGTCGTCCCGCCGTCCAGGGTGACGGGGAGCGCGCCGAGGCCGGCGAGGGCGGCGCGGACGATGGTCCTGGTGGCTCCGAGCCACCACAGCAGGTCGTCCTCGGTGCCGGGGCCGAAGGTGTACAGCCAGCGGCGGACGATCTCCCGGTAGCCGTCCGCTGGGGCGAGGGCGGCGGGCGGGTCGCCCAGCCAGTGGCGCATCAGGGTCCAGCGAGGGCGGGAGGTGTACCAGCCGGCGCCGTTGACACCGCGGACGATGTCCCCGGTGGCGCCCAGTTGGGTCAGTACGCGCGAGGCGGCCCACGGGACGCCGGATGCGGCCGACACCTTCACGTCGATCAGCGGCAGGGCCCCGCGGATCTCCTGGGCCGTACGGCCGTCCGCGGCCGTGGCGAGCAGGTCGACCACCTCGGCGCGGGCGCGGTCGAGCCAGGCGTGGCCGTCGGCCGCGAGACCGGCCTTGACCGTGTCGGCCACGATGCGGGCGCGCTCGGTGGCGGCGACCCGCGCGGACGGCCCGGCCCAGGCGGCGGGGAGCAGGTCGCGGGGGAAGACGAACAGGGTACGGCGCATGGCGAGCTGTTTGACCAGGCCGCGGTCGGTGTGGAGGGCGTGGTCCACGTCGGCGGTCGTCAGCGAGGTCGTGCGGGCGTGGCAGGAGAGGTGGACCGTGGCCGGTTCGGTGGCGTGCAGGACGGTCATCGCCTCGGTGACGGCCCGGGGAGAACCGGCACGGAACGCCGGGGCCAGCGCGTGCCGGACGGCGAGCCGGGCGCGCCGTTCCCTGTCGGTGACGTGGCGCACGGGCAGGCCGGCGCTCTCCGGTGCGGTGCGCGGGGAAGTTTTCGCCATGGGATCCATCGTCCTCGATATCGAGGTCAATTCCTGTCCTCGATTCCGGCGAAGACCTCTGTTCCTGCTCCTGCTCCTGCTCCTGCTCCTGCTCCTGCTCCTGCTCCTGCTCCTGCTCCTGCTCCTGCGGACGTTCCCGCTACGCGAGAGCCGCGCCGGGGCGGTCTCCGGGCAGGGGCGGTGCGGTCTCGGCTCGTACGGCGGGCGTCAGCTCTGCCGGTCGGCGGAGGCGGGGCTGCCGGTGGGCGGGGACGCCTCTTCGGTGGCGGCCCAGGCGGCCAGGAGCTGGAGCCGGTCGTGGTCGGGGGTGCCGGGCGCGACGCTGAGAGCGGTGAGGGAGAGGCCGGGCTGGGCGGGCAGCTCCATGGAGTCGAAGTCGAGGGTGATGTCACCGACGACGGGGTGGCGGAAGGCTTTGCGGCCGGTGTAGTGCAGGCGCACATTGTGTTTGGCCCAGGCGGTGCGGAAGGCGTCACTGCGGGTGACCAGCTCGCCGATCAGGCCGGTCAGCTCGGTGTCACCGGGGGCCCGGCCCGCTTCGGTGCGCAGCAGAGCGACGGTCGTGTTCACCGCTTCCTCCCGGTGGGGGAAGAAGTCGCCTCCGGCGGGGTCGAGGAACTGGAAGCGGGCGATGTTGACCGGCTGCCCGCCGCTGCTGGTGTACAGCGGGCTGTACAGGGCGCGGCAGAGGGGGTTGGCCGCGAGGATGTCCAGGCGTCCGTTGCTGATGAAGGCCGGGCAGTCGCTCATGGAGTTCAGGACGCGCAGCACGCTGTCCGGCAGCGGGCCGCGCGGGCGCCTGGCCCGGCGGGCGGGGCGCCTGGCGGCGGCGCGGGCCAGGTCGTAGAGGTGGGCGCGCTCGGCCTCGTCGAGCTGGAGGGCACCCGCGACGGCGTCGAGGACCTCCTCGGACGCACCGGCGAGGCGGCCGCGCTCGAGGCGGACGTAGTAGTCGATGCTGACGCCGGCGAGGAGGGCGACTTCCTCGCGGCGCAGGCCGGGCACGCGCCGGTTGCCGCCGTAGGCGGGCAGTCCCGCCTGCTGCGGGCTGATCTTGGCGCGGCGGGAGGCCAGGAACTCGCGAATGTCACTCTCGGTACTCACCTCTCCAGGCTAGGACGGCTTCGCCGTGCGCGGGGGGTTCTGTCAGTACCTGTAACGGCAGACCCTTCTCCAGCTCCGTGACCTGCTGTTTCCTCGATATCGGCACCGGCTGGGGGCCGGATCGGGCCCCCGGAGCCGCTTCCCGCCCGGGTGCCCCGCACGACCCACTGGAAGAACAAGGAACCAAGGAACATGGAACCCACCGCTTTCCCCAACGGCTCGCTCACCATGGCGGGCACTCTCCACCTGCCCGAAGGTTCCGCCCCCGGCACCCGGCACGCGGCGGTCGTCGTCGTCCATCCCGGCGGCGGCGTCAAGGAGCAGGCCGCCGGTCTGTACGCCGCCAGGCTGGCCGAGCAGGGCTTCGTGGCCCTCGCCTTCGACGCCTCCTTCCAGGGCGACAGCGGCGGCGAGCCGCACCACCTGGAGGACCCCTACGCCCGCGTCGAGGACGTCCGCGCGGCGGTCGACCACCTCCAGACGCTCCCCTTCGTCGACCCGGAGCGCATCGGTGCCCTCGGCATCTGCGCCGGTGGCGGCTATGCCGTCAACGCCGCGATGACCGACCACCGGATCAAGGCGCTCACCACCGTCAGCGCCGTCAACATCGGCACCAGCTTCCGCCGCGGCTGGTACGGCACCGACTCCGACGCCGCCGCCGTACCCACCCTGAAGGCCCTCGCCGGACAGCGCACCGCCGAGGCCGCCCAGGGGGCCGAGCCCGCGTACCTGCCCTACGTCCCCGCCGAACCGGACGACAGCACCCCCCGCGACCTGGTCGAGGCGGCCGACTACTACCTCACCCCACGTGCCCAGCACCCCAACGCCGAGAACAAGTTCCTGTTCACCAAGAGCGTCTCGCGGATCTTCGCCTTCGACGCCTTCCACCTGGTCGAGGACCTGCTCGTGCAGCCGGTCCTGATCGTCGCGGGCAGCGAGGCGGGTTCGCTGTGGATGTCCACCGAACTGCACGGCCGCGCCCGCGGGCCCAAGCGGCTCCTGGTCGTCGAGGGCGGCACGCACATGGACTTCTACGACGTCCCCGAGTACGTCGACCGCGCCATCGCCGAGGCCGTGCCGTTCTTCACCGGGCACCTCGCGGCCGAGCCCGCGGACCAGGGCTGAACAGCCTGAACAACCTGCACAGAGCGGCCGTCCTGCACTGCTTCGGTCCCCGCCGCCACTCCCCCCTTCCCTCCCCCTCCCCCACTCACCACCAAGGAATCCACCCATGACCGACACCATCGAGCATGTGGCCGTCAAGGCCCTCGCCTGGGAGATCGCCGCCGACCTCCACCTCCCCCCGGAGTTCGACGCGACCCGGCACTACCCCGCGATCGTCAGCGTCCACCCCATCGGCTCGTGCAAGGAACAGACGTCCGGCAACGTCTACGCGAGGGCGCTGGCCGCCGAAGGGTTCGTCGTCATCGCCTTCGACGCCAGCTTCCAGGGCGCGAGCGGCGGGACCCCGCGCTCGGTCGAGGATCCGTACGTCCGGGTCCAGGACATCAGCCAGGTCATCGACCACCTGGTGACGCTGCCGTACGTCGACGCCGACCGCATCGGTGTGATCGGTGTCTGCGGGGGCGGCGCCTACGCCGTCAACGCCACCATGACCGACCGCCGGATCAAGGCCGTCGGAAGCGTCACCGGCGTGAACTTCGGACGGCTCATGCACGAGGCGTTCACCGGCTACGACCCCATCGCCGTCCTCGACGCCATCGCCGAGCAGCGCACGGCGGAGGCCCGCGGAGCCGAGCCCCGGGTGAACCAGTACCTCCCGGACTCTCCCGAGGCGGCCGAGGCACAGGGCCTCACCGAGCTCGACCTGGTCGAGGCCATCGACTACTACCGCACCGACCGCGGACAGGCACCCGGCGGCCGTACCGAGGCACTGTTCTCCCGGCAGGCCACGGCGGTGGGCTGGGACGCCTTCCACCGCGCCGAAGTCCTCCTCACCCGTCCGCTGTGCGTCGTCGTCGGGGACAGGCCCGGGGCGTTCGGCGCGTACCGGGACGGCCTGGAGATCTACCGCCGCGCGGCATCGAAGGACAAGGAACTCGTCGTCGCGGAAGGCTTCTCCCACTACGACCTCTACGACCGGCCCGAGGCGGTCGGGATCGCGCTGGAGCGGCTGATCCCGTTCTACCGCAAGTACCTCCAGGAGGACCCCCACACCCACGCCTGACACCGGCACCACCGGACCACCGGCACACCCCCGCACCACCCGAGCCCCCCCGCGCCACGGCCGGCCGGTCGCCCGCCGGCCGTGGTCCCCGTCCTCCGACAGCGGGCGGGGGATGATACGTTGCACTGGCCCGTGACGCCGCCCGAGGAGGTGAGACCCATGAACGCTGTATCGATGTGGGTGCTCCCCCTGTTCCGTCACGGTCGGCGGCTGACCTAGGTGTCGCCGGGAGCGCCTGGCCAACAAGGCACTCCCGAAGGGCAACACCTATGCAACCCAAGCATTCTTCGCCGACCGCCGTCGACCTGCCGCCGGATGGCGCGTTCGATGTGATCATCGCCGGGTGCGGGCCGACCGGCGCGATGCTGGCCGCCGAACTGCGGCTGCACGACGTGCGGGTGCTCGTCCTGGAGAAGGAGACCGAGCCCACGTCGTTCGTCCGCGTGGTCGGTCTGCACATCCGCAGTATCGAGTTGATGGCCATGCGCGGACTGCTGGACCGCATCCTGCCGCACGGAAGGCGGCGTCCGGCGGGCGGCTTCTTCGCCGCCATCGACAAACCCGCGCCCAAGGACCTGGATTCCACGCACGCCTATCTGCTGGGCATCCCGCAACCGGTCGTCGTGGACCTCCTTGAGCAACACGCGATCGGACTGGGCGCGCAGGTCCGGCGCGGCTGCGCGGTGGCCGGAGTCACGCAGGACGACGAGGGCGTGACCGTCGAACTGGCCGACGGCGAACGGCTGCGCTCGCGCTGGCTCGTCGGCTGCGACGGCGGGCGCAGCACGGTGCGCAAACTCCTCGGCGTCGGCTTCCCCGGTGAGCCCTCGCGGACCGAGACGCTGATGGGCGAGATGGAGGTGGGGGTGCCGCAGGAGCAGATCGCCGCCAAGGTGACCGAGATCTCCCGGACCGAGAAGTCCTTCAGTCTCCGGCCCTTCGGCGGAGGGGCCTATCGCGTCGTGGTGCCCGCCGCGGGCGTCAGCGACCGTGCGGAACCGCCCACCCTCGATGACTTCAGGCAGCGGCTGCGCGCCGTCGCCGGAACCGATTTCGGCGTGCACTCCCCGCGCTGGCTGTCCCGCTTCGGGGACGCCACCCGGCTCGCCGAACGCTATCGGGTGGGGCGGGTGCTGCTGGCCGGCGACGCGGCACACATCCATCCGCCCGTGGGCGGGCAGGGCCTCAACCTCGGCGTCCAGGACGCCTTCAACCTCGGCTGGAAACTGGCCGCACACGTGCGCGGCTGGGCACCGGAAACACTGCTGGACACCTATCAGGCCGAACGCCGTCCGGTCGCCGAGGAGGTGCTCGACAACACCCGCGCCCAGATGGAACTGCGCTCCACCGAACCGGGTCCGCAGGCCGTGCGCAGGCTGCTCACCGAACTGATGGACCTCGACGAGGTGAACCGCCGTCTGATCGAGAAGATCACCGGCATCGGCATCCGCTACGACTTCGGCGAAGGCCCGGATCTCCTCGGCCGCCGCCTGCGCGACATCGACGTACGGCAGGGCAGCCTCTACGGTCTGCTGCACCGCGGCCGCGGCCTGCTGCTGGACCGCACCACGCGTCTGACGACCGGCAGTTGGTCGGACCGGGTGGACCACCTCGCGGACCCCACCGCGGCGCTGGACGCTCCGTGCGTCCTGCTGCGCCCCGACGGCCATGTGGCCTGGATCGGCGACGACCAGCGGGACCTGGACACCCATCTCGCCCGCTGGTTCGGCAACCCCGCCGACTGACCCCTGATGCCACCCGCCCGGACCCGAAAGGTCCGGGCGGAGGACCGGGCCTGAACAATTCAGTCCCGCATCAGCCCCGCATCAGTACCGCACCTCTGGCCCCGCACAACGTCTCGCACAGCGGTGCGGTACACATTTCGGCACTAAGAGACAACAAATACCGTACTTGTCGGTGTCCCGCCCCCGCGACAAACTCCGTTTGTGCCTGAAAATTCTCCTGGTCTCTCGCGACGCATCAGTTCCTGGTCGACTGGGCTGCGCTGGTCGGACGTGCCCGAAGCCGTACGGGGCAGGGCGGTCGACGCGCTGCGGGACGTGGTGGCCGTCATGTTCGGCGGGGCGGCGACGACGGCCGCCCGGCACGCCTCGGCCTACGCCCGTACCGCTCCCGGCGACTCCCCCTTGGCCGGAGGCGGATTCGCCGATCCGGCCAGGGCGGCCTTCGCCAACGCCACCGCGGCGACGGCGCTGGACTTCGAGGACGGCCACTACCTCGGTGGCGGCATCCATCCCGGCTCGGTCGTGGTCGCCGCGGGGCTCGCGGCCACGCCGCCCGGCACGACGGTCGGCGACTTCCTGACCGCCCAGGTCGCGGGGTACGAGGTGGGGCTGCGCGCGGGGGCTCTGCTCTGGCCGCGGCACGCCGACGACTGGTACCACTGCACCGGCACCGCCGGAACCCTGGGCGCCGCCGCGGCCGTGGCCCGGCTGTACGGACTGGACGCCGACGCGACCGCGCGAGCGGTCACCCTGGCGTGGCAGCACGCGCCGATGGCGACATTCGTCCTGCCGATGGCGAAGGAGTCCATCGGCTGGGGCGCGCTCACCGGTGTGACGGCGGCCGATCTGGCCCGCGGCGGATTCCTCGGCCTTCCGGAGGGCTGTCCGCCGCCCGCGTTGCCGGGTTTCGCCGCGACCCCTTTCGATGTTCCCGGAGCCGAGGACAACGACCTGGTCATGAGTTTCGGTGAGACCTTCGAGAGCGGGCGCACCTATTTCAAGAAGTACGCGTGCTGCCGCTACATCCACGCGGCCGCCCACGGTCTCGCAGCACTGCTGCGGGAACTAGGGGTGGCCGCGGCGGAGATCGAGGAGATCGAGGTGCGGACACACCGCGGTGCCCTCTTCCTCGATGAGATCTCGCCGCGCACGCTCGAACAGGCGCAATACAGCTTTCCGCATGTGCTCGCCGCGGTGGCGCTCGACGGTGCCGCGGGGGCCCGGCAGATCGACGAGGAACATCTGGGCGATCCCCGTCGCGACGCGCTCGCCGCCCGGGTGCGGCTCGTCCACGCCCCCGAGCTCGACAGTGCTCCTCCCTCCTCCTATCCCTCACATGTGCGCGTACGGACCGTCGACGGCCGGGAGGCCGAAAGGCTCTGCACCGAGGCGCCCGGCGATCCCGGACTCCCCCTGTCGGACGATGAGTTGTGGCGCAAGTGGCTGGATGTCATGACGCTCGCGGTGCCCGGCGAGGTGACCGAGAGTGTGCTCGACGGGCTCGGGGACCCCGAGCGGATCCTGTCCGATGTGCTGTCACCGGCGTGGAAGGCGGTGCCCCCGCCGGAGCCGGCCACTGCTCCCGGCGCGTCGACGCGGATTCGGTGACGCATCTCACAGAACCCTTGTGCAGAGAAGGCGACTTGATCGATCGCGACATCAGGGGTGCCGCGGGTAAGCAATGAACCCGCAACATGCTACTGGCATGGACCTGCTCACTATCAGTCCTGTCCCCAGTCGCCGGGGACCGGACGCCGGGTCCCGAAGCCGCCGCCGGGAGGTCCCGGACCTTACGTTCCCGACACATCAGCGCAGTTGACAGGCGTTGCGCAGCTCTGTGTATCTTCCAAACAAGCTGACGCTTTGGAGGATGCGATGCCTGCCGAGTCAGAGGCCAGGTGCGTCACAACCATCGTTCGCGCCCGCTCGCGACCCGCTTCATCGAAACGGAGGCCGTCCTGCCGCCCCGGAAGGTTCTGAGCCATGGGCGAGCCGACCACAACCGCGCCGACCACAATCGCTGTGACGGACCCGAGCGGTGCGGAATCCGGCCGTGAGCCGCTCCCTCCGCTGACCCCCGTCACCCATGTGCCGATCAGTGCCCTGACAACCGGGGAATCGCCCCGGTCGAACGGCACCGACATCGAAAGATGCCGCGAACTCGCCGAGACCGAAGGTGAGTTGCCCGCCATAGTGGTCCACCGCGAGACGATGCGCGTGGTGGACGGGGCACACCGGCTGCGTGCCGCCGAACTGCGCGGCGACGAGCTCATCGCGGTGCGATTCTTCGACGGACCCGCACGCGACGCGTATGTGCTGTCCGTCGAGGCGAACACACGGCACGGCACACCCCTGTCGAGAGCTGAGCGCACGGCCGCCGCGACCCGCATCATCGGTTCCCACCCCCAGTGGTCCGACCGGGCGATCGCGCAGGTGGCGGGGTTGTCCGCGCATACGGTCGCCGCGCTGCGCCAGCGTTCGAGGGAGCGGACCGCTCAGTCGAACAGCAGGATCGGGCGGGACGGACGCGTACGACCGGTCAGCAGTGCCGAAAGCCGCAGACTGGCGGGCAAGTTGATGCGCAGCGATCCCAAGGCGTCGCTGCGCCAGATCGCCGACCGCGTCGGCCTCTCGCCCGCCACCGTGCTCGACGTGCGCCGTCGGCTCGACCGGGGCGACGACCCCGTGCCGACGGGCCGCCGCACCCGGGCGGCCGGACCGGCGAAGCCGCCGGTCCGCGAGGAACGGGATGCCCGGGACAGCCTCGACGCACTGCTGCACAACCTGGCCAAGGACCCGGCGCTCCGCTTCACCGACGCCGGGCGGCTGCTGCTGCGCCGCCTGCACCGGCAGGCGGTGAGCACAGAGGAACAGGCCAGTCTCCTCGACGACGTGCCCGCGCACTGCGCGGTCCCGGTCGCCGTGTTCGTACGCCGCTGCGCCGAACGCTGGCTGGAAGTGGCGGAGGAATTGGAACGACGCAGGTGTCAGCCGGCCTGAGACCCGGAATTCCGTCCGGTCGCGTTCACCTTTCCGACCACTCCGACAGCGACACCGGCACCGGCACCATCGAAATCGACTTCGACTTCGACTTCGTTTTGGTGCTTGCACAGAACAGAAACACTTTTATGTCCGCCACCGTTCCATGACGGTCGGCGACGGCCCATGACGTGCGGCTCGGCAGGTGCTTCGGAGCACCTGCCGAGCCGCACGTCTTCGTGTGCCCGAGAACATCCCCCACCTGTAACGCGATGGTCTTCCGGCTGTTGCGCGCAGGCCATTCTCCGCGCGCAGCGCGCTGTGCGTTCACCCCTGCGCCCTTCCCTTCTGTTGAACCTCGGCACGCCTCGTTAGCATCGCTTCCCGGGCCACGCCGAGGAGCGTCGGCCAACTCCCCTTTCTCACCTGTCCGGCAGGCATTCCGTGCGCCTGCCGGAATTTCTCCCACCGGCACGTCCACCCTTTCGACGAGAGGAAATCCATGACCATTTCCAGTGACCCGGCGGCCTTCGACGAGGCCGGGCCCGGCCTCGATCCCACCCAGGCGTGGGGCTTCGAGACCCGGCAGATCCACGCGGGCCACTCACCCGACCCGGCGAGCGCCGCCAGGGCCCTGCCGATCTACCAGACCACTTCCTACGCCTTCGAGAGCACCGAGCACGCCCGCGCGCTGTTCTCCCTGGAGGACACCGGCAACGTCTACGGCCGGATCATGAATCCGACCCAGGACGCCATCGAGCAGCGGATCGCGGCCCTGGAGGGCGGTGTCGCGGCCCTGCTGCTCTCCTCCGGGCAGGCTGCGGTGGCCACGTCGATCCTGAACCTGGCCGCCGCGGGCGACCACATCGTGACCAGCCCCCGGCTCTACGGCGGCAGTTACACCCTCTTCCGGCACACCCTGGCCCGCTACGGCATCACGGTGTCCTTCGTCGAGGACCCGGACGACCTCGACCAGTGGCGGGCCGCCGTCCGGCCCGAGACCAAGGCGTTCTTCGGGGAGAGCATCTCCAATCCC
Organism: Streptomyces sp. PsTaAH-124; assembly: GCF_000373685.1. Classification (NCBI taxonomy): domain Bacteria; kingdom Bacillati; phylum Actinomycetota; class Actinomycetes; order Kitasatosporales; family Streptomycetaceae; genus Streptomyces; species Streptomyces sp. PsTaAH-124. Next base: position 6,128 of record NZ_KB892161.1, on the reverse strand, counting down.
CGCAACGACGTGTTCGACATCGAGGGGGTCGCCGCGGTGGCCCACGAGCACGGCGTGCCGCTCGTCATCGACAACACGGTGGCCACGCCCTACCTCGTCCGGCCCCTGCTGCACGGCGCCGACATCGTGGTGCACTCGGCCACGAAGTACCTCGGCGGGCACGGCACCACCATCGCCGGTGTGCTGGTGGACGGCGGGACCTTCGACTGGTTCTCCGGGCGCTTCGCCAACTTCACCGACCCGGACCCCAGTTACCACGGTCTGGTCTACGCCGAGCTGGGCCCGCCCGCGTACGCGGTCAAGGCCCGGGTCTCGCTGCTGCGCGATCTCGGCCCGGCCATCTCGCCGTTCAGCGCCTTCCTCCTCGGCCAGGGCATCGAGACCCTGAGCCTGCGGGTGGAGCGCCATGTGCAGAACGCCACGGCGGTCGCCGAGTTCCTCGAGGCGCGGCCCGAGGTGTCCTCGGTGGCCTATGCCGGGCTGCCGTCCTCCCCCTGGTTCGAGCGCGGCCGGAAGCTCGCGCCCCGGGGCACGGGCGCCGTCGTCAGCTTCGAGCTGGCGGACGGGGAGAAGGCGGCCACCGCCTTCATCGACGCGCTGACCCTGCACAGCCATGTGGCCAACATCGGGGACGTGCGCTCCCTGGTGCTGCACCCGGCGACCACCAGTCACGCGCAGCTCAGCACGGAGGAGCGGCTCACGGCGGGCGTCACGCCCGCGACCGTGCGGCTGTCGGTCGGCATCGAGTCGATCGACGACCTCCTCGCGGATCTGCGCGCCGGCTTCGCCGCGGTGGCGCGGTGACGGTCGGTGTGCTGCGGTCCGTGCCCCGGGCGGCCTTCCCGCCGCCCGACGGCCGGCCGTGCCTCGTCGAGGTGGGGCCGCTGGCCCTGGAGTCCGGGGCGGTACTGCCCGGGGTACGGCTCGCCGTGCAGTGCTGGGGCCGTCCCTCCGCCCTGCGGGACAACGTCGTCCTGGTGCTGCACGCGCTGACCGGCGACGCGCACGTGGCCGGGCCCGCCGGGCCCGGCCAGCCCACCCCGGGCTGGTGGGACGGCGTCGTCGGGGAGGGCCGCGCGGTGGACACCGGGCGGTGGTGCGTGCTCGCGGCCAATGTGCTCGGCGGCTGCCGCGGCAGTACGGGACCCGCGTCGCCGCACCCCTCGGGCGGAGCGTGGGGCGGCCGGTTCCCGGAGGTGAGCATCCGCGACCAGGTCGCCGCCGAGGCCGCGCTGGCCGACGCGCTCGGCATCGGCCGGTTCGCCGCCGTGGCCGGCGGGTCGATGGGCGGGGCGCGGGCGCTGGAGTGGGCGGTCGGCCACCCGGAGCGGGTCGGTGCGGCGCTGGTCCTCGCCGTGGGCGCGCGGGCGACCGCCGACCAGATCGGCACCCAGAGCACCCAGATCGAGGCCATCACCCGCGATCCGCACTGGCAGGGCGGGGACTATCACGGCAGCGGACGGCTGCCGACCGGCGGCCTCGCCCTGGCCCGGCGCATCGCCCATCTCACGTACCGCACCGAACTCGACCTCGACGCGCGGTTCGCGAACCGCCCGCAGGAGGCGGGCCGTCCGCTGCCCGCCGTGGAGAGCTATCTGCGCCACCAGGCGCGCAAACTCGTCGACCGCTTCGACCCGGGCAGCTATGTGGCGCTCACCCGCGCGCTCAACGGCCACGACGTGGGCCGGGACCGGGGCGGGGTGGACGCCGCGCTCGCCGGCTGTCCGGTGCCGGTGGTCGTCGCCGGGATCGACAGCGACCGCCTGTACCCGCTGCGACTCCAACGCGAACTGGCCGAGAAGCTGCCCGGCTGCACCGGCCTGGAGGTCATCGGCTCCCGCCAGGGGCACGACGGGTTCCTGACCGAGACCGCGGCCGTCGCCGACCTCCTGACCACCACCCTGCGGCGCGCCTCCGGCTGAGGCGCGCCGCGTACCGCACGAGAGGAGCCCCCGTGGCCCGCATCCCCTATCCGGAGTTCGCCCCGGACTTCGACATGCCCACACCGATCTACGGCAGCCCGCACGACGCGACGCTGCTCAACGTCTTCCGGGTCCTCGGGCACAGCCCCGCTCTGCTGACCGCGGTGGCGAACATCGGGCACACCCAGCTCACCGAGGGCCGACTGTCCGATCCCGACCGCGAGTTGGTGATCCTGGCCGCAGGCCGGTGCTTCGGGGCGGACTACGTGTGGGCCCAGCACGAGCAGCTCGCCGCCGAGTTCGGCCTCCGCGCCGACCAGCTCACCGCGCTGCGCGAGCGGCGTCTCACCGCCGACTGCTTCGACGGCCCCCAGCGCGATCTGCTGGCCTTCGTCTCGGCGGTGGCCGCGACCGCCCGCGTCGAGGACACCCTGTTCCAGCGCGTCCGGGAGCGGCACGGTGACCGCGGCGTCGTCGAGATCATCGCCCTGACCGGGGTGTACTTCCTGGTCTCCCGGATCACCACGACCCTCGACGTCGACATCGACAGCCGCGAACTGGACAGCGCCCTGTCGGCGGCCGGCCGCCCCCAGGACTGAGCCGCCCCTCGGCTCGCCCCACTCGCCGCCGCCGCACACCTCCCCGCCCTCCGCTCGCCCCACGCACCGCCGCCGCTCGCCCCCGCGCCGCCGCCGCGTGCCACCCCCGCACGACGCGGTCCCGCGCGCCCGCACGCGGCGCCCGAGAAGGAGAAGCCCATGATGAGCAAGCCCACCGGAGCCGAGGTCCCCCCGCACCCGGCCGAAGCCGTCGCCGTCGTCGGCATGTCCTGCCGGTTCGCACAGGCGCCGACGCCCGACGCGCTGTGGTCGCTCCTGCGCGACGGCCGCGACGCCATCGGGGAGGTGCCACCGGATCGCTGGGACGCGACGGCCTTCCACGATCCCGACCGGGCGGCACCCGGCCGGATGAACTCCCGCTGGGGCTCGTTCCTCGATGATGTCGACCGCTTCGACCCGGCCTTCTTCCGGCTGTCGCCGCGCGAGGCCGCGATGACGGACCCGCAGCAGCGGCTCATGCTGGAGCTGGGCTGGGAGGCCCTGGAGGATGCCCGGGTGCGGCCCGGTGCGCTGCGCGGCCGCCGGGTCGGGGTCTTCGTCGGTTCGATCTGGGACGACTTCGCGCACCTGGTCTACCGGGACGCGGTGGCCGCCGGGACCCAGCACACCATGCCCGGCGTGCACCGCGGCATGATCGCCAACCGGCTCTCGCACTTCCTCGGCGTCACCGGCCCGAGCCTGGTCGTGGACACCGGGCAGTCCTCGTCCCTGGTCGCCCTGCACCTGGCCTGCCAGAGCCTGCGCAGCGGCGAGTCCGAGACGGCCGTCGCGAGCGGCGTCAACCTGAGCCTGCTGCCGGAGACTTCGGTCATCTCCACCAAGTGGGGCGGTCTGTCGCCCGACGGCCGCTGCTACACCTTCGACGCGCGCGCCGACGGCTATGTCAGGGGCGAGGGCGGCGGCGCCGTCGTGCTCAAGCCGCTGGCCCGCGCGCTGGCCGACGGCGACCGGATCTACTGCGTCGTACGGGGCGGCGCCATCAACCACGGCAGCGGCGCCGGGCTGACGGTCCCCGAGGAGCGGGCCCAGCGCGACGTGCTGCGCCTCGCGTACGAGAACGCCGGCGTCGACCCGGGCATGGTGCAGTACGTGGAACTCCACGGCACCGGGACCAAGGTCGGCGATCCGATCGAGGCGGCTGCGCTGGGCTCGGTGGTCGGCACCGCGGGCACGGACCGCACCCTGCGCGTCGGTTCCGTGAAGACCAACCTCGGGCATCTGGAGGGCGCGGCCGGGATCGCCGGGTTCCTCAAGGTGGCCCTCAGCGTGTGGCACCGGCAGCTCCCGGCCAGCCTCAACTACCGTACGCCGAACCCGCGGATCCCCTTCGCCGAGCTGCGCCTCGCGGTGCAGAGCGAGCCCGGCGACTGGCCCCTGCGGGACGCTCCGCTGCTCGCGGGCGTCAGTTCCTTCGGCATGGGCGGCGCGAACTGCCATGTGGTGGTGTCCGAGGCGCCGCGGCCCGCCACGGGCGAGCCGCGGGACACGAGTGGCGTGAGCGGGCCCCCGGTCACCGCATGGGTCCTGTCGGGCCGTACCCCGCGGGCGCTCCAGGACCAGGCCGAACGCCTCCACGACCATCTCACCCGCACCCCCGGCTGGCACCCCGCCGACATCGGACTCTCCCTCGCCGCCACCCGCACCCACTTCGAGCACCGCGCCGTCATCACCGCCACCGACCCCGACACCCTCCTCGACCACCTCACCCGGGTCGAGCACACCGAGCCGGTCTCCGGCTCCCTCGCCTTCCTGTTCACCGGCCAGGGCTCCCAGCGCGCGGGCATGGGCGGTGAACTCCGCGCCCACCACCCGGTGTTCGCCCGCGCCTTCGACGAGGTCTGCGAGCACTTCCCCGGGCTGTCCCTGCGCGAGGCGGTCACCACCGGCGAGGGCCTCGGCCGGACCGCCCTCACCCAACCCGCCCTGTTCGCCCTCGAAGTAGCCCTCCACCGGCTCGTCACGGCGTACGGCGTCACCCCGGGCCACCTCGTCGGGCACTCCGTCGGGGAGATCGCGGCCGCCCATGCCGCCGGTGTCCTGAGCCTGCCGGCCGCCGCAACGCTCGTCGAGGCCCGCGGGCGCCTGATGCAGGAACTCCCGCGCGGCGGCGCCATGATCGCGGTCGACGCCCCGGAGGAGACCGTCGCGCCGCTGCTCACCTCCCAGGTCACCGTCGCGGCGGTCAACGGCCCCGCGGCCGTCGTCATCGCGGGCGACCACGACGAGGCGCACCGGATCGCCGATGAGCTCACCGGACGCGGCCACACGTGCGTCCCGCTGGCGGTGAGCCACGCCTTCCATTCACCGCGCATGGACCCCATGCTCGACGCCTTCCGCGAGACCCTGGCCACCCTCACCTTCAACGAACCGGCCGTCCCGGTCGTCTCCACCGTCACCGGCCGGCTCGCCACCCCCGGGCTGCTCGCCACACCGGACCACTGGATCGCCCACGCCCGCGGCACCGTCCGCTTCCACGACGCCGTCCTGACCGCCGAACAGCTCGGTGCCCGCACCTTCCTGGAGCTCGGCCCCGACGCCACCCTCGCATCCCTCGTCCCGCGCAGCGCCCGGCACCCCGGCACGACGGCCACGTCGCTCCTCCGCCGGAACCGGCCGGAGCCCGAGACCTTCCTGCGCGCCCTCGCCCACCTGTTCACCCGCGGCACACCCGTCGACTGGGAGCAGACGTACGCCCACACGGATGCCCGGGTCGTGAGCCTGCCCACCTACGCCTTCCAGCGCGAACGGCACTGGCTCGACACCCTGGACACCGCTCCCCGGCCCGCGCAGGCCGTGCGGACCGTGCGGTCCGCGCCTCCGGCCGAAACCGAGGCGGTCGAGGCGGTCGAGGCGGTCGAGGCGACTGAACCGACCGACCCGGCCGAGGCAAAGCGCGAGGAGGCCCCCGCCGCCTCGCCGCCGGCCGATGCCCGCGCGCTGCGCGCCCTGGTGCTCGCCCATGCCGCGGCGGTCCTCGGCTACGGCGACCCGGGCGACATCAACCCGGGGCACACCTTCAGCGATCTGGGCTTCGACTCGTTCGCCGCCGTCGAGTTCCGTACGCGGCTCGGTGCGGCCGTGGGGCTCTCGCTGCCCACGGGCCTCGTCTTCGAGCACCCGACCCCAGGTGACGTGATCGCCCATCTCGGCGAGCGGCTGGCGGCCACGAGCGGACCGGACGCTCCGGCGGACACCGGTGGTGAACCGCCCGCAGATGACGATCCGTTGGTGATCGTCGGCATGGCCTGCCGCTACCCCGGCGGCGTCACCTCACCCGACGACCTCTGGAACCTCCTCACCACCGAGACCGACGCCATCACCGACTTCCCCACCAACCGCGGCTGGAACCCNAACCTCCACCACCCCGACCCCGACACCCCNNACACCACCTACACCCGAGGCGGCGGCTTCCTCCACGACGCCGACCACTTCGACGCNCCCTTCTTCGGCATCTCACCCCGCGAAGCCGTCGCCATGGACCCCCAACAACGCCTCCTCCTCGAAACCGCCTGGCACACCATCGAACACGCCCACATCGACCCCCACACCCTCCGCGGCACCGACACCGCCGTCTACATCGGCGCGA